>DPEO01000143.1 GCA_003530935.1 Desulfomicrobiaceae bacterium | reverse complement strand
CACAGACCAAAGACCGTCACGTCCTCGCGGCGGATAAGGCCCTCATTGGCCAGTTGGATCACGCTGCGGCTATCGCACCCCTTGACCACGATGCCCACCTTTTTGCCTTTGAGGCCCGGCAAATACGTGGCCAGGTTGTGCACCGCCCACGGCCCTACCACGAGGCGCTCCACGTCCGCGGCCTCCCGGATATACAGCGGCGTGGCATGGAAGGGGTCGAAACCCATCTCCCAGCCCAAGACCAGATCCAGCTCCGGGAGCCGGCGGGTAATGGCGTCTTTCAATTGCTGTAGCATACCGTTCCTCCTAGCCGTGACACGGGCAGCCTTGGCCCGCAGCAGCTGGGGCTGCGGCGTCGAACCATGCCCCATCGGACACATGGCTCATGGTGGGCGCCGGCCCGAGTTCATGAATGCGGCGGGTAAACTCCGTCACCACATGCTGCCAGCGCTGGCCTTCCGAAGCGGAAACCCAGGTATACTCGAAGCGCCGCGGATCGATGCCGGTGGCGGACAGAAACTGTTTCAGCGTCTCCAGACGGCGGCGGGCGTAGAAATTGCCCTCCGCATAGTGGCAATCCCGCGGATGGCAGCCGGAGACGAGCACCCCGTCCGCGCCGTTGATCAAGGCGCGCACGATGAACAGCGGATCGATACGGCCCGAACACGGCACCCGGATGATGCGCAAATCCGTAGGTTGGGAAAAACGCGCCACCCCGGCCGTATCCGCCCCGCCATACGAGCACCAATTACACAAAAAGCCTACGATGCGTAGTTCACGCGAATCCGAGGCGGACATAAGGCATTCACCTCCGCGAGGATCTGGTTATCGGTAAAATGCTCCAATTGGATGGCACCCTGAGGACAGGTGACGGTACAGATGCCGCAGCCCTGACATACGGTCTCCACCACCTCGGCCTTGGGGTTGCCAAAGCGGTCTTCCACCAGCTTGATGGCCCCAAAGGGACAGGTCTGCACGCACTTGCCGCAACCCACACAGCGCGCGGGCGTTACCCGCGACACCTGGGGATCGGACTCCAATTGGTCCTTGGAAAGGAGGGCGAGCACCTTGGCCGCAGCCGCGCTGCCCTGCCCCACCGATGCCGGGATGTCCTTGGGCCCCTGGCAGGCGCCGGCCAAAAACACCCCGGCGGTGTTGGTCTCCACGGGCTTGAGCTTGGGATGGCTCTCCACGAAAAAGCCGTACTGGTCCGGCACCACCCGGAGTTTCTCACCCAAGGTCACGGCCCCGCGCGCCGCCTCGGCGCCCACGGCCAAGACCACCAGGTCCGCCGCCACCTCCACCTGGGTGCCGGCCAAGGTGTCCGCCCCACGCACCACCAATTGATCGCCCTTGGGATAGATCATGGAAACTCGGCCGCGCACATACTGGGCGCCGTACTCTTCCATGGCCCGGCGGGTGAATTCGTCATAGCCTTTGCCCGGCGAGCGGATATCCATGTAAAAGACGTAACTCTGGGAATCCGGGATATGATCTTTGGTGAGGATGGCCTGCTTGGCGGTGTACATGCAGCAAAAGCCCGAACAGTACGGCCGATCCACCGAGCGATCGCGGGAGCCCACACATTGGATGAACACCACGGTCTTGGGCTCCTTGCCGTCCGACGGCCGCTTGATATGCCCGCCCGTGGGCCCGGACGCAGAAAGCAGGCGCTCGTACTGCAACGAAGTAATGACATCAGGATAGCGCCCCTGTCCGTACTGCGGATACTTATGCCAGTCGAAGAGGTCATACCCCGTGGCCACCACAATGGCGCCCACGTCCACGGTCACAAGCTCGTCCTGCTGGTCGAAATCGATGCATTTCACCGGGCAAATCTTGGCACACAGGCCGCATTTGCCCTTTTGTTTCATGATACAGGTATCCGGGTTGATGGCGGCCTTCTTGGGAATGGCCTGGGGAAAAGGAATATTGATGGACGGCGCGGTGCACAGCCCTTCGTTGAAGGGATCCGGCGCCTTGCGGCTGGGGCATTTTTCCATGCACAACCCGCAGCCCGTGCATTTGCTCCAATCCACAAACCGCGCCTTCTTGCGGATGGTGACCTGGAAGTTGCCCACATATCCGGAAACCGATTCGATTTCCGCCAAGGTGTGCAGGGTGATCTTGGGGTGCTGGCCCACGTCCACCATTTTGGGCCCAAGCACACACGAAGAGCAGTCAATGGTGGGGAAGGTCTTGTCCAGCTTGGCCATCTTGCCGCCAATGCTCTGCTCCCGTTCCACCAGCACCACTTCCTGCCCGCCGTCGGCGCAGTCCAGGGCGGCCTGAATGCCTGCCACGCCGCCGCCGATGACCAGCACCCGTTTGACCACGTCGAAGCGTTTGGGGATGAGCGGCCGGTTGCGGCGCAGCTTCTCCACCGCCATGCGCACAAGTTCGATGGCCTTGACGGTATTGCGTTCCGCATTCTTGCCGATCCACGACACATGTTCGCGGATATTGGCCATTTCGAAGAAATAGCGATTGATGCCGGCGCGCTCCACGGTGCGGCGGAACGTCGGCTCGTGCATCCGCGGAGTACATGACGCCACCACCACGCCATCCAATTGGTGTTCCTTCACCGCCTGAACGATGGCTTCCTGCCCGGGCTCGGAGCAGGCGTACATGGTGTCCGTGGCGTACGCCACCTCAGGGAACTTCGCCGCAGCCTGGGCCACGGCGACCACGTCCACCGTACCGGCGATATTGCTGCCGCAATGACAAATAAAAACTCCGATTCGCATGCTTCCCCCCTACCGCACCGGCGCCGGCGCCTTGATTTTCCCCAGGGCCAGACGTGGGTCCACGCACAGACGATCCAGCCCCAGCTCGCTGCGAGGCACATCCAGCGCAAGGCCCAAGAGCTGGGTGTAATAGAACACCGGAATCCGAAAATGTTCGTGCAGCGCCGCATTGATCTGCCCCTGCCGCAGATCCAGGTTCATCTGGCACAGCGGGCACGCCGTGACTATCGCATCCACGCCAAGACCGCGGGCGGCGTCCAAAAGCTTTCCGGACAATCGGGCAACGATGTCGCCGCGGGGCACGCCAAAGGAGGCCCCACAGCATTCCACTTTGAGGGGAAAGAGCGCCACCTCCGCCCCGGCGGCCTCCATGAGGCGGTCCATGGCCATGGGATTTTCGTGGTCGTCAAAGCGCATGCGCTCCGGCGGCCGGTTCATGATACAACCATAATAGCAGGCCACCCGCAGGCCCGTGAGCGGCCGGGTCACCCGCCGGGCCACCTCGTCCACCCCCACTTGCTCCACCAACACCTGCAAAACCGATTGCGGATCCACGCGGCCCACGTAGGGCCGATCCAGCAAGGCATTGACCTGGCCCCGAAATCCCTCGTCCTCCATCTCCACGGCGGCGTTGCGCAGATTGGTCAGGCAGCTGGGACACGGCGTGGCCAGTACATCGACGCCGAGACTATGGGCAAGGTCCAGATTACGCGCAGACAAGGCCGCCGAAAGCACGTGATTCACGGTATGGGCCGGAGACGATCCACAGCAGCTCCAATCCGGCACGTCCACCAACTCCAACCCCACGGCCGCGCACACGGCCCGGGTGGAGCGGTCGTATTCCAAGGAGGTGCTCTGACCGGAGCACCCGGGATAGTAAGCGACTTTAGACATGGGCACCTCCTTTGCGGAAGCGCTGGAAAATCCGCTCGATCTGATCTCGTCCCACGATGGCATGCGGCCGGAAGGCAAGCTTGCGCCGCGCCAAAGCCTTGGGCGCCAAGTCCACATCCGTGAACACCCGCCCCGAATGCAGGACGTAGTCCGCCATCAGCCCCAATTCAAAGGCTCGACCATGGCGCTCCACCGAACGCAGGAAAGCGTCCGTAAAAAGCTTGACCTCCCGCTCCGTGGCGTAACCCTGCTCTCGGGCCATGTGCCGGCACACATCCATGACCTTGGCCACATCGATACGGTTGGGACACCGCGTGGTGCAGGATTGGCACGACGCGCACAGCCAAATGGACTTGCACTGAAGCACGACCTCGCGCTGGCCGAGTTGAATGAGCCGCATGACTTGGCTTACCGAGTGATCGTACACGAAGGTGTACGGACATCCCGCGGTACAGTTGCCGCATTGGTAGCATGTCCGCAGATTTTGATGACTGCGGGCCTCCACCTCGGCGATGAAGTCCTGGTCCGCGGTGGCGAGATCGACGATGCGCATAGATATCTCCACCACTCAAGTTTACGAAAGGAAAGACTCCTTTCTGGTGAAACACGGCCTGGTGTGTCACGCTGCCCCACAGCCCTCTGGATATGTGGCGCTCCCGGACACACCCAAGCGCCCACGGAATCGCAAAAAACCAGGAAAGGCCCCAGCCCTTTGCCTTCCGCGGCCATTTCTCTTGCAGCTTGGGTGCCATACGACCAAGGTTTTGGCCTTGTCAAGAGCTTGCAGGACGGCATGGCAAAATTTTTTCGATTATCGATACAAGAGCGTTCGCACAAAAAAAGCGCTTCCCTGCAGGAAAGCGCCGCATTGACCGCCCCCATAGCGGGGGCGCGAGCTACCAGTGGCGCACCGGTCCGGTATCCAGATGCACAAACCCGTCACGCGGATAAAAACCGACACCACCCATGCGTGCGGCGAGAGCCGCGTCCCGCAGGCGAGCCAGTGGCACCCCCGGAAGATATACATCCATCGCCTTTCCGCGCATGTGATAGCTATTGCGAGCCACTCCCCGGCTTTTACGACGCATCTGCGCATTGGTGGACGGCGAGCGGTACGCAGACACCACGTGGTAGGGGGTCTTGGCGCCTAAACGCACCCAAAGGAGGTGGAGCAGGTCGAACAAACGAGGGTCCATACGGGTGGTGGCGCCGTTTCTGGGGTCACGCAAAAACTGATTGAGCGTCTTCAAGGCTTCCGGCGTATACCGACCATTGACCGCGTAGGCCACTTCCAGGCGCTTGCCGGTATGGAGGTTTTCCAGCAGCAGCACCCGCTTTCTCGGCACCGGGGAGGCCAAGGCCTCATGGACAACTCCTGGAACGACCACCGCCACAGCGCAGGCTGCGGCGACACTGGAAATGCGGCGAAGAAAGTCACGGCGAGAAGGAAGCATCGGGCACCTCGTCACGGATGAGCAGCAGCATGGCGCAGGGCCTGATCCAGGACACGATCCAACCCATAGATGTCTGCCAAAAAAGCAGGCCGACCGGCCTGAACCCGCACCGTACAGTAGAGCAAGAGCACCTGCGCAGGCCGACGCACCCGCAGCACCGTGGGGACGCTTTGCCCCATGGCGGCACGCAGGCGCTCCACGTCCCAAGAGGGATCGTCCTCCAATACAAATTGGGCGAGCCTTATCGGGTCTTCCACCCGAATGCAACCATGGCTCAGGTCACGGCGAGCTCTCTCAAAAAGCTGAGGAGTCGCGGTATGATGCAGAAAAATCCCATCCTTGTTGCTCAGGATGAATTTGATGTCTCCCATGGGATTGTATGGTCCAGGGCGCTGCCGAAGGCGAATGCGCCCCTGAGCCACCGCATCC
>DPEO01000099.1 GCA_003530935.1 Desulfomicrobiaceae bacterium | reverse complement strand
CTGTGGAGCCCGAGGGCATGCTTCCCCAGGGGTTTTCGCTGCGGCCGGTGCCCTGGGGCGGCAATGGCTGGTGGGTGGCGGATGGCGATATGCTGGGCGCGGCCCTGGCCCTGGAGCGGGCGGCGGCGTGCCTGGAAGGCGCCGATGCCTGCGAGCAGGTGCGTACCGCGGCATGGGAGACCGCGGCGGCCTACGATGCGGATCATCAGGCTGCGGAGGTGGCGGCGTGGGTACGGGGCCTCTAGCCTGGCCTTTGGACTTTCGTTCCCACTTGGCCGTGGTGGTGCTCCACTATGGGGATCCCCGGCGCACCGCGCGTCTGGTGGCGCAGATGGAAGAGGGGCTTGCCCCGGGGGTGGTACGGGTACTCGACAACGCCGCCCCGATTCCCTTTGCCGGCGCCTGGGTACGGCTTTCCCAGAACCTCTTTTGGGGCGGGGCCTTGGCCTGGACTGTTGCGCGCGCACGCCAGGAAGGTTTTTCCCACCTCTGGTTTCTCAACGACGACCTCTCCTGGATGACTCTGCGGCCCATTGCCCAGGCCTGGGCGCGGCTTGGGGAGATTTCCGCCGCCATCGGGCCAGTGGCGGTGTATAGTCCTGGGTTTACCGCCCATCCCTATCACCCGCAGATGGTGGCCCGGCGGGGGGGCGGCTTTCGTACCGTGCGCTTTTGCGACGGAGTGGCACCTCTCCTGCATTTGGATTTTTTGGCCGGCTGTGGGCTGCATTGGGAGGACAACCTCCCTGGCTACGGCGTGGATGTGGTGCTTTCCGCCCGGGCTGTGGATCTGGGCTGGCAGGTGGTGGTGGACCACCAACTGGTGGCGCGCCACGTGTTCCATGCCTCGGCCCGCCGTGATCCTGGGTTTTTGGAGCACGCCGCCCGTCTGGAGGCCGCCTTCCTTACCCGGCATCTGGGCCCGGATTTCCGGGAGCGCATCCAGCGCTGGAGTAAAGAGATGCACGAGCATCCCTGCACGCGGTGACGCACTTTCGGAGGCGCTCGTCCGCGGCCCTGCCGTGGACCTATTCCTACTTCAAGGAGGAACGTGCATGGTGGACATCCGTCGGCTCTGGCCGAAGCTCCCCGTCTGCGCGCGGCGGGGGCTGCTTCAGGGAAGCGTGGGGCCGCTCCATCTCATGGGCCTGGCCACGGAGGTGCTGGAGGCCGGGGCGGCGCAGCCGGAGCTGCTGCCTTTGGGGGTGGACTTGCTGGTGGCGGCCTGGTGCAGCGGAAGCATGCTCGACGGCGCTGTGGCCGCTCAGGTGGCGGCCGTGGCCGAGCGCTCGCCGGGGGTCCCAGAGCCGGTGCGCCGCCTTGCCCGCATTGCGGCGGCTTCGTGGCGGCCGCCGGAAACGACGCCCCTTGCACGCCTCGTGGCGCGCCGGGATCTTGCCCGCTTGGAGACCCTAGTCGCCCGGGAGCTTGCCCGGGATCCGGGAAATCTCTTTTGGGTGCGGCACGCTGTGACCATCGGTCTGTTTGATGACCGGCCTTCCTTGGTGGAGCAGGCGGTGTCCGCGCTCACGCAGGCCCTCCCTCCCCTTGCTTCGGCAGTGGCCATGGAGCTTGCCGCGGTGCGAGGAGACTGGGAAGGCGTGGCCGCCCTTGCCCCCCAGGTGCCTGGGCCCGTGGCCGCTTTTGGGGAGGCCTTGGCCGTAACGCGCGTGGGCGGTGTGGACGCCGCCCGCCCGGCGTGGCGGCGCCTGTTGCGGCAATGGCCCTGGCTGCTGCAGGCCGTGCTCGTGCTCTTCGATCTCGTGGACGGCGTCTCGATTGCCCGCTGCGCCCCGGAGACGGCTGGAGTGGTGGCCACCTATACCTTGGACAAGCCCGAAGATCTGGACCGCACCTTGGCGAGCCTTGCGGCCTCGCGCCTGCACGGGGCGCAGATCTGGGTGCTCGACAACGGCTGCGCCGCGCCGGCCAAGGCGGTCATGGCGCGGTGGCAGGAGCAGCTTGGGCCGGCCATGCGCACCATCACCTTGCCGGTGAATATCGGCGCGCCTGCGGCTCGCAATTGGATCCGCGCCGAGTTTCTCAAAAGCGGCCTTCCCTGGCTGGTGTACGTGGACGACGATGTGCAGGTCCCTGCGGACTGGCTGGAAGGGCTTTGGGCGGCGCGCATGCGCGTCCCGGAGGCCGGGGTCTGGGGGTGCCAGGTGGTGGACGCCGCCCGGCCCTGGGTGCTGCAGAGTGTGGACCTGCACCTGACTCCGGCATCGGACGAAGGCCAGCGCTTCAAGGTGTCGGATTTGCACCATCAGGTCTTGAACTGGGGGGCCTTTGCGTATCTGCGGCCGTGCGCCTCGGTCACGGGCTGCTGCCACCTTTTGGATGCCCGGGCCGTGGCCGCGGAAGGTGAGTTCGACATCCGCTTTTCGCCTTCCCAGTACGATGACTTGGAGCGCGACGTGCGCATGCTCACCGCCGGTCGCATGGCGGTGTATCAGGGGCATGTGGCCATCCGCCATTTCAAGCGCACGGGGCTGGCCGCGGCCACCAGCACCACGCAATGGGCCAATGCCGCGGCCAACTTGGAGAAACTTCAGAAAAAATACAGCCAAGAGACCTGGAAGGAGCTCATGGAGCGTGAGACCCAGGTCCTGGAAGACGATCTCTGGCCCAAGCTTGCCCGGGTGCGGGCTTGGCTTGCCGAGGAGGAGGGGTGATGGAACAGGTGCGGTATCTCATCATCGGCGCCGGCCCCACGGGCCTTGGGGCGGGCGTGCGCCTGCGGCAATTGGGTATCGAGGATTTTCTTCTCCTGGAGCGGCACGACTATGCCGGCGGCCTGTCGGCAAGCTTTCGCGACGCGGCCGGCTTTACCTGGGACATCGGCGGCCATGTGGTCTTTTCCCGCCTGGAGCCGTTTTTGCGCCTGCTGGATCAGGCCCTGGGCGAGGACGCCTTCACCCATCAGCGTCTGGCCCGGGTGCGCCTGGCGGACCGGTGGATCCCCTATCCCTTCCAAAACAACATCCGCCATTTGCCCAAGGAACTGGTGTGGGAATGCGTGCAGGGCCTTTTGGCCTCCCGCGTTGCACCGCAGGAAGCGGCCCATTTCGGCCAGTGGATGGAGGCCGTGTTCGGGGCGGGCATTACCCGGCTTTTCATGCAGCCATACAATTTCAAGGTTTGGGCCACCCCGGCCGAGGCCATGGATTTTCGCTGGATCGGTGAGCGCGTGGCCGTGGTGGACCTGGAGGAGGTGCTGCGGCACATCATCCTGGAAGAAGACGCCACCGATTGGGGTCCTAATGCAGTGTTTCGTTTCCCCAAGCATGGCGGTACCGGGGCCATTTTCCGGCGCATTGCCGAAGGCATTGCGGATCACATCCGCTACCAGGCCCCGGTGCACCAGGTGGATTGGGAGAAGAAAATCGTCACCTACGGTGATGGGCATTGCGTTGGTTATGCGCATTTGCTCTCCACTATACCGCTCGATCTTTTTGTCTCGCAGATCATGCACCCCAAGGCCCCGCATCTGGTAGAGGCGGCCTTCCTTTTGGAACACAACGGGGTCTGTGTGTCGGGCATTGGCATTGCCGGGCTGCGCGAGGACCCCACCTGCTGGATGTATTTTCCGGAATCCAACTGTCCCTTCTACCGGGTGACCAACTTCCACAACTATTCGCCCTTCAATGTGGCCGAGCCCGGAAAACAGATGGCCTTCATGAGCGAGACCTCCTTTTCGCGCCACAAGCCGGAAAATCTGGACGCCCTGGAAGGCGCCGTCATCCAAGGGCTTCAGAACGTGACCCTCATGCATGCCGAAGACACCGTCGTGACCCGCTGGGAGCACCGGGTGGACTACGGCTATCCCGTGCCTACCCTGGGCCGCGACCGCGCCCTGGCCACGATCCAGCCCTGGTTGGAGGCGCGGCATATCTTCTCCCGGGGCCGTTTTGGCGGCTGGAAGTACGAAGTGGCCAACATGGACCACAGCGTGGTGCAGGGCATGCAGTGGGCCGAGCGGATGGTGCTCGGCACAGCGGAGCAGGTGTATCGGATACAGCGCTAGGTGGGTGTGGCGGCACGCGCCCCGGCCCAGGTAGCGTAGAGACTGGCCAGATCTTTTTCTCCCTGGGCAGCCAGGGTGTCGCTCAGGTGCCGGGCATAGGCCGTGAGCTCCGGGAGGCGGCGGGCAGCGGCGCGTTCGTCCTCCAGCAGCCGCCCGGCGTAGCGGGCCAGGGCATGGTCGCCGGCGCGGGTGGCAGCCCGGGCCAGGGAAAGGAACTGCGCCTGATCGGGGAAAAACTGGGCTGCCAGCAGGCGCAGGGCCGCGGCGTCGCGCCAGGCGCCTCGGCCCTCCAGCCAACCGGCCAGGCGTTCGTAGGCGGGTTGCCAGAGGGGCTCTTCGGTCATGGCAGCCAGCCACTGGGCCGGATCCATGGTCCGGGCGAATCGCTCCTCCATCTGGAGGCGCCGCGTCTCGGATAGGGTCATGACCGGGTGGAGGCTGGCCGACAGCCCCATGGCGTAGCCTGCGGCCTCCAGGTGGCGATGGAAGTCGGGGCAGATGCGCCCCAGCCACCGGGCGGCAAAGCGTTGGGCATTGGCGGTCTCGGCGTCGAAGCGCCCTGGAGTCTGGCTGGTGAAGTGGATGAGGGTGCTCTGGGGCTGGCAGCAAATGGGTTCTCCGAGCTCCTGGGCGCGCAGGCACAGGTCCACGTCTTCCAGGCCGTTGGTGTAGCCTTCGTCGAAGCCGCCAAGGCGCACAAAGAGTTCGTGCGGTAGAGCCAGGGCCGCTCCGGTGACCGCCTGCACGCGGCGCGAGCGGCTGACTGCCGGGTGGCTGGCGGGAAATTGCTCGAACACATGGCACACCTTGGGCCCTGGGGTGAAGGCCACGCCTACGTGCTGCACCCGCTCGCCGCCGGGGTAGAGCAGGCGGCTGCCGACGATGCCGCCCTCCGCGCGCAGGGTCGCTACGAGAGGTCCCGCAAACTCAGGCAGGGCGAGCGTGTCGTTGTTGAGAAAAAAGAGAAATTCGCCCTGGGCCTGGGCAGCGCCGCTGTTGCAGCCCCGGGCGAAGCCTAAATTGGTGGGATGCCGAACCAGCCGGAAGGCGGCGCCGAAGAGGGCGGAACCGAGCTGAGGGAGCTCGTGGATTGTCTCGTCCGTGGAGCCGTTGTCCACCACGATGATTTCCAGCGGCCAGGCAGGAAGTTCCTTCTGCAGACTGTGGAGGCAGTCCCGGGTGAGCCGCCACTGGCCGTAGACGGGGATGATGATGCTGAGGATGGGGGGCATAGCGGGCTCTAGGGCTGCTTTGAGGTGGAAGCGTTTTTCATCTGTGTTGTCCAGAAGGTGCGGGCGCTTTCAGGGAGAAACTCCCTGGTGCGGGCTAGTGTCGTGCGCCAGGCCTTAGCCTCGGTTTCTTGGACGCGGGCATGGATGGCGCGCAGCTCTTGTCCCCGGAACTTGGCTTCCATCTTCTGGTGGTTGCCCCACACATGGGCCCAGGATGCCTCGCTTTTGGGCGCCGCGCTGCCGGCATCCTGGAGATGCACGATCCGTACCCGGCCGTCATAGAGCACCATGCCGCCATGCTTCCAAATCTGAATGTCCCGCTCCAGGTCGTCTACCTGGGAGGGGGAGAAGCGGACATCGAAGTCAGGGACGCCGAGGCGCTCCATGCGACGGCGGTGGAAGAGATGACAGCAGCCCATGACGGAGAGGCACGGCCGCACCACGTCGTATTGTCCAAGGTCTAAAAACATGGGGGCATTGGGAGTAAAGCGGATGTGCTGTTCTCCGACTTCTTGGAAGTAGCGGTACACGTATTGGATGGTGTGGAAGGGGTTGGGATTCACCACTTTGCCGCCCACGGCGCAGTATTGGGGATGGGCTTCCAAATCGGCGAGAAAGTGGGAGAGCCAATGGCGCGGCAGAAGTACATCGTCGTCCAGAAAGGCCACGTAGCGCGCCTGCTGGACCTCCGGCAGATGCCAGAGCCAATTGCGTGCCGCAGGCGCACCGATATTGATCGGTAGATGGATGCAGCGCACCGGTCGACCTTGGGCCACGCGGGCAATGCCCGCATCGAGGTCTGCCGGGGAAAAGGTCGTGGATCCGTTATTGAGGAGGGTGATGGCCGCATCGCCAATATCGGTGGCCAGTAGACTCTCCAGGGTGCGGAGCGTGGTTTCCAGCTTGTTGAAGGTGTAGAAGAGGATATGCACCGAGGCATCGGCTTGAGGAAGCGCTGGAAAGCCTTCACCGAGCAAGACCAGTTGCTCCACGGCGTGCGGCTGGGCGGGCTCAAGACATAGGCTTGCCACGAGGTGGCGGCGCGCGGTTTCGGCGTCGCTATGCAGCGTGGCGATAGCGGCGCGCAGGTTTTCTGCCCAGAAGCAGGTGGAAGCAGCGCGTTCCAGGAGCAGGTCCCGTAGTTCGGTGGCGCCCAAGCCGTGGGCCGCCCAAGCGAAAAGTCCCAGGTTGGGACTTCCAGGCGCAGTGCGTGCCCACATGTGGGCTTCTTCGGCAAAGATTTCAGGGTGCTGCCCCGTTGCCCAGAGGGAAAGCAGGATCCGGTGCCGGACCGGAGCAGGAAGGTCGGTGCGGAGCAGGGCCAGAGGGTCGTCGCGGTGGCGTTCCACGATGGTGTCGATGGCGGCGCGGGCAGGGGCGTCCGGGAGCGGCATAGGAGCGCGCCCCATGGCCGCAGCCAAAGAGTTGGCCAGTGCCGCAAGCTCGCGGTCCCAAGGCTCTAGGGCCAAGGCATGGCGCAAGAGCGCATGAGCGAGTTCCATGTGCGCGGCGGACGGTGTGCCCTGCAGAAGCTGCTGCGCCGCCCAGATGGCCGGTGCTGTTTCCAGGGTGCCGCGGAAACGAAGAAAGAAGTGCATAGCGTCTCGTTATCCAAGGATTTTTTTGGCCATGGTTTGGGTGGCGGCCAGCAGGTCCGCAGGAAGCGTGATTTCTGCTTGCGGGCGGCCTTCTTCAATGATCTGCAGAAACAGCGGCAGCACTTTTTCCCAGGAAAAACAGGCACTCCAAAGTTCGGTGCCCAGGACACCCAAAGCCTTGCGCAGGGCTGGACGCTCCAGGAGCCGGTGGATGGCGCGGGGGAATTGTTCCAGCGGGCAGACCACGCCCCCGGCGTCCCAGTGGACGCTATTGCACTGCGGCGTGGCGATCCAGGGGGTGCCGTGGTGCATTGCCTGGAGGATGACCAGTGGCCGGCATTCGGCATGGGAGGAAAGGAGCAGGATGTCCGCCTCGGCGATGGCGGCGTCCGCTTCGTGCGCAGGAAGGGGCCCGAGGATGCGGATACGGGGATCTTGGGCCGCCAGTTTTTCTACTGTGGCAAAATAGTGCTGTTCTTTGGGCCATGGGAGTGCGGCGCCGATGAAGACCATCTGCCAGGTGCCTGGGGTCTTGGAGAGGACCTCCATGAGTCCGAGCTGGTTCTTGACGGGCCAGAAGTTGCCCACGTGGACGAGGAGGGGGATGTCTGCAGAAAGCCCGTGGCGCTCTCGAAACCCGGGGTTGGGCGCACAGGGGGTGAGGGCGTGGGGAACGAATATGGGGTGCACTCCGGCGGCACGCAAGAATTGCGCGTCGAGCCCCCCTGGGGTGAGGCACATGCACACGCGGGCGCGATGGAGTACTGCTGCGATCAACGCCTCCTGCTGGTGCGCTGTCCAGTCCTGCACGAGCTCCGGATTGATGACCGGGATGAGGTGGATCGGAGTTCGGGGAGAGGCAGAAAGCATGGGAGCATGCATCCAGGAGTCCGGCTGGCCGAGGAAGAACGCCGCATGGTAGTCGGCGTGCTCGAGAAAATGTGCATACGCCGCATATTGGTCTCCAAAGTGACTGCCCTGGAACCGCCCACTGCAGTGCCATTGCAGGATGTGCATGCCGTGATGCTGGAAGGTTTGGCGTTCAGGGATCTGGCGGGTAGCCACATGGACTTCATAGCCTTCACGGACCAGTTGGGCGCCGAGGTCTTGGAGAAAGATTTCGCAGCCTCCCAGTGACGGCCAGAAAAAGTCGCTTCCCAAGAGGATACGCTTGCGATGCGGCTGCACCGCCACCACTGCAGGAGGCGGCGTGTAGGATTGGGGGTGGTGCACCAGGGGCATGCAGATGGCTTCAATCTTGGCGAGGGCGCTCGCGTCTTGCGGAAGGTCCGGGTGCAGGCTTTGGATGATATGGATGGCTGATTTAATGGATGGATCCCGAAGCAATTTGAGCAACAAAAGATGCTGCATCAGCTTTACAAGATAATATTGAATGATGTTGCATGAATCATCAAAAAAATGTATTCTTTGAGACGCATTTTGTAGAGATGCGAGGAGAAGTCTTGTTATTTTGGCTATACTGTCTTTTTGATTTTCTTGTGCGCATCGTAGAGCGGTCACTGCGCATCCCAGTGTATGAGCAATCCATGTTTTATAAGAACTTTGCGCAAATTTCCAGCTTTTCATTGTGTTGAATATTCTATAATGCATGATTATATCATGCTTAATCTGATTTTTTTTGTTGGCGCTCATGCTCTTGGAGTGTTTTCTGTATAAAACATATGTTTGAGCATGTGAGGAAAACTGCATACCGCGTACTGCGCAGCGAAACCAAAAATCATAATCTTCGCATGCCCGCAGTGTCGTGTCGAAAAAACCGTTTTCCAGTGCGCGGTGACGGCGGATGATATAGGCGTGTGGGGGGGCAATGTTGAAATGGCATAGATGCAGAGGAATCGAGTCTCGCACCAACCACCAGAACCCTATGGGCGCCAGCG
>DPEO01000074.1 GCA_003530935.1 Desulfomicrobiaceae bacterium | reverse complement strand
CTCTGTCCCTCCCCGACGCTCTGCCGATGCAGCGGCCAGGGCTTCGGCCTGGCGCGCGGCCTGATCCTGGGAACGCTTGCGGGCCGCGAGATCTGCGTCGTCGATGATGAGGATGGGCTGGCCGGATTGCACCGGCGCTCCTTCGGCCACCAGGACCTGGCGCACCGTGCCGCTCACCTTGCTCGCGAGCTCCATGCGGCCCTGGGCCTGGATCTGCGCAGCGATGGCTCGCACGCGGGAGGCGTGCACCGAAGCCAGGAGGTGTGCCGGCGCCGTTACGGAAGCCGGCGCTGGAGGCGCCGCAGGCTCTTGGCTGCACGCGGCGGCAAGAAGCAGGAGGATCACGAAAAGGGGCACGGCACACCTCCACGGTTTGCCCCCTGGTAGCGCAGCATCCCGCCAAGGGCAAGGCGGGTGCGATAGTGGATGCGAAGGTGATGCCGTGTCTTTCGGGCAGAGGGTTCAGGAGACTTCGGGTCTTTTTGAGTCCGCCTTGGCTTGCAGCAGGCTTGTGAGGCATTGGCAGAGGCGCAGGATGCCCTGCTCAATGCGTTCGGAAGACGCCGCCGTGAAGTTGAGGCGCGCCGCGTGCGCTCCGCCACCATCGAGAAAAAATGGGGTCCCAGGTACGAAGGCGACGCCCTGCTCCATGGCGGCGTGGAAGAGCTCCATGCTGGTAGGGCCTTGCGGGGGAAGCGACAGCCACAGGAACATGCCGCCTTCGGGCTCCGTGAAGCGCGTTCCCTGAGGGGCGGCGTGTCGCAAGGCGTGGATCATGGCCTGAGCGCGTTCGCCGTAGTGCGCGCAGACGCGCTGGATATGGGCCGGTAAGGGAAAACCGTCTTCAAGGAGTTGGAGGATGACGGCCTGACACACCGTGGAGGTGTGCAGGTCTGCCGCTTGTTTGGCCGTGGCCGCGGCGCGGATGATTTCCGGCGGCCCGGCCATCCACCCCACGCGCAGCCCTGGGGCGAGGATCTTGGAAAAAGATCCCAAGTGGATGCTTGCCCCGTGGGTGGCGGCGAAGATGGGCGGGATTTCGGGGCCGTGGAAACGCAGCTCGCCGTAGGGGTCGTCCTCCACGAGGAGGGTTTGGGGGTACTCGGCCATGAGTTGGGCGAGCGCCTGGCGGGTGGAGGCATCCGCGCTGATGCCGGTGGGGTTGTGGAAATTGGGGATGGTGTAGAACAGCCGGGCCCCGCGTTGCAGCGCACGTTGGACAGCGGCCAGGTCCACCCCGCGCGGCGTGAGGGGAGCGGTGGCGAAGCGCGCCTCCAGCAGGGAAAAGGCCTGGATGGCGCCCAAGTAGCTGGGGTGCTCCATGAGCACGGTGTCCCCTGGATTGAGGAGGATTTTCCCCAGAAGATCCAAGGCTTGTTGGGAACCGGTGGTGATGAGGACGTTTTCCGGGCCCAGGGAAAGGCCGAAGCGCTGGTAGCGCTGGGCGATCCATTGGCGAAGTTCCAAAAGCCCTTCGGTGGGCGCATATTGCAGGACTCGGGCGCTGTGGCGGCCGATGGCCCGGGATGCGGCCTCGCTGATGGCCTGCGCGGGGAAACACTCCGGGTCCGGGAGCCCGCCGGCAAAGGAGATGACTTCCGGTTTCTGGGTGACCTTGAGGATCTCCCGGATAAAGGATTGCGGCACGTGAGCCATGCGGCGGCTGGGGGAGAACATGGGAACTCCTTGGGTGTCGGGTTAGAGGAGGGCGGCGCGCAGCAGGGCCACGGAGAGGATGCCCGCGGCTACAGTGGCGGCGAAGCTTCGGGTTTTCCAGCGCACCAGGGCCGTGGGCACACTTGCCCAGAGAAAAAGATTTTTCATGCTCATGTCCACGTTGGGGCCGGCGCAAAGCACACTTTGGGCGAGCAGGGCAGCGAGGATCGCCGGCGGCACGAATCCGAGCCAGCGGGCCAAAGGATCGGGCACGGCGCGTCGGGCGCACAGAAGCAGCGGCACGGCGCGGGGAAGGTAGGTCACTATGGTCATGGCAAGGATGACGGCGAGCGTTTCCATGTATCGACTCCAAGGGCCAATGTGGTGGCGGTGATGGTGGCGATGAGGATCACGGACTGGGACACCCCCCAGGCGTGCAGGAGGACGGTGAGCAGCGCGGCGCTGGTTGCCGCCAGGATGTGGGCGGCCGAACCCAGTTGCGCGCCGAGCAAGGCGAGAAACATGGCCGGCAGGGCGAAGTCGAGGCCCCATGGCCGCACATCGTGGATGAGTCCGCCGGCCACGGCCCCCAGGGCGGAGCCCAGGCACCAGGCGGTGTGCGCGATCCCATTGATGGTCAGCGTTTCCGCTGCGTCGCGCGCATTCTGGGCAAAGCGGTGGGCGTGCAGCGCAAAGGTCTCGTCCGTGAGCTGTGCGGCAAAGGCCGCCAGGCGTGCCCAGCTCCAGGATCGCAGGTACGGGGCCAAGGCCGCGGCCATGAGGGCATGACGGAGGTTCACCACAAAGGTGGTGGCCGCGATGGTTGCCAGCGAGGCCCCAGTGCTGATGAGGCTGATGGCGATGAATTGGGCTGAGCCTGCAAACACCAATACCGACATGAGGATGGCGGCCGCGGGATCCAGCCCCGCTTGGCGGGCCAGCACCCCGTAGGCGAAGCCCACGGGTACGTAGCCGAGGACGATGGGGGCCACTTGGCGCAAGGCCTGGGCCCATTGGGGATGTTGTTGATACTCCATTATCGATTGCCTCCGCGCAGGATCTTTGGCAGAGGCGGAGCATTGGGTACAGATACAGAAAGAGCTCGATTTTTGGGGTACAGATGCGCGGGTGCAAATATTTGGAACTGGCCGAAGCCTTGGTGGCGGCGCGGGAGTCTCGTGCGGGCGGTGTCGGGGAGCGCCTGCCTTCGGTGCGCACGCTGCGGGCCCGGTATGGGGTATCCATCAATACCGTGCTTGCCGCATATGGCGAATTGGAGGCCCGGGGGCTGGTGGA
>DPEO01000020.1 GCA_003530935.1 Desulfomicrobiaceae bacterium | reverse complement strand
TTGGTGGTGCAGGTGGAATACACGAGCACCCCGCCTGGGGCGAGGATTTCCGCGGCTCGGGCAAGGAGGGCGCGCTGCAGGGATTCCAGGGTCTGGGTTTTGTCGTCCCGCCACAGGCGCAGCACCTCCGGGTGCTTGTGGGCCGTGCCCCAACCGCTGCAGGGAGCGTCCACCAGGATGCGGGGAAACCCCTGTGCGGACGGAAGCCGGGGAAAGCGGGCGAAAGAGGTGGTGACCACCTCCACGGCCCCGATCTGGCGCATATTGGCCCGCAGGGTCGCAAGACGGCGGGGGTTCGGTTCATTGGCCACCACCATGCCCCACAAGCCTACGGCCTCAGCGAGCATGCCGGTCTTGCTGCCCGGACTGGCGCACAGGTCCAGCACCACGTCGCCAGGGTGAGGGGCAAGCACCAGGGGCGGCACCATGGACGAGATGTCCTGGATGTAGATGAGGCCCAGGCGGGCGGCCAGGCTGCGGCCCAAGGCAAAGGGTTCCTCGTGGAGGATGCGGGCCTTGGGGTGCAGGGCAAGGGGGGCGAAATCAAAGCCTTCGGCTCGAAGCAGGGCTTCGATGCCGGGGACTTCGTGTTCCTGGCCGGTGATGCGAAAGGTGCGTGTGGGTTTCATGTTTGACACGCTGGGCTCTAGTCTTCATGGACACGCCGTGTCAAAGCGCGAATCAGACCAACATCAAGGCGTACGGCATCTGCAGGTGCCGTCGCAGCACGACGGGCGCAAGCTCTTTTCTTTCGTGCGCGCCGTCCTTGGCCCGTTGCCCCAAAGCCTGCTGCTGCGCCTGGTGCGCACCGGCCAGATCCGGGTGGATGGTCGGCGCGTGGCCCCTTTCTGCCGCGTGGCGGCAGGGCAGGTGGTGCGCATCCCGCCTTTGCGCCATCTGGAGGAAAGGCCGACGGTGTGTCCATCCTCGTCCCCTGAACTCCACGTGGTGTATGTGGATGCGGATGTGGTGGTGGTGGACAAACCTTCAGGCCTTCCCGTGCACCCGGGAAGCGGCTGGCAGGACGCCCTCAGCGTGCGGTTGGCCGCCCGTTTTCCGGAATTCGCCCCCATCCCCGTGCACCGCTTGGACCGTGACACTTCGGGCCTGGTGCTGTGCGCCCGCAACCACCCCACCTTGCGTCGTCTTCACGCTGCGTGGTCTTCGGTGCGTAAAGGGTACCTCTGTTGGGTGGAGGGAGCGTGGCGGCTGGGGGAGACGCTCTTGACCATGGCCCTGGCCAAAAGCGGTGCGCCGGGTCGGCAAAGGGTCCATGTAGGCGCGGGAAAATCTGCCCGCACCCATGTGGTCCCCTTGGTGGTCCGCCAGGAGCAGAGCCTCTTGGGCGTGCTTCTCGGCACCGGCCGCACCCACCAGATCCGCGCCCACCTGGCCCATGTGGGCCATCCCATCGTGGGAGACGGCAAATACGGCCATCCCGGGCCGCGGCTCATGCTTCACGCCACGGTGCTCCACGCTGCCCCATGGCAATGGCGTGTGCTGCCGACCTGGCCTCTTCCTTTCACCTTGACTTCGGAACACCTCCGTATGGTTGACGCATGGACCGAGCGCATTCTCACCGGCTTTCCTGGATGATTCTTGCAGGACTCACCCTGGTCCGCCTGGCATTCATCCTCACTCCCACCATCGACCTTGCCCCGGACGAGGCCCAGTATTGGGATTGGAGCCGGACATTCCAGATTTCCTACTACTCCAAGCCGCCGCTCATTGCCTGGTGGAATGCCCTGTGGACAACGATATTCGGTCCGACAGTCTTTGGAGTGCGCATCGGTGCGGTGATCGGCTCGGTGCTTTTGCAGGGTGTTTGGTGGTGGTGGGCTGCTCGGGTGTGGCGCCGGCCCGAGGCGGCCCCGTGGGTGCTTCTCATCCTCAACACCACGGTATTCTTGAGTGCAGGCGCGGTGCTCATGACCACCGACAACCTGCTGTTGGTGTGCTTCAGCGCGGCCGTGGTTCTGCTGCATCGCTTTCTCCAGACTGGCCGGGGGAGCATGCTTCTGGCCATGGCTTTGGCTTTGGGGGTGCTTGCCAAATACACCATGCTCGCCTTCGTCCCCACGGCCCTGCTGGCTGCATGGCTTTGGGAGCGGCGCTTTGGACTTGCCGCCGGACTTTGGCCGCGGCTGATTTTGGCCCTGGCGCTGGGCGCCGTGGTCGGCCTTTTCCCGGTGCTCCTGTGGAATGCCTTGCATGATTGGGTGGGTATTAAACACGTGCTCTACCGGGGCGCGGTCATGGGGACCAAGGCCTCCCGATGGCTGCGGTTGAGCTCTCCGCCGGAGTTTCTGGCAAGCCAAGTGGCCTTGCTCACCCCGTGGTGGGCGTATTTTCTGGTGCGTGGTCTGCGCCGCACGGCGGATCTTGATCCACAGATCGCCCTTTTGGGCCGGGTGTTTTTTTGGCCGATCTTTGGCTTCTTTTTCCTGTGGAGCTTTCACACCAAGATCGAGGCCAATTGGGCGGTGAGCGCGTATGTGGGCGGGCTCATGCTGGTGGCGGATAGCTTTCGTCGCTTCGCCCAGGAGTCTTGGCACGCGGCGCGGCGGGTGGCCGTTTTGGGCGTGGTGGTGGCGGCGATCGTATATCTGCAGGCCGTGCTCCCCGTGCCGGGGCCGCTTCTTGCCCGCGTCATCGGCTGGCGGGATCTGGGCGAGGAAGTGGGGCGCATCATGGAGACCCTCGATGGGCCGGCCTTTGCCTTTGCCGAGGAATACGGCGTCACGGCGGAGCTTTCCTTTTACACCCCGGGCCAAAAACGCGCCTACTGCATCGATACCGGCCGCAAGCGCAATCAGTACGATCTGTGGCCTGGACCGGGACCAGAGTTCCGCCACGCGGTGTTCGTCATGCGCGGAGTGGAGACAGCGGCCCCGCCCGAAGTCCAGGCCCTTTTTGCCACCGTGGGCCCGCCCCAGGTGCTCACCACCCGGCGCCTCTGGGTGCAGGGCCAGACCTTCACCGTGTTCGTGTGCCAGGGATTTCGCGGGACCTGGCCCAAGACCCAGTCCACGACTTTTTGACCCGAAGGAGTTCGCCATGCCGCTCATCCTCGCCCCAGGCCGGGAGAAGTCTCTGCGCCGCCGCCATCCCTGGATTTTTGCCGGCGCCGTTGCCCGCAACACACCGACCTTTGCTCCGGGTGCGGTGATGGACGTCTGTGACGCGCAAGGGGCGTGGCTTGCCCGGGCGGGCGTGAGCCCTGCCTCGCAGATCCGCGCCCGGGTGTGGACTTTTGACCCGGACGAGCCGGTGGACGCCGCCTTTTTCCTGCGCCGCCTGCACGCCGCGGTGGCCCGGCGGCGGCGCTTGCCGGATTTCACCGCATCCACGGGCTGGCGCATGGTGTTCGCCGAGTCCGACGGGTTGCCTGGGCTTGTGGTGGACGTCTACGGCGCGGTGGTGGTCTTCCAGATTGTGACCGCGGGCATGGAGGCGTGGCGGGAGGCTGTGGTGGCCGCCATGCAGGCGGTGTTTCCTGATGAGGTCCTGGTGGAGCGTTCGGACGCTGCGGTGCGGGGAAAAGAGGGCCTTGGCCCCCGGGGCCAGGTGGTGCGCGGAAGCCTTCCCGAGCGGGTCTTCTTCGAGGAGCACGGCATTCGTATGGAAGTGGACGTGCTCCACGGCCACAAGACCGGCATGTACCTCGACCAGCGGGACAACCGCCAGGCCGTGCGCCGTGCTGCCAGTGGCGCGCGGGTGCTCAATTGCTTCTGTTATACCGGCGGGTTCGGCTTGGCGGCCCTGGCGGGCGGGGCCGCGCACGTGACCCAGGTGGATGTGTCCGCGCCGGCCTTGGCCCTCGCCAAGCGTCATGCCGAGGCCCATGGGTGGGCCGCCAAGGTGGAGCACGTGGAAGCCGATGTGTTCGCCTTCCTGCGCGCCCAGGTCCAGGCCGGCGCGCGCTACGACCTCATCGTCCTCGATCCACCCAAGTTCATCGAGGCCAAGGCCGCTATCCCCCGGGGCTGCCGCGGCTACAAAGACATCAACTATTGGGCCCTGCGTCTGCTTGCGCCGGAGGGCCAGCTCTTCACCTTTTCCTGTTCCGGGCTCTTGGAAGAAAGCCTGTTCCAGAAGGTGGTGGCCGACGCCGCCCTGGACGCCGGGGTGGAGGCGCGCATCCTCGCCCGCCTCACCCAGGCCGCGGATCACCCGGTCCTGACGAGCTTTCCCGAGGCCGCCTATCTCAAGGGACTCCATCTCATGGTGTAATACCGCTGCACGGGCCGTCACCACAGCGGACTGATGCGCATGGTGGGGAGGTGACCGGATGCGGCGCTGGCGTCCGGCAGCGCCGCGGGATTCGGTGCATCCGGGTGCCTCGTCCCGCTCATCTCCACGGCAAGTCGCATTCCCGTGCCGCGACGGACCGCAGTCTCCCAAAACTCCAGCAGGTCCTTTTCCGTGAGGAAAAGCAGCGCGGCGCGCAGCTGCTCCTT
>DPEO01000018.1 GCA_003530935.1 Desulfomicrobiaceae bacterium | reverse complement strand
GAAAGGGGAAGAAGAGGAAGGGTTCGGCCCATGGCCTCGGGATCCACGATGGTCTTATGGACCCCGTCGCTTCCAAACACCGCTTCCATGGTCTCAATGAGCAGACGCCGGCGAGTCACGTCCTCCGCCTTGCGGTACTGCGCCAAGACGGAAGTAAAGCGCGCCGCTTCGCCCTCAGCCTTGCGGATGACCGTCTCACGGTAGGCTTCGGCCTCGTTGATGATCCGCGCCGCCTCGCCGCGGGTACGCGGCAAAAGGTCGTTCTCGTAGGCCTCGGCTTCGTTGATGAAGCGACTCTTGTCTTCCTTGGCCGAAGCCACGTCCTTGAAGGCATCAATAACCTGTTTCGGAGGGTGGACGTCTTGGAGCTGTACGGCAACCACCCGGATACCGCTCTCATAGGTATCGAGGATGCGCTGCATGAGCGCTCGGGCCTCGTTTTGGATGGCGAGCTTGCCGTCCGTGAGGGCGGCGTCGATCTTGTTGTAGCCGATGACCTCGCGCATGGCGGCCTCAGCCGCGTCTTTCACCGTTTTCTCAGGATTGGCGATACGAAAGAGAAACTTCTCCGCGTCCGCGATCTGATACTGCACAATGAACTGCACATCCACGATGTTCTCATCCCCAGTGAGCATCAAGGATTCTTCCGGCACAAGGCGTATCTGCGCCCCGCCTTGAGTCACGAAGGCGGTGCTTCCCCGAAAGCCGATCTCCACCCGCTGGATCTTGGTGACCTTGGGAGTTTGCACTTTCTCTATGGGGAAGGGAAAATGATAATGCGGTCCAGGCTGCGTGGTACGATGGTAGGCGCCAAAACGCTGCACCACACCCACTTCATCCGGTTCCACGATATAGATGCCACTTGCCAGCCACAAAAGAACGACCGCCCCGACGATCCAGCGGATCGCAGGAGGCCGCAACTGGCTCCAATCCTTGACGCGCTCTGTAAAATCTCCAAGATTTGGCGCAGGACCCACTGGCCGTTGCCGGCGCTGCTGGAGTTTTTCCCAATCCCATGTCATCGATCTCTCCTCCTGTGTTCAAGGCGTTGCCGCAATCACTCCGACTGTAACCATGGAGGTCCCATGCGACTGCCCCGCATCTCTGGTTCGAGCCCCGCGGAGAAAATCCTCCGCTTCGTGGGCGTGCTTGGTGTCTTTGTCCTCGTCGGATATCTGTTTTGGGTCAACCACCAACGATCCTTGGAGGCCGTCACGGACCAAGGCATTGTCTGGGATCAGACCAAGTCCCTCTCTGCGGAGCAAAAAAACGCCCTCATCCGTTTTGCCCGGGTCATGCAAAACACCCACGGCATCACCGTGCGCGTGCGCATCACTCGAGACGGCATCCTGCTGCCCACCATGAACTCCAAGACCCTCATGATCGCGCTCTGTCCATCCCGGCGTGAGGCCCGGGTGGTGTTCCCCCCTCTCTTGCGGCATGCGCTCAAACCCGGTCTCGAAGCCGAGCTGGAAGGGCCGCTGCTGCTTCCGTACTGGGAAAATGACCGATGGCAGGAAGGGCTGGGACAAATCGTCCTCACCATCACAGAGCACATGGAAAAGCTGGGGCGGCCGTGAGCGAAGTTCTTCTCTTTACCGATGGCGCAAGCCTCGGCAATCCTGGGCCTGGAGGATGGGCCGCCATCCTGCGTTGGGGCAGCCATGAGAAAGAACTTTCCGGCGGCTTTGCCCACACCACCAACAACCGGATGGAGCTGCTCGCCGTCATCGAAGGACTGACGGCCCTCACCCGGCCGTGCCACGTGCAGGTGATCACCGATTCCCGCTACGTCCACGACGCTATCGCCAAAGGGTGGCTGCCGGCATGGCAGCAGCGGGGGTGGAAAACCGCCGACAAAAAACCCGTCAAAAACCAAGACCTCTGGCAGCGGCTCATCCCCTTGCTTTCCCGCCATCACGTGGATTTCCATTGGGTCCGCGGCCACGCCGGCCATCCGGAAAATGAACGCTGCGACGTCCTCGCCAAACAGGCGGCCCAGGCCCCAGGACTTCCCCAGGACCCGGGCATGACGTAACCACGCGAGTCGCCGCGGCGCTATTTCAACCCCAGTGTCTCCTTGATATACGCAAAATCGATGATGGAGCTCACGAGTTGGGAGCCGTGCTGAATTTTGATGAGATCCCGCAGCTTGTGCCGCGACAAAATGGCCTCCATCTTTTTGGCTACCGTAAACGTATCGTCGCGCACCACCACGATGGGCACTTCGAGCACCTCCGCCCGGGTCATGATGATGTCATTGGGATAGAGATTTCCGGTCAGCACCAAACACTGGCATTGCCCTTCCAAGGCCACGAGCTGCACATCGGAACGGTCTCCGCCGACGATGATCGCGGATTTCTTATTCTTCCGGAAGTGGGTCATAAAGTTTTCCACCTGCATGGTGCCGATGAGAAAACTCTCCACCACCCGATCCGCCTTGGCCTGGGCCGTGATGATGCGGCCGCCCAGACGCTCGGCCAGGTCCGCCACTTTGATGGCCCCCATGAGAGGATCGGAGGGAATCTTCCCCAGCACCTTGACCCCCTTGCTCTCCAAGAAAGGATGCAACAAGCTGTCGAGTTCGTCCCGAAAGCTCGGCGGAATATCGTTGAGGAGCACACCTAAAAGCAAATCGCCGAGGATCTCCCGCAACACCACCAGAAAGTCGTAGTTGAGCTCCTTCATATAGCGATCGATAACGATCGCCTTGATGCCCAAACGCTGCACCACGCTCACGCCATCAACGCCGCAATATTTGCCCGAATACATGCTGCCGGACCCGGCAACCAGCATGACGTCTTTGTCCTGGGACAATTTTTCGTATGCGGAGACGATTTTTCCCATCAAATCTTCGCAACGTCCCCCAAAGGCGCGCATCTTGAAATCTTGATCCACCACCACGGGAGTCACCAGGGTAGGATCGTCACTGAGTCCAAGAATCTCCTGCACGAAAAAGGCATCGGCATCCCCCAGGACGCCATTTTTTTCGAGCGGCAAGGCGCCCACGGGTTTCATATAGCCCACGCGGTAGCCTTCTTTTTGCAACCGCAAGCCCAAGCCCATGGCGACCATGTTCTTGCCCGAATAACTCGACGTCGAGCCAACATAAATTCCAACGGCCATACCCATTCTCCTTGGCAAGGGGTTTGACTGATCCTACTCCACAGGCACGAGACACACCCGGGCATCCACAATCCATGCTCCCCGAGGGGTGATGAGGACCGGATCCAGCTCTACGGTATAGAGTTCGGGCATATCCAAGGCGAGCTGCGACACAGTCAGCAGCACATCCTCCAGGGCACGCAAATGCATGGGCTGCCTGCCGCCACGGCTGGCCGCCAGAGGGGTGAACTCGCGCACCATGCGGCTGGCGTCCGTCAGCGAAAGAGGCGCCAAACGAGCGTTCACTCCATGGTGGTCCCCATCGCACAAGCCGAGGCGGACCACCGGGCCGAACAGCGGGTCCCGAACCACCCACACCCGCGCCTCCACCACAGGGCCAGCAATCATCTCCTGCACCCAGCACCCGGAAATGAAAGCCTCTGGCCGCAAGCGCTGCACCCGATGCGTCAGGCGCACGAATCCCTGGCGCACGGCTTCGGGGTCCGCCAATCCGAGATCCACCCCATCCACGTCGCTTTTGTGCTGGATGTGCGGCGAGGCGATCTTGAGCGCCACCGGCGCGCCCAAACGACGGGCGATGCGGGCCGCGGTCTTGCTGGTGCGGGCGAGCTCCGTTGCCGGGTGCCGCAATTCGTACGCCTCAAGCAGGGGAAACACCGCCGGGCCGGCCATGTCCCGATGGCCCACGCTCATGGCCTCCCGCAGCCACAATTCCGCTTTGGTGCTGTCCCGACGGTAGCACACTTCCACCGGAAACGGCTCCTCCTTCCAGCACCCGTACGCAAGCATGGCGTCGAGCGCCCTGGCCGCGGCCGCAGGAGAAGAAAAACACGGCATTCCCTGGGCATGGGCCTGCCGCACCAACGCGCCTGGGCGTTCCCCCACCACACAGAGCGCTACCGGAGTGTCTTGGCGATCCACCTGCGCCATGGCGTCCAGCACCGCCTGCACGTCCGTCCCCGCAGGACGGGCGATGACGGCCAATACCAGACGCACTCTCGGGTCCGCCACCGCAAGACGCAGGGCCGCAGCAAAATCCTCCGGCGTGGCCTCCGCGCCAAGATCCAAGGGGTTGGCGGGCCAAGCCCCGGTCTGTCGCCGCAGGGCCTCGGCCGTGGCCCGTGAAAAACGGGCGAGTTCCAAGCGCGTGGCGCTCAGGGCGTCGGCGGCCAAGACACCAGCGCCGCCGGAGTTGGTGAGGATCGCCACATGCGGTCCGGAAGGCTCCGGGAGCAGAGCAAATGCCTTGACGGTATCCAGGAAGGTTTCCAGGTCGGAAACGCCAATGATGCCCGCCTGGCGCAAGGCGGCACGGTACGCCGCCTCCGACCCCGCCAAGGGCCCGGCGGCCGCGGCCACGGCCTGCCGCCCTTGAGCGGTGAGACCGCCAAGGAGCATGACCACCGGCTTCATCCGAGTGACGGTCTGGCTCACCCGGGCAAAGCGCCGGGCGGCAAAGACGCCTTCCAGGTATCCGGCGATGACGCGGGTCTCGGAGTCTTCCGCCAAATACTGCAGGATCGAGGCCTCATCCACCGCAGCGCGATTCCCAAGGGCGGCCAAGCGGGAAAAGCCCACGCCTTCGGCCACGGCCCAATCCACCACCGCCCCGGACACGGTCGCCGATGGGGAGAAAAACGCCACCCCTCCCGATGGGGGGAGCTTTTCCAACAGCGATGCGTTGAGCCCTTCCGGCCAGGAGACCACGCCCAGGCAGTGCGGACCGAGCACCGCCACATTGGCCTCCTGCGCCACGGCGGCCAAACGTTTCTCCAAGAAATATCCTTCACCGCCCCGATCGGCAAAGCCGCTGCCGGGAACCAAAGCAGCGCGCACCCCGGCCCGAGCAAGCCGTTCCACCGCCCCGGGCACTTGTGCCGGAGGCAGGCACACCACAGCCAAATCTACCCCGGCCAGCGCGAGGGTTTCCGGGAGACTGTCCCGGCAATTGACTGCCGTTACAGCACCCTGATAGGCCCACTGCCGCAGCCGCGCCAAAAACCGTGCAGCGACGGTTCCTTCTTCATGGCACGGCCCCACAACAGCCACCGCCTGGGGGGAAAAAAGCGCTCCCACATGAATGTCTTGCATGGAGTTCCGTAATGTCCGAGGATTTTATCCAACGTGTACTGCATGAATTGCATCGCATGCTCGCCTACCAACCCAGGCAAGTCAAGCTGTTCATTCAGGCCCTTACCCACAGCTCCCATGCCAACGAGCACCAAACCGAAAGCAATGAACGCCTGGAATTTCTGGGGGACGCCGTGCTCGAACTGGCCGTGAGCCACGCCCTCTACTCCCGCTTTCCCCATGCCCAGGAAGGGCACCTCACCAAGATGCGCTCCGCCCTGGTCAGTGAGGCCGCCTTGGCGGAAGCGGCCCGCACCATCGGGCTGCATGAATGGATCTTATTGGGGCGAGGAGAGGAGGCCCAAGGAGGACGGGAAAAAAATTCCGTGGTCAGCGACGCCCTGGAAGCGTTGCTCGGCGCCCTTTTTCTTGATGGAGGATTGCAGCCGGCGTGCGCCTTGGTGGACCATCTTTTTGCCGGCAAATGGCCTACGCCGCCCGAGACCTTCCGGCCGGCGGACTTCAAGAGCAAACTGCAAGAATATACGCAAAGCCGGTGGCGGCAGCGGCCGACCTACAGCCTGCTTGCCAGTCGCGGCCCCGAACACGCCAAGGAATACCACGTGCAGGTCACCGTGCCTGATGGCCAGAGCTTTTGCGCGTGGGAAACCAGCATCCGCAAGGCGGAACAAGCAGCAGCGGCAGCGGCGCTCCAGACGCTCACCGAAGGCGATGGCCAGGCCGAGAGTCTTCTGAAGCCGGGGTCCTGACGGACCCCGGCCTGTCTTTGGCCACCTGCCACACTCCGCATCAGCGCGTCTGCGCCCGTTCCATTATCCCTGAATGAGCTGCATGGCCATCTGCGGCAATTGGTTGGCCTGCGAAAGCATGGCCACCGCAGATTGGGTAAGGATCTGGTTGCGCACGAATGCGGTCATTTCCTGGGCCACGTCGGCGTCGGAAATCCGAGACTCCGCAGCCTGCAGGTTCTCCGCCTGGATCTGCAGGTTGGTGATGGTGTTCTGCAGCCGGTTTTGGAGCGCACCCAAATTGGCACGGATGTTGTCCTTGGAGA
>DPEO01000016.1 GCA_003530935.1 Desulfomicrobiaceae bacterium | reverse complement strand
AGCGGCGGCAGGGTCGGTGGGCGTTGGGGCACCATGGCCAGGGTGCGGGCGCGGGTTACGGCAGCCATGCGGTGCACGCAGGTGCCGGCCACGAGCACCGTCCCTGCCTGCGGTCGCGTGAGGGCGCAGATGGTGCGAAGCAGGGTGGTCTTGCCGCAGCCGTTCTTGCCCACCACCGCGATCCATTCGCCGCGGGCAACATGGAGATGGATGTCTTCGAGCACCATGCGGCGGCCAAAGCCCACGCAGAGGTTCTGGATGGTGATCACGCCTGCCTCCGGGAGCCCAGGAGTACGAAGCAGAAGGCCGGCGCCCCGGCGAGGGCGGTGATGACGCCCACCGGCAGCTCGGCCCCGTGGGCGAGTACGGTGCGCGCGGCCACGTCCGCCCAGAGGAGCACCACCCCGCCCATGACCGCACAGGCCGGAAGCAAGAGCCCGTGACGGGGCCCCAACAGAAGGCGCATGCCGTGCGGCACCACCAAACCCACAAAGCCGATGATGCCGCATACCGCCACGGACGAGGCCGTGAGCGCCGCGGCGGCCAGCACCAGCAGGGTGCGGCACACCGCCACCCGTACCCCCAGGGTGTGGGCATACTCTCCCCCCAGGGCGAGCACGTCCAGGATCTTGGCGGAGGCAAGGATCACCGTCATACCCGGCAGGCTCAGGGGGAGCATCATTGCCACATGCGGCCAGGAGCGGTTTTGCAGGCTCCCCAAGAGCCAAAACACGATGGAGGCCACCGAGTCTTCGTGCAGGGACTTCATGAGGGCGATGCAGGCGGCGAGGAAGGTGGAGACGATGATGCCGGCCAGCACCAGGCTTTCCCGGGAAAAGCTGCGCGCCGCCCAGCACAGGCCCAGCACCACGGCCACGGCCCCGGCGGCGCCCATAAGGGCGGCAAGGGACACGCCAATCCCTCCGCTGGCTCCGCTGACCAAGGCCAAAGTGGCCCCGAGGCCGGCACCGCTGGAGACCCCCAAGGTGAAGGGGTCGGCCAGCGGATTGCCGAGGATGGTTTGCAGGACCGCGCCCGCCATCCCCAGGGCGGCGCCGCAGGCAAGGGCCAGAACCAGCCGCGCCAGGCGCAGATCCACCACCAGGCTGGCGGCGTCGTTGCCTGGGCTTGTCAGCGCGGTGAGGACTTCTGACCAGCCTATGGGGTAGCTTCCTGCCTTGAGGGCGGCCACGGCGGAGAGGACGAGGATCGCCGGCACGGCGAAAAGGGCGGCAGGGCGCGGCGTGGAGGGCATGGCGTTTTTCCAGGCGGTTGTCAGGGGAGCTCCAGGGCGCCCCACGCACGCGCCAGGTGCTCCATCCAGAGGGCGCTTACTTCCGGGGAGGAGGCGAGGCCTTCCAGGACCGGCACCGACTTGATGCCGCGAAAGCGCAGGCGCGAGGCCAGAGATTCCGGGTCATCGCCGCTCATGTCGTTGTGGGCGTGGTCGCCGGCCACGGCCATGAGCGGCACCAGGCGGGCCTGGGTGGCGCCCAGGGCAGCCAAGGAGTGGACGGTCTCGTCCATGGAGGGCGTGCCTTCCACCGTGGTGACGGTAAACCAAGGCGAGATCTGCTGCAGGGTACGATCCAGGGCGCTGTAGAATACGTCGCCGCCGTGGGCGGTGCCGTGGCCGAAGAACACCACGGCCTCGCGCCGGTTGCGGTCGGCGAAACGGCTGGTCAGGGCGGCGGCGAGCCGGCGCACGTCAGCACTGGTGGCCACAAGCGGGGCGCCCACGGTGATGCGCCGAAGGCCCTTGGGCAGACCCTCCATGCGGGAACAGATGGTCAGGAGGTTGTGGAACTCTTCACCCGGAATGACGTGCAGGGACTGCACCGCCACGTGGGTGAAGCCGTCGTCCGCCAGCCGCGCCAGGGCCAGGGCCGGGGAATCCACCCGCACGCCTTGGGTGCGGATCTTCTCGCGCACCTGTCGGGCGGTGTAGGCCCAGCGCACCTCCACGCCGGGGTAGCGCTGCCGCACCTGGGCTTCCAAGTGCTCCAGGGCCGTGCGGGCCTCGGGAACGGTGGTGCCGAAGGCCACGAGCAGGATGGCCGGCCGGGGCGGGAGCTTTGCGCCGTGGCCTGCCCACGCCGGGCATGCAGCCATCCACAGGCACAGAAAAGCCAGCACAAAAAAACCACGAACCGGGAAAGTCATGAGGACCTCCATGGGTTTGCGGGGGCAGAAAGCACACGGGCACGACGCCCAAGCTCAAGGCCAAGACCCCCGTTGGCGCTCGAGCCGTAGTCCTATGGCCGTGGATCGGTCTTCCGGCTTGTCCCCCTCGGTTTCCGGCCTTCCCAGGAGCATCCCAGTGGCCAGACCGCCCGAAGGCGGGGAAACGAGGTTGCAGGGACTTACGGCGGCGGGCCCGCTCCCGATTTACACGGGATTCCCAAGCATCCACAGCAGGTTTGTGTCCTAGGGGCGAGGCGGGCAGTGTGTCAACGCGCTCTGCTGCATCCACTCCATGGCCGCTTGCGCCACGGCCTCGGGGGAAAGGTCGGTCAGGCAGCGGGTATGTCCGTGCGGGCAGACGTTGTGGTTACACGGCTGGCAGGCAAGGCCCAAGGCCATGTCCTGATGTATGTCCGCAGGATAGCGCCAGCCGCCGCTGGTGGCTCCGCGGATGGTGAAGGACGGCACGCCCACGGCCACGGCCATGTGGCGCGGGGCCGAACAATTGCCCATGTGGCCGCGGGAAAGGCGCATGACGGCGGCCATCTGGCGCAAAGAAAGGAGGGTTTTCGGGACCACCACGGCCTGCGGCGGACAGGCGGCGGCCAGGCGGCGCACTTCCTCCTCTTCGCCGGGGCCGTAGAGGAAGAGGGCGCGAAAATCCGGCATCCGGCGGTGGATCTCGCGTACCAGTGCCGCGAAATGCGGCCAGCGCCGGGCGGGTCGGCGGTGGGTGGGGTCCACGGTCCAGAAGCCGCGTTCCTCAAGCCCTGCCTGTTGGATCCAGTGGAGGGCGGCGGTCATTTCCTCGGGGGAGAGAAAGATCTCCGGGGCCTCTCCCTGCCAGGTGATCCCCAGGGCCTCCAGGATGCCGGCCTTGAAGGCCGCGGCGTAGGCGCCGGCGCGCGGCGGGTGGGTGTGGGTGTAGAGCAGGCGATTGTACCAGGGCGCGGGGTAGGAAAGGCGCACGCGCGCCCGGGAAAGCAGGGTCGCCATACGGCAGCGGGGAAGCTGCTGGAAGTCCACCACCAGGTCGAAGCCTGTGGCGGCCAGACGGCTCCACAAGGGGAGGGCCCGGCGCAGGCTGCGGGGAACCGTCCAGATGTGCGAGACATGGGGGTTGTGCTCGAGGATGGGGGCGCATTTGGCTTCGGTGAAGACGTGGACCTCTGCTGCGGGAAAGCGTTGGGCCAGAAGCCGGATGCTGGGGGTGGTGAGGAGCACGTCGCCGATCTGGCGCAACTGGCAGACGAGGATGCGGCGGGGGGAAAAGGTGGCGAGGTTCATGGAAGCGCGTCTCGTGTTTTCTGTTGGATGAGGCCGCCAAGAAGGTCCCGGTAGGGGGCAAGGCCCATGGCGGGCCGGAAGTCCGGGCGCTGGGTGCTTTTGCCCAGGTTGGCGGCGATGGCGCGGGCCACCTGCATGGGGTCGGCGGGGTCCTCAATGATCGCTTCGGGTGCGAGAAAGGCGCTGCTGCCGTTCCAGCGGGTGGAGATGGTGCAAAGCCCCGTGGCCAAGGCCTCGAGCACGGCGGAGG
>DPEO01000013.1 GCA_003530935.1 Desulfomicrobiaceae bacterium | reverse complement strand
TGGTATTCTTTGGGGCCGTGCACGGCAAAGGGAAGCACCGCGAAGGTTTTCGCCCACAGGGGCGTGGCCCATGCCAAAACCGCCACGAGAAGCAGGAACAGGCGCTTGAACATGAAGTCCTCCATGGATAGCACAAAGGCGGCCGAGGGCCGCGAAACGTTTTTCTTCTTGGAGGGCTTGGTGATGGATGTCAATTGTTCGCTGCAACGAAAGTGCTCGGACGTGCGGACGCAGGCGTGTGTGCAGTCCGGGGAGGTCCTGCCATGGTGACGCGGCGGGAGCTTCTTTTGGGCTTGGTGCGCCGCGTGACCCCCAAATCGCCGCTCTCCGGCCTCGACGCCGAGGTGCGGGCCGCGGACGCGGCCTTTGCCAGTGGGGATTTTGCCCTGGCCCGGGAGCGCTACCGCGCCGTGCTGCGCACCCAGCGCGACCATCACGAGGCCCGGGTGCGCCTGGGGATTTGCTTCTACAAGCTGGGGGAATTTCTCCAGGCCAAGGACACTCTGGCCATGGCCGTCCGTCATCGTCCGGCAGATCCCCTGGCCCGAGCCTACCTGGGGCTGAGCTACGCCCAGCGCGGCCAAGTGGAGAAGGCCCTGGCGGCATGGGAAGGGTTCATGGACCCCGACAATATTTCGCTGACGCGCGAAATCAATCTGTGGCGCGCCCTGGCGGAAAGCGGCGAGCCGGTGGACGTACCGGCCATGGTGGCTGCAGTGGAACCCCTGCTGGGGTGAGGTGGGGTGTTTTTCCCCGCATGGGGCGTTTTTCTCCAGGGCTATGGATGCGCCCGGTGCATCGAACCATCTCATATTCTTGGATTTTGAGGGGTATGGGCAGCGATGCGTGGTGCCGGCGCGCTTGGGCGTTCTGTAGAATTTCCTGAAAGTTCAATGTGTTGTTCTTTTTTGGCATAGCCTTTGTTTGGGTGAAATCAAGGAGGCGTCATGCTTGTTGCGGCCAATGTCCTGCTAGTGGATGACGATGCCCAGTTCACCGAGATCATGCGCAAGCGTTTGTCGGTGCGCGGCATGCGGGTGCGCACGGCCCACAGCGGCCTGGAGACCCTGGCGTGCCTGGCGGCGGACCCGGAGATCGAGGTGGTGGTGCTCGACGTGCGCATGCCGGGCATGGACGGCCTGGAAACCCTGCGCCGCATCAAGGCCGAGCATCCCTTGGTGGAGGTCATCATGCTCTCGGCCCACGCCACCATGGACGATGCCGTGGACGGTATGATGCAGGGGGCCTTCGACTATCTGCTCAAGCCCTGTCCGGTGGAAATCTTGGATGCCAAGATTCGGGCCGCGGTCAGCCGCAAGCGCGAGCATGAGGAGAAGATCCTCGACGCCCGGCTGGCGGCCCAGAGCTGCCGTCAGGACTAGGAAGACGCCCAAGGGAGGCACGTGGCGGTTTTCGCCCAAACAGCAAAGGAGGACGACATGGGATTTTTTCGGGATTTTGGAAAACTGATGGTGGAGGGATCGCGAAGTTTCGCCCGGTGGGAGCTGGACAATGCCCGCGTCATCATGGGGGATCGTCGGCGTCTGGCCCTGTTGGGGCTGCTCTTGGTGCCGGTGATCGTGGGCAGCGTGGCCTTTGCCGAGGAAGTCAGCCAAGCCCTTCCAGGGTTCATCGGCGGCAAAGAGGCGTATGGGCCGTCGTACTATAGCCTGTTCATCTTTTTGGTGTCCATCGCCGTGGGCATGGGCGCAGGGCTCATCTCCGGCTGTATCGGCGCCGGCGGCGGCTTCATCATCGCCCCGGCCCTCATGAGCGCTGGGGTGAAAGGTATCCTGGCCGTGGGTACCGACCTCTTTCATATCTTTGCCAAGGCCATCATGGGCTCCGTGCTCCACCGCAAAATGGGCAACGTCTCGGTGCCCCTGGCGGTGACCTTCATCATCGGCGCGGTCATCGGCACCACCGTGGGCGCAGGCATCAACCGGGCGCTCTACGACATCAACCCGGTCTTGAGTGACGCCTTCATCACCATTGTCTATACCTTCATGCTCGGGTTCTTGGGCTTCTATGGCATGTACGACTACTTCAGCGCCAAGAAGGGCGGCAAGGCCGCCGGTCCGCATGAGGGCCGCGAAGGCGCTGGACTCACCCCGTTGGCCCAGCGGCTCCAAACCGTGACCCTGCCCCCCATGGTGACCTTCGACCAGGGTATCGTGCCCGGCGGCCGCAAGATCTCGTGTTGGTTCCTCATCCTCTCCGGAGTCATCGTGGGCATGGCTGCCGGTATCATGGGCGTGGGCGGCGGCTTTCTCACCTTCCCCATCTTCGTGTACGTGCTGGGCGTCTCGTCGCTGACCACCGTGGGCACGGATATCTTCCAGATCGTGTTTACCGCCGGCTACGGCGCCATCACCCAGTACGCCATCTACGGCTTTATCTTCTACACCCTGGCCATGGGCATGCTTTTGGGTTCGCTCATCGGCATTCAGGTGGGCGCCTTGGTGACCAAGGTGGTGCCCGGCATTACCATTCGCGGCTTCTTCGCCCTGTCGGTCATGGCCGGCTTCGTCAACCGGGCCTTTGCCCTGCCCAAGAAGCTCGTGGCCATGGGGTGGATCGCGCTCGACAAGGCCACGGCATCCATGATCGACACCGTGGGCATGTGGCTTTTCTTTGTGACCATCGGCTTGTTTGGGGTGTGGGTGTTCGGCGCCTTTTTCATGAACATCAAAACCCTCAAGGGGGAGGCCTAAGCCATGCATAGCAAGAAGGAATTCACCTTGGGCTTTGTCCTGCTGGCCCTGTTTTTCGTGGTGCTCTTTGCCATGTTCATGCCGCTGTGGGACGGCCATAATGCCATGGCATACCTGGACAACCTCTATAACTCCATTTCCAAGGGATCTGCATATTATGTCCCAGAAATGAAAGAAAAATCAGATTCTCTGGGATCGGTGACTCTCGATACTGCCGTTTCTATGAAGAGTGAATCCCAGGCACAGGCCATGGCCTCGATTCTTCAGGCATCCGGAGTTACAGCGGCAGCGCAAGGCAATAAAATCAATGTCCAGGGAAGTTACAAGACGATCATTGATTCCTGCCTTGCTGATGCCGATGTCATGTATCACAATGATGGTGCATCGTTGCAGAAGAAATATCCTGCGTATGCGCAGAAGGATGAACGTCAGGCCTTGTACGATTGGTTCGTGTTCTTGGAGGGACTCGACAAGGCGCTCAAGGATCAGAAACGCTTCGCCGATGCCAAGGTTGCCTATTCCGTGAAATCCAAGGTTGTGGAGCCGGCATACAATTACTACAAAGTGCAGGCGGAAAAGATCGGGGATAAGTGGGGGATCGTCTTCTTCTCCCTGGCATTCTACGTTGTCTACACCATGTGGTATGGTTTTTCGATCCTCTTTCTCTTCGAGGGTTGGGGGCTCAAGATCAGCCACTAGCCGCAAGGAAAGTGCGGTGCGCGGCGCGGGGGAGACCTCGCGCCGTGTGCTTTTCAGGGGGGCGGTTGTGTGGTAGGAGCTTGGGAATACCAGGAGAGCGATGCCTGATGCCGCCATCCCCATCGTATGCGTGTACCCCTGCCCAGGAACTTGCGGCCGCCCACCGCGCCTTGGCGTGCCTGCACGCCTTGACGCTGCACTTTCTCGATTCCGAGGCCGAGGTGAGTGCCGTGGTCGCCCAGGTGCCGCCAATGGTGCGGGAGGCCTTGTCCCATCCGCAGGCCCTCGCCGTGGCCGTGCGCTTGGATGGCCAGACATGGACAGCGGGGGACATGTCCGAAGATGCGCTCCACATCGCGCCGCTGGTGGTGCAGGGTGTGCGCCGCGGCAGCCTGCGCCTGGGCGGGGAGGAGCGCTGGGTGCTGGAGGAAGACCGGCGCCTTCTCGATCAGGTGGCCCTGCAGCTCTCCTCCCTCATCGCCAAGAAGGAGGCGCAAACGGCCCGCCGCAAGCTGGAGGCGCAGGTGCGCCGGGCCGACCGGCTGGCCAAGGTGGGGCAACTGGCCGCAGGCCTTGGCCATGAGCTCAACGAACCCCTGGCCAACATCCTCGGCTTTGCGCAACTGGCTGCCGCCACCCCAGGGGTGCCGGAGTCGGTGCGCCGGGATCTCGCGCGCATCGAGGCTGCGGCCATGCAGTGCCGGGAGATCATCAAGAAACTCCTCGTCTTTGGCCGCCAGATGCCGTTGCAGCGGCAGCGGGTGGATCTTGCCGACGTCATAGGCCAGGCGCGGGACTTGGTGGCCGCCAGCGCCGAGCGTCATGGCGTCTTGCTCGAGGTGACGGTGGATGGTGCTCCGGTGGTGCAGGCAGACGCCGGCCAATTGGTGCAGGCGGTGGTGAATTTGGCGGTGAACGCCATCCATGCCATGCCCACGGGCGGGGTATTGCGTCTGGCCGCCTACGCGGAAGCAGGCAACGCCGTGGTGGCGGTGGAGGACTCGGGCATGGGCATGAGCCCGGAAGTTTTGCGCCAGATCTTCCATCCGTTTTTCACCACCAAAGGGCCGGATGGCGGCACGGGCTTGGGGCTCGCGGTGGTGCATGGCATTGTCAGTGCCCATGGCGGCGCTTTGGATGTGCAAAGCACGCCGAACGAGGGGTCGCGTTTTGAGATTGTCTTGCCATTATGGGAAGATAGCGCTTCCGAGGAGTCGGCGTGAGCGAGAAGCTGCGTGTTGTGGCCATTGATGACAATCCCGCCACCCTGGAGGTCGTCGCCCGGGTCTTGGCGCCTCACGGCTACGCGGTGCGCACGGCGGCAGGTCTTGCCGAGGCCATGGCCCTGCTGGCGCGCGAACCGGCGGACGTGGTCATCACCGACTTGCGCATGCCCGGGGAGGACGGCCTGGCCGTGGTGCGCACGGTGCGGGAACAGTTCCCGGACACGGAGATCATGATGCTCACCGGCTATCCTTCCGTGGAGGGGGCGGTGCACGCCATGCGCGATGGGGCCGCGGAGTATCTGGCCAAGCCCTTTACCGCTGAGGAGCTCGTGGATGCCGTGGAACGCTTGGCGCAGCGGGTGCGCCGCCGTCGGCTCATGGCAGCGGATGTGCCGGCTCCGGATGGGCTTTTGGGGGCCTCCGCGGCCATGCGCCAGGTGTTTGCCCTCATCCACAAGGCTGCGGCATCTGCGGCCACGGTGCTCATCTCCGGGGAATCCGGCACCGGCAAAGAATTGGTGGCCCGGGCCATCCATTATCAGAGCGCGCGCCGCGCCCAGGCCTTTGTGCCGGTCAATTGCTCGGCCATCCCCGAAAGCCTGGTGGAGAGCGAGCTTTTCGGCCATGTGCAGGGGGCCTTTACGGGGGCCACCAAATCCCGGGCCGGTTTTTTCGAGATCGCTGCAGGGGGGACCATCTTCCTCGATGAAATCGGCGACGCCAGCCCCAGCCTCCAGGCCAAGCTGCTGCGGGTGCTGCAGAACAAGGAGTT
>DPEO01000075.1:3337-5568 GCA_003530935.1 Desulfomicrobiaceae bacterium | reverse complement strand
GGGCGGTTTTCCAGCCTGCGAGAAAGGCCCACGGATCACCGAGAAAGATCCAGTTGAGATACACCCATCCGCCCACCATGAAGGCCGAGGGCATGAGCGCCGTGGTCAGGATGGCCGCTTTTTCCCGCATGTCTCGCGGCTCGCGAAGCAGCGGCAACACCATGAACGGGACCAGCACCACGGCTTCGTAGGCGGCAAGAAAAATGGCGGAAGACGTCAGCCCAAAGAGAAAGAGGTGCAGGGTGGCGCGGGTGGCGCAGTAGCGCCGAAGCCATACGAAGGAGGCGAGCAGCGCCCCGGTGAGCAGCGCCATGCGGGGGCTTTGCGTAAGGAGCCAAAGTCCGGGAGGAGTGGCGGCCACAAGCAGGGCAAGGCCGCGGGTGTACCCGTCCAGGGGGCTGTGGCGCATCCAGACAAGGAGCGCGCACAGAAGGACGCCGCCAATGGCTGACGCGCCCAGGAGGGGGTTTCGGAAGACGAGGATGAAGGCGTACGGCAGTGGTGGAAATACGAAACCGAGGTTTTCCAAACGGGGTGGGCGGCTGTGGAAAACGAGGAGGGCCTTTTCCCCAAGGTAGAGCAGTTCCCGCTCTCCGAGGCCAAGATCCATGAGCGCGGTGTTCCACACGCTGAAGACGATGGTGCTCGCTGCCCAGATTGCCAGGAGGAGCCACCTAGTGGGGCGCATTGACGCTGGTGAGTCCATGGTCGGTTTTTTCCCAATAAAACGGTTTGGACACCAGTTGCCAGAGCGCCTTGTACGCGGCGATGGAGTGGAAGAAGAGCCAGTAGAGGGGGTTGATGAGCGCCACCGGCAGGAGGCTGTAGAGTTTGCGCCGGTACACGGCGATCATGTTGAGATAGATGCCGAGGAAGTTGCCAATGATGAGGTTGAAAAGGCCGATATACACCAGAAGCGGCGGGAAGAATGGATCCAAGGCCTTGGTCCCGGTGCACAGCCACAGGAGAAAGACGCTCCAGACAATGGGATTGCAGAGAAAGAGGAGTGGTGTTCCCGCAACGAAGAGTTGGAATCCCAGCCAATTTTTGAGGCCGATGCGGCGCAGCATCCGGATGGGGTGGCGGTTGTAGACCAGTGCGGTCTGCATATAGCCTTTGATCCAGCGGGAGCGCTGGCGGATCCAGTTGCCATAGCGGCTATTGGCCTCTTCGAAGGTGGTGGAGTTGATGATGCCCACCTGAAACCCATTGGCGCAGGCACGGATGCCGAGGTCGGCGTCTTCGGTGACGTTGAAGGGGTCCCAGGCCCCGAGTTCCTTGAGGATGCGGGTGCGGAAGTGGTTGCTCGTGCCGCCCAGGGGGATGGGGAGCCGCAGGCGGTCGAGCCCGGGAAGGAGGTAGTCGAACCAGTAGGAATATTCCAAGGTGAAGAGCTTGGTGATGAGGTTCTCCTGGGCGTTGAAATAATTGAGGGCAGCTTGAAAGCAGATGAATGTTTCCGGGTGCTTGCGGAAGGCGACCACGGCTTTTTTGAGCTGATCCGGCTCTGGGCGGTCCTCGGCGTCGTAGATGGTGAGGAATTCGCCGCGGCTGAAAAACACGCCGTAATTGCAGGCCTTGGGCTTGGTCTTGGGCTGGGCGTTGGGCAGGATGATGAAGCGCCAATTGCCCGGCGGCGCTGCGGCTTTGGCCGCCGCCAGGGTTTCGGCGTCGTCTTCTTCCAGAAGGAGCAGGACGTCGAGCTTGTGCTGGGGGTAGTCCATGGCCTTGAGGGCGGAGACCAATTGGCCCACCACTTGGGGTTCGCGGTAAACGGGCACCAGGATGGTGTACACCGGAAGCTCATCGTCCCGCAGGCGGCGGACTTCTTCGTCCGTGACCGGCTGGGCCTGTTCCTGGCCGGCGCCGACGAGGCTCACCATCAGTTTGAAGAGGACGGAGGTCAGAAAAAGGATCTGCACCGCGGCAAAGAAGATCTGCACCGCAAGCACGGGGCGGGCGTAGAAGAGACCCAAGGCGGCGAAACCGAGGACCCCGATGGCCGCGATCTGGGCGCGGGTGAATACCGGGTTGGCGGATTCCTCGGGGGCGTGAAAGAAGAGACCGAGGATGGATTCGTCCAAGAGCTCCTGACCAAAGAGGCGCTGGATTAGACGCAGAAAGTCGAGGTCCGTCACCAGGTGGAAGGAGAATTCCGAGACATCGGGAAAGGCTGCGGCGCAAAACGCTTTTTGATCCGTAGCGCACGGATAGTCGGTGAGCAGGATGAG
>DPEO01000075.1:0-3143 GCA_003530935.1 Desulfomicrobiaceae bacterium | reverse complement strand
TCCCGGCGCCAGGGCAGGATGTGGCGGGAGAGGACCTCGCCGAGGGGAAAGGCGCGGACGAGCTTGGGATCGGCGTGCCGCAGCAAGGCGTCCACCCCTTCTTCGTGGAAGGGGATGCAGTAGTGCTCCCCCAAGGCGCGAAAGAGGTCCAGGCGTCGGATCTTCCCCAGGCTCATGAGGATCCAGCCCAGGCGGCCGCCGCGCTCCTTTTGGATGGCGAGGGCCTCCTCGATGTCTTCTGGCCTGACCAGTCCCAGGTGGAGGAGGACTTCTCCCAGCTGCGGGGCGTCTGTATCCCTAAAAGAGCACCCACACACCCACATAGGCCCCGCCGTCCAGTCCGGTGTTTTCCCCCCAGAGGTGCTGTTGCCAGGCTGCGGTCAGCCGCAGGCGCTCCGTCACGGGGATGACCGCGCCCAAGATCCCTTTGAGGAGCCGGTAGTCGGCCACGATGGTCTGGCCGCCTTCCTCGCGGTCTTCGCCGTTGCCGAGGCCGTAGTGGAGCTCCAGGGTGGCGAAGGGGGAGAGCCAGGGAAAGAGGTCGTAACTTCCCGTGGCCTGGGCCCGGAGCTGCTCCGAAGGGTAGCCTGCGTACCAGCGCAGGCCTGTTTGGGCCTCCAGGTAGCCGTTTCGTCCTGCGAAGACGAATCCGCGGCCGACCCATAAGGAGGGCTCTAGCCCGAGGCGGTCATAGCCCAGGCTGGGGGAGTCCTCCAGGCTGTAGCCTGTGGGGATGAAGGCCGTGAGCTGGGCGGAGAGGATGGTGGTATCACTTCTCCACAGGCTGCGGCGCCAGCCGAGCTCCAGATCCGCAAGGCCGGTGGTGGCGGCGTCCGTGGCCGAGTCCGTGAGGCGCTGGGCCAGGATGTTGACGGACACGGTGTCACGCTCGGTGAGTCCGTACTCCAGGTAGGGGTTGACCTCATACTTGGTGAACCAGCCGCCGCGCTGATGGATGTTTCCGTTTTCGTCGAAAAAGCGGTCCGTGGTGGTCACCAGCGTCTTGAGGGACACGAAGACGGCGCCTTCGGGTTGGACCCAGGCCCCGGCATAGGCCGAGACGCTCCACAGGACGAGGAGTATGGCGGTGTGGAGGATGGTCATGCGTGAGGCCTCCGTCCGGCTCGCAGGTACAGGATGATGAGCCCGGCGAGGAAAAGGGCGCCGAGGACTCCAAAGAGGATGAGGCGGTAGCGTGCGAGGTACCACAGCACGCCTTTGGCGGCGGGTTGCACGAGGGCAAACTTGTCACCGATTTCCAAAAACTGCCAAAGATCGTCGCGGGCGATCATGAGGTTGGCCCCGCCGGCGTTTTGCAGCAAGGAGGCGAGACGCTGCGGAAGGAGCGCCGGGCCACTGACGGCAAGCACGGGTCGGCCCTGAGGGTCGCGGAAGGTCTGCGCCAGAGAGGGGGGATCTTCTGGGGTAAAGCGGGCGAGGACCGCCCCGGTGAGGGGGTTGCGGATTTCCGTGGGTTCGAGAGGCAAGGCTACAGGGGTGATCCCCGGCAGCGACAGGTCGTCGGTGAGGACAAAGCCGCCGTGGGATGCGTCCTGCGGCGTGGCCATGTGGAGATGGAGCGCAGTGGGATTTTGCCGGCCCAAGGCCTGGCAGAGGGCCACGAGATTGGGGGTATACTGAGCGTGGTCCTTGGAGGAGACCACCAGGCCGTCCCCGAGGGCCTGGGCGGCGAAGGAGGCCAGGGAAAGCGGGGGCGCGAACAGTTCCCCTTGGACTTCCACAAAGGAGTCCCCGAGCAGGCTTGCCTCGAGCACGGGCTGGGAGGGGCCGGCGCATGCCCCGGTTTGCGGGGTGTAGCGGAAGACCACCTCGAGGAGGTTGGCACCGTGCAGCAGGCGGCCGGGAATCTCCACCCGCAGGAGACGCCGGGAGGCAGATCCGCGCAGTTCCTGGCTTTCGAGCACATGACCGTTGAGGCGAAGGATGACGGCGGCCTGGTCCTTTTCCGGGACGGCGCTGTGGGAGAAGGAGAGCCCCGCAACCAAGACCCGGGGCCAGGCGCCCAGTTGGGCCACGTCCAGACGGATGGGGATCACCAAGTCCCCCTGGCCGCGCACCGTGGCTCCGGTCTGTCCCAGGGTGGCCAAGGGGATGGTGGCCGCCGGGAGGGCGCTGGGCGGCTGGGCAGCGTTCGCCGCGCGGACGCCCTGGGTGAGGAGTGCGGGCGTCCACTGTAAGGCGATGAGCTGCGCCCCTTGAGGAGAGAGGTAGAGGGTGGACCCGGTCCAGAGGATGTCCTGGGGGATGTCGGCCACCACGATGCTGGGGCCAAATCCGGGAGCGGCGGCCAGCTCCACCACATCATCCCGCCAGGCCAATTGGCCCATGGCGGCGGCCAGGCGGCAGACGGCCTCCAGATACGGTCGGCCATTGGTGCGCTGGATGAGCCGTGCGCCCAAAAGGGCGGCCTCGAGGACTGCGCCCCGCACCGTGCGGGCTGGGGTCGTGCGCACCACATCCAGGGCCGAGGACGGGTCGATGCGCATCCAGAGCGCCCCGCTTTGGGCATCCAGGCAGCGGTCTTCCGTGATGGAGAGGGTGCCGCGGATTTGAAACTCCACCACTTCGCCTTGGGGCAGCGCCGCCAGTGGATCGAGCGGGACTTCGAGGTTCATGGCTTCGCCGCGTACCGGCGCTGCCATGAGCGGCATCCCTTTGGCCCATACCTCCACCCGGGAGGGAGCACGCAGCCCTGGAGGAAAATGGAGTTGCAGCAGTATGCGGCTTCCCCGGGCTTCTGCCCCTTCGAGCCAGGGCAGGCGCAGGGTGAAAAAGGGGTCCACGCCCTGGGCCACGCGCGGCGCATCCCACCCCAGGGAGGCCAAGGTGATGCGCTGTCGCCACGGCCGCCACTCGTGGGTTTGGGGTGCCGGCAGAAAGACGGCAGCGGCTCCGGCAAAGGCGGCGGCCAGTGACTGTGCCTCCTCCTGATGGAGAAACGCCCCGGCGTAGACGATGCCGTCCCGTTCCCACACCCCTGGTCCGAAGACCGGCGGTCCGGCGAGGCGGACGCTCCATACCGATTCGTTGGGCGCCGCAACGCAGGGGGCGGCAAGTACGAGTCCCAGAAGCAAAGCCCAAAGCGCACGATACATACTCCCTCCTGTGGATACTGCAGTCCT
>DPEO01000042.1 GCA_003530935.1 Desulfomicrobiaceae bacterium | reverse complement strand
CTGGATGTGGTGGATGGGGATCGGCGCTGGGTGTCGTGCGCGGCCACCGCCTCGGATGCGCTGCCCATTTGGGAAGCGCGGTGCAGCTCCACATAACGGAGCGTGTACAAACAACCACGAGGAGAAACCTATGGGATGGATGCCGACAATGCTGGGAGTGGTCGTCGTGAGCTTGGCTGCAACTCCGGTTGGAGCCAAAGGCCTCCGCGAGGCGGTGTTTGCCGGAGGATGTTTTTGGTGTGTGGAGCACGCCTTGCAGGGCGTGCCAGGGGTGGTGGAGGTCATCTCCGGCTATAGCGGGGGCAGCGTGGAAAACCCCACCTACGAGGAGGTCTCTTCCGGGCGCACCGGACATTTGGAGGCCGTGCTGGTGCGCTACGATCCGCAGCAGGTGGACTTTGCCCGCTTGGTGCGGATTTTTGGTGAGAATATCGATCCGCTGGATGCCGGCGGACAGTTTTGCGACCGCGGGCCGCAGTACCGTTCGGCCATTTTTGTGGCCGATGCCGAGGAGGAGCAGATCGCGCGGCAGTGGATTGCGGAAACCGAAGCGCGGTTGGGGGCTTCGGTGGCGACCCTCATCCTTCCTCGGACAGCCTTTTATCCTGCAGAGGAATACCACCAGGATTTTTCGAGAAAAAACCCCCTGCGCTATCACCTCTATCGCTGGGGGTGCGGCCGCGACGCACGGCTCAAGGCGGTTTGGGGAGACGCCCCCAAGGCACCCTGAATGCGTCGGCTGTTCACGGGAGGGTTCCCTGGGGCGCCTAGCTTGAGCGCCCCAGAGGACAGTGGAGAGCGCGCGGGCTAGCTTTGGGTCAGATGTTTGGTGCGCAGGTAGATGACCTGCATGACCACGGGAATCATGAACCAATGGGCTGAGCCCGTGAGGTTGATGGGGGAGATGGTATCAAACTCCACCATGAGAGGCTTTTCCGTGACTTCCAGGGCAGGCCGGAAGGCTTCCGGAACCTGGTCGAGGTAGCCCACATTGCTGGCGAACATGGCGGCCCCGTGTGCTACACAGAGGGCCACGCGGCTGGCAATGGTGTCATCGAAGCGCATGGCCTCGGTGATGGCCACGTTGACGGCCAGTTGATTCATGCTGGCGGGTTTGATGCCAAAAGCCGCGCTCACTGCTTCGAGGTTGGCCTTGGAGAGGCGCTGTAAGGATTTGGTGAAGAGGAAGGAGTAGAGTTCGCGTTCGATGATCTCGGTGGCGGCATTGGGGTTGTAGCGCAGGTCGAAACGGTCGCACACATCGCCGAGAATTTTGATGTAGTGTTTGCCGCGGCCGCCTCGCGCGATGGCCGCAAGGGGATTGGAACCATAGAGCTGGATTTCGCCGGCGATGACTTCCCAATACAGAGAATGATTGGGGGCATGCTGCTTGTAGAGGGGATGGTTGGGCAGGCGGCGTACCACGAAACGCTGCTTGCCTTCTCGATCGTAGAGAAGGACATGGACCAAGATGTTGAGGTCCTCGTTGCTGCACTCCTTGAGAAAATCGAGGTCTGGATCCGGGCGGTAGTAGGTGCTCATGAGGCAAATCCTGCTCAAGGTTGGAATATGGGAAAAAAAATGCTTCCGAGCCGCTAGCAGAGCTTGGGTTCGTGGTCAATACGTCAGGCAAGAGACCAACGATTGGCGTCAAAAAAAGCGAGGAGCCTGCTGCTCCCCGCTTTTTGGTACTGGTTTTTCTGGCGTGGGCGCCACGTTGGGTGCGGTCGGAGATCTGCTATACTTCGAAGAGCATTTCGAGATCCGCCCGGGTGAGGCTTTTCCAGGCCGATTGCCCAGGGATGATGGAATCGGCGATGCCTTTTTTGGATTCCTGGAGTTTGAGGATTTTTTCCTCCACCGTATTCTCGCAGATCATCTTGTACGAGAACACCTGACGGGTCTGGCCGATGCGGTGGGTGCGGTCTGTTGCCTGATCTTCCACTGCGGGGTTCCACCAGGGGTCGTAGTGGATGACGTAATCGGCGGACGTCAGGTTGAGGCCCGTTCCGCCTGCCTTGAGCGAGATGAGGAAAATAGGAATCTCGGGCGTGTTGTTGAAGCGGTCCACCTGTTCGAAGCGGTCCTTGGAGGTGCCATCTAAGTAGCAATATGGAATCTCTACCATATTGAGCCAGTTGCGGATGATGTGGAGCATCTGCACGAACTGGGAGAACACGAGCACCTTGTGGCCGTCGTCGATGATGGAGGTGACGAGATCTTTGAATGCCTCGAACTTTCCGGAAGAGACGTTGGTGCTGACCCCAGGGACATCCAGCTTGAGCAGCCGCGGGTGACAGCAGATCTGCCGCAGTTTGAGCAGCGCGTCCAAAATGGAGATCTGGCTTTGGGCAATGCCTTTTTCGTCCACGTCTTGGAGGACTTGCTCTTTGAGTTTTTTGGCCAAGGCCGCGTAGAGCTCCATCTGGTCGTCCAGGAGGCTCGAATAGTAGATGTTTTCCACCTTGGGCGGCAGGTCCTTGGCCACTTCGTTCTTGGTGCGGCGCAGGATGAAGGGTTTGACCCGGGCCTTGAGGTAGTTCAGGCTGTCTTCGTCTCCGTCCTTGATGGGTTTGACGAATCCCTTCTGGAACGCGGTCTGGGAGCCAAGGAAGCCCGGCATGAGGAATTCGAACAAGGACCACAGTTCCAGCAAGGTGTTCTCGATGGGGGTGCCGGACAGGCACAGGCGGAAGCGGGCCTGGATCTTGCGCACGCTGCGGGCGGTGATGGTGTTGGGATTCTTGATGTTTTGGGCCTCGTCGAGGATCACGGCGTTGAACTCGAACTTGAGCAGTTCATCCAAGTCACGGCGCAGCAAGGCATACGTGGTGATGATGAGCTCGGATTCCTCGATCTTCTTGAAGAGGTTCTCCCGCCGCGAGCCGTAAATGACCAGTCGCTTCATGTCCGGCACGAATTTTTGCGCCTCGCGCTCCCAGTTGGGCAGAACCGAGGTCGGGACGATGATGAGGTTGGGGCCTTTGGCGCCGTGCTCCTTCATGTACTGGATGAAGGCGAGTGTCTGGATGGTTTTGCCCAGCCCCATTTCGTCGGCGAGGATGCCGCCAAAGTGGTATTCGCGCAGGAAGTTCATATAGCTGATGCCCTGGAGCTGGTAGGGCCGCAGTGTGGCGTTGAGCCCCTTGGGCGGGGCAACGGTTTTGATCTCCGTGAAGTCGTGAAGCTTTTCCCGCAGCGTCGTCCAGAACCCATCGGCAGCGGTTTCGGGGATGTCCTCAATGATCTTGTCGAGGATGGGGGCTTCGAAGTTCTCGAAGCGCTTCTTGGGCGGCTTTTCTGGGTCCAGTCCCATGGCCGCCAGCTTGTGTCCAAGCTTTTGCAACCAGGATTCCGGCAGGCTGGTGTACGAGCCGTCTTTGAGCTGCACGTAGCGTTTGCCCTGGGTCCATGCCTTCCAGATCTTGTCGATGGGCACGCTCATGCCGTCGTAGTCCACCGAGATCTCGAGGTTGAACCACTTGTCTTCTTCCTGGGTGGTGATCTCCGCCACCACTTGGGGGGTGGCTTTGCGTACTTTGTAGCGGGAGAGGTCCTTCTCGCCAAAGACTCGGTATTGCTCCACCAACCGTGGGTAGGCGTCCAGAAGGAAGGAGATGGCCTCCTCGGGCTCCAGGAACCACATGGACTGGGACCTGGGCTGGAAGTTCATCTCCATAAGGGTGGCGATGAGCGCCTCTTCCTTTTCCTGGTCGCGGCGGATGAGGAAAGATTTGCCTTCGAATTGGTAGCTGCCGGTCTGGAGGTCCTGGTTGGGGCCCGGCAGAGTGATGTCGCCGTGTTCCGTCTCGTAGATGTTGTGGATTTCCAGCGTGAGCAGGCTTCCTTCTTCGCCTAGGTAAAGCTTGGGGTTGTAGGTGGCTGCAGCGAAGATGGGCTTCATGTGCTCCAGGAATTCGTCCTGACCATGGAGGTCCGATGCGGGCAGTTGGGTCCATACCCGGTCGAGAAACTCCGGGATCTCCGCATGGGGGATGCGCGGCGGAGCCGTGACGAGCTCCTGCACCAGGCGCGGCTCCAAACCGGTTTGCACCGGGTAGAAGCGGTGCTTGAGGCATACCCACAAGGGGAGCTTGCCGAAGATGGAGATGGGCTGCCGGGCGATGGAAAAGGGGACCTTGCCTTCACGGCCGAGCATGATGTCGAAGGAGAGGCCCTCTTCGGAGAATTCGGGGCGCAGCTGCAGGCGCATGGGCGTGCTTTCGATGGTCACCGGCTGTTCGGTATCTTCCCAGAAGAGATAGTATTCGTTGCGGATGGCCCAGAAAAACCAGGTCATGAGCCCTGCCGGGATCTCCACACGGTGTCCGTAATAATCCAAATATTGGCCGATCTGCTCTGCTACTTTGGGAAGCTCGGGCGCCATTTCGCACCAATCGGGGTTACGGATGATCTGTTCCAGAGTGACTGGGTTCTGTACCGTGGAGAGTCCAGACTTGTTTTGACGGGCTCGGAAAAATTCCATTTGCAGCCGGTCCGGCTCAGGATGAAAGCGATAGATGATGTAATGTTCGCCGGGCTCTGGCTCGAGATGAGTTGCGAAAAAGGAACGGAACGTCTGTTTCCATTGGGATGTAACAGCGCTTGCATCTTTCTCTTCCTCTTTGTCCGAGGAAGTCGATTTCAGAATATGGAGCGCCGTAGCAGCAATGTGCGCACACACGCCAGAGAATGAGTCCGGACAATTGCAGTAAGCATGCACCATGCCGTACTCAAGATTGATGCTGATCTCAGGGGTATAGGACTGAAAGTCTTCTCCTTGAAAGTGGGCTTCCACCTCCCAGGATTCCTCTCCCGGATGGATGCTGATTTTGGGGGCACCTTCTTCGGAAAGGAGATATTGTGCTGCGCTTTGGATATGCTCCGGTACGCTGTCGTTGAGATATCCGCGAAGGACGTGCTGAACGCTGTCGTTGGGGTGGATCATGGAAAAAATCATCTCCTGAAAATCAAGATGCCGCGCCTGCGCTGGGAAGGACACTGTGACACCTTCGTATGGGATGCAGTGGGATTTGGCAAGGGGGGTGAGGATTTTTAGGCGATGTTTTTCCGCAGAGTCCCTTGCTCGGCGCATGAGAGGGGAGCCTGTACCCGGAATGCGTGCGTCTGGCAATACCCTGGAGGGAAAATCATAGAGAGGTGCGTGGTTACTCAAGCTTTTCGGACTGATAGACTCTACTTTAGGGTGCGTGTGGAGGGGGCTGCGTGGAGGGGATCTTCCGGCCAGGCGTGCTTGGGGTAGCGACCGCGCATCTCTTTACGCACTTCGCGGTAGGCTCCGGCCCAGAAGGCGGCGAGGTCTTGAGTGATGTGTAGGGGGCGGTGGGCGGGAGAGAGCAAGACCAGGGTGATGGGGACACGGCCGTGAGCCAGGCGCGGGCTTTGGGTGGCCCCGAACATTTCTTGGAGCTTGACGGATACGCGTGGCCCCGACGGATCGGTGTAGTCGATGGGACGTTTGGCTCCGGCAGGGGTGGATATGGTCTGGGGCAGTAAACGGTCCAGACGTTGGATTGCGTCATATCCGTGGGTGGTGGCAAGCCAGTCCTGCAGAGGGCGGGTCAGATCCATGGCCGCAGCCTGGGCGAGCCTTGAGCAGTGCATGAGGTGGTGGCCGAGCCAATCCTCCAGGGATGCCATGAGTAAGGCATCTTCCCAGGCAGGCCAGTGCTCTGGATCGAGGGTGTGGGCCAGGCGCACTCGGGCCACCAGCTGGCGGGCGCTCTCCGTCCACTGGAAGAAGGAGAGGCCACGGCGGCGGATGGCCTCGGTCAAGGCCGCTTTCCGTTCTTCGGCCGATGGGGTTTCGGGGTGGGCGCGTACGGGGAGGGTGTCTGCAAGCAGGCGCGTTTCCGCCACCACGCGGCCGTCGTCGCCTTCCAGACGCACGCTGCGCTCCAGGCGCAGGCGCGGCCCCCAGACGTGTTGGATGTCGGGGATATCCACCGGGGCCGCAGCGTGGATGGTGAGCGTTCGGGTCGAGCTCCCCGACAGGCAGGGTGCCACCAGGTACGTGGCTCCGCCGTACGTTCGGGAGGGGCAGACGGCCTTGGTGCCGGTGGTCAGCCGCCATGAGCCGTCAGGCATGCGTCCGGCGAGACGGTCCGGGTAGGCCAACAGGGTGAGGAAGCCCGCGTGTTCCGGGAAGAGGGGAGCGCTTGTGGGGATATGGAGGGCGCGGCGCAGTCGATGGAAGACCGTGCGCCAGGGGCCAGGCTCGTGGATGGCGGCCAGGGCGTGCCGGAGGTCGTGCTCGCGGCGCAGGAGAGCGCCCCCTTCTTCGAGCAGGGCGGCGAGGGCGCAGGCCGTGGCCTGGAGGTGCCCGGGGCAGGAGAGCACCATGTGGCCGAGGCGCGGGGCAAGGGGGAGCCCCAGGAGCTTTCGGCCATGCTCCGTGGCGCGGCCGTGGGCGTCCAGGGCGCCGAGATCAGTAAGCAGGGTGCGGGCGCGCTGCAGTGGCGCGGCGGGCGGCGGGGTGAGCCAGGCGAGGTCGTGGACCGGAGTGCCCCATGCGGCCACTTCCAGGGCAAGGCGCGTCAGATCGGCTTCCAGGATCTCCGGCTGCGGAGCTGCTGGGCGGTGATGCTCTTCCTTAGGATCCCAGAGGCGGTAGCATGTCCCTGGACCTGTGCGTCCTGCCCGCCCGGTGCGCTGCTGGATGGTGGCCGTCGGAGCAGGCACCGTGGCCAATGTCGTGAGGTCGCGGCCGGGGTCGTAGCGGGGCACCCGGGCAAGGCCGCAGTCCACCACCACGGTGACCCCAGGGATGGTGAGGGACGTCTCTGCGATACTGGTGGCGAGGATGACCCGCCTTTCGCCTGGAGCCGGGCGCAATGCCTGGTCTTGTCGGGCTGGGGGGGTGGAGCTGTGCAGCGGCAGCACCTCTGCCGGCAGGTCCGCCAGGGCGTGGAAGAGGCGCTGAATTTCGCGCATGCCGGGGAGAAAGACGAGGGTGGTGCCGCCATGGCGCAGGCAAGCGTGGCGGACGACCCGGGCGGCGTGGTCGAAGAGGTCCTCTCCAGGGCGCGGCGGCAGGTAATGGACCTCTACGGGATGACTTGGGGCTTCGGCGGTGACGACCGTGAGGTTGGGGAGGACGTTGGCGAAGTCGGCCGGGGTGACGGTGGCGGAGAGGAGTACGAGGCGCAGGTCCGGTCGCAGGGTGGCGCGGGCGTCCTGGGTGAAGGTGAGGGCGAGATCCGCGGCCAGGGTGCGTTCATGGCATTCATCGAAGATGACGCCGGCAAAGGCTTCCAGGGCAGGGTCTTCCTGCAGGAGGCGCAGATACACGCCGTAGGTGGCCACTGTCAGGCGAGTGCTCGGGCCGACTCGGGTCTCCAGACGGGTACGCAGGCCGATGGTGCCCCCCACTTGTTCTCCCAAGCCATGGGCAAGGAATCGGGCCGCCGCCCGTGCGGCCATGCGTCGGGGCTCAAGTAGGAGGATGCCGCGGCCTTGGGCCCACGGGGCGTTCAGGAGTTGGGGGGGGATGCGCGTGGTCTTTCCCGTGCCTGGCGGCGACTGCACCAGGAGGGATGCGCCCGGGGCGCGGAGACGGTCCAGGGTGGCGGCGATGGCCGCGGCGAAGGCCTGGTCCACGGCAGGGGTCATGGAAGCAGGACGCGCAGCAGCGCCAGTCCTCCCAAGGCCATGAGCCCCGCCACCACGTCGTCCAGCATGATGCCGTGACCTCCGGCAATGCGGCGCTCCAGGGCGCGGATGGGCCATGGCTTGGTGATGTCGAGCAGTCGGAAGAGACCGAACGCCAGTACCAGCTCCCACCACGGCGCGGGGGAGGCCGTGGCGCAGAGGGCGATCCATTGGCCGAGAAGTTCATCGATGACCACGCAGCCTGGGTCATGGCGCTGCAGCACAACTTCGGCACGCGTAGCCGCCTGTACGCCCACGAAGTAGATGCCGAGGCAAACCCCCAGCCGCAGGGGCATGGGGAGTGGAAGGAAAAGCAGCGGCGCTAGGATGGCGGCCGCAGCCGAGGCCCAGGTGCCGGGGGCCTTGGGCAGACGGCCGATGCCGCCCAAGGTGGCGAGGCCAAGCACAACACCGGCAGAGAGCTTCATGGCGCAGGCTCCACCGCATCCATGTGCAGCAAGGCGGCGACGGTTTCTGCCAAGGGGAGGCCGATGACTGCGCTTACTGATCCGCGCACCGACTCCACCAAAAAGCCTCCCACCCCTTGCACCGCGTAGGCCCCGGCCTTGTCGAGACCTTCGCCGGTGGCGGCGTAGGCGCGCAGGAGCTCTGGGGAAAATGCGGCCATGCGCACCTGCGCCGAAACCGCGAAGGTGTGTTCACGGTCCCCCTGGCGCAGGGCCACGGCGGTATGCACCTGGTGTTCGGTGCCTGCCAAAAGTTCCAGCATATGGAAGGCCTCCTCCGGGTCGCGGGGCTTTCCCAGGATGCGGCTGCCCAGGGCCACCACGGTGTCTGCGGCAAGGATGACCGCTTCCGGGTCGTGCACGGCGGCCGCCTTGGCGCGGGCGAGAGCGAGGGCGTGCCCCTTGGGGTCCATCCCTGGAGGGACGGACTCGTCGATGGACGGCGCGCGCACCACGAAATGCAGCCCAAGACCTGTGAGCATGGCCTGGCGCCGTGGCGATGATGAGGCCAGGATCAGGGGGCGCTTGGGGCGCAAAGGGCCGCGATAGATCATGACAGCGGCTCCTTGGGCGCGGTGAGGGCGGCGCGCACGGCTTCATCCAGACTCGGATGGGCGAAGATATGGGTGTGCGCCGCCGATTCGTCCCATCCGTCCCGCACCATGGCTTCGGCCAGGCCCGCAAGATGGGACACCCGTGCCCCGACCGCCGCCACACCCACGACCTGTCCATGGCGCCAGTACACCTGGACCATGCCGTGCACATGCCCATGGGCCTGGGCAATAGGGTTGGCCGCGAGCATGGATCGGGAGACAAACACCTCGTGGCCGTGGATTTCGGCATACACGGGCCCCACGCGCATCACTTCCACGCCGCCGTACACGCATGCGGGAATGGGCCCTGGATGGTACGGGCCTGCGATTTCTCCCAAAGCATGGGCCACGGCAAAGTGGGCCTGGTGCTCGGCGGCATGGGCGAGCAGCGTGCGGCCGTTGACGTCGCCGATGGCGTAGACTCCAGGAGCCGCCCGGAGTTGGTCGTCGGTGGTGACGAAACCGCGGCCGTCCACCTGCGCCCCGGCAGCCTCAAGGCCTAGGTCTTCGGTATTGGGGCGGCGGCCGATGGCCACGAGCACTGCCTGGGCCGTGCATGTGGTCTGGGGCAGGCGGACCTGGGCGTCTGCCCCATCCACGAGGACTTCCTGTACCGGCGCTCCGACATGGATCGTGATGCCGCTGCGTTTGAGCATGGCAGCGAGGGCGTGCCCCAGGGCGGGGTCCTCACTGGGGACCAGGGTGGGGGCGGCTTCCACCAGGGTGACGGTCGAGCCCATGCGGTTCCAGAACTGGGCCATCTCCACGCCAATGGCCCCGCCGCCGATGATGACGAGGTTCTGGGGGACTTGGGAGAGCTCGAGGGCCTTCGTGGAGTCGAGGATCGGGCCGCCGAAGGGGAGCCCCGGAAGCGGCATGGGGCGGGAGCCCGTGGCCACGAGGATGATGGGCGCCTGGATGGAGATGTCCTTTTCCGCCACCGTGACCGTGTGCGGGGCGGTGATGCGGCCGCGGCCGTGGATCACCTGTACTTTGCCGCCCTCCAAAGCCGCAGCCATGGCCTTGTGCGTGGCCTGGATGATGGTTTGAGCGCGTCGGCGCAGGGCGGCGAGGTCCAAGGCGGCCTCGCCGCGCAAGAGGCGCAGACGCCCCATGGTGCGCAGCCCCTCCAGGGGTTCGCTGGCGCCAAGATAGATTTTGGTGGGGATGCAGCCCCAATTGAGGCAAGTGCCGCCCAGCGGGCCGTCTGCCACGAGCACGGTGGCTTTTCCTCTTTGACTGGCGGCGAGAGCTGCGGCATAACCAGCCGGCCCTGCGCCCAGGATGACCATATCGGCATGGTACTGGGTCATGGTATACTCCAAGTAAGAGAGATCACGAACAGCGTCCCGCCGCCTACTGAAGCCGCAGAGTTTGGGCAAGGGGCAGCGGGGCCACCTGGGGAGGTTATGGAAGAGAAACAACAGCGGACTGACGAGCGCCGGCACGGTCTTGCAGCGCTCTTCGACGAATACGAGCTCAAAGACCTATTTCGGAAATACGTGCATTTGCTCTTGGTCGTGGAAGGGCTCATTTTTTTGGTGTGCTGGGTGTACCAATTGGGCCTCGACGAGGCTGCGGTGACGGGGCATCCCGTAGATATTCCCTTTCCATGGAAGACGTATTTTGTGGTGGCCTTGAGCGCACCGGTTGCCGTGACGTTTTTGGTGGGCATTGTAGTGGCGGGATTCAATGCCTTTGTGTATGGCCATCAGGGGCGTCCCCTGGTGCGGGCGAAGAAAGAAGATGGCACCGAGGCCCGTTTGGCGGCGGCGATCAATTTTTGTATGCAGCTTCCGTTTCTTTTGATTTTGGGGATGCTGGGCATCCTTATTGGAGTACTCTATAATCTTGGGAGCATCCTGGAGTTTCTCGGTCGTTTTGGCGAGGCGGCATCCCGGATTATTCTCATCGGCCTGGGGGCTGTGCTTGCTGCAGGGACCATTTACGCCGTGGTGCGCCTGATTCTTCAGTACAAACTGCGCGCCAAGAATATGGAGTACGAATACAAGCGGCAGGTGATGGAACAGCTGGGTATTGCCATTGTGGACAATACCGTGGTGCATAAATCCGGCACGATTCTGCCGCCGGGGTCCATCGACGTGACGCCGCAGCTCCCGCAAGGGAGCTCGCAACCACCTGGAGATGCGCCCCGGCCCGGTGCCGGGGACGCAGCGCCGTAACACATACGCGGGGGGCAGATTTCTCTGTCCCCCGCATTGTTTTTAGATCAGAGCCGCGGCGTCGGTTTCCACTTGTTCGGCCATGGTCTGCCGGGCCTCGCGCAGGCGTTGGGCCAGGTCGGGATCGTTCGTGGCGAGGATTTGGGCCGCCAACCAGGCGGCATTGCGCGCCCCGGCGCTATCCAGAGCCACGGTCGCCACCGGAAAGCCCGGAGGCATTTGCACCGTGGCAAGCAGGGCGTCCATGCCGCCGAGCGGCGAGGCTGCCACCGGGATGCCGATGACCGGCTTGATGGTCCGGGCCGCAACGGCGCCGGCGAGATGGGCCGCCATGCCTGCGGCGCAGATAAATATTTGGACGCCTTGTGCTTCCAGTTCACGCACCAAACGTTCGGTGCGCTCCGGGGTGCGGTGGGCAGAGGTGATGGTAAAGACATGGGGGATGTCGAGGCTGGCCAAGAGTTCGGCACAGGGGCGCACGACGTTTTCGTCCGATTTGCTTCCCATGAAGATGGCGACGAGGGGCATGGATGGCTCCTTATGGCGTTATGGGGTGCGGTGAATCCCTTTGTGGGCGATATCCTTGCGGAAAAAACAGCCTTCAAAATGGATGCGGCCTGCTGCGGCGTAGGCCCGGGCCTGGGCTTCGGCCAAGGTATCGCCCAGGGAGGTCACCCCGAGCACTCGGCCGCCGGCGGTCACCAGTTGGTCACCCTGCAGGGTGGTGCCGGCGTGGAAGACCACCGTGTCCGGGACCTGGCTCGCCTCGGCGAGACCGCTGATGGGCAGCCCCTTGCGGTAGGGGCCCGGGTACCCTTGGGAGGCCAGCACCACGCAGCAGCTGGGACGGGGGGTGAAGCGCACCTCCCGAGGATCGAGCTCTCCCCGGCAGCAGGTGAGCATGATGGGCACCAGATCGCTTTCCAGGCGCGCCATGAGGGGCTGGCACTCCGGATCGCCAAAGCGCACGTTGTATTCCAGGACCATGGGCCCGGCGGCGGTCATCATGAGCCCGGCGTAGATGACGCCCACGAAGGGGCGGCCGAGGGATTTGAGGTGGCGCACCATGGGGGTGATCACCTGCTCGGCTACGGCAGCGGCGTCCGCATCCGGAAGGATGGGCGCAGGACTGTAGGCCCCCATGCCGCCGGTGTTGGGGCCGGTGTCTCCGTCCCCCACACGTTTGTGGTCTTGGGCTGAAGGCAGGACGGCGATGCGTTCGCCGTCACAGAGGGCCAGCAGCGAGACTTCCTCGCCCGTCAAGGTCTCTTCGATGATCACGCGCTCGCCTGCGGCGCCGAAGGCCTTTTCCCCCATCATCTGACGCAGGGTAGTCTCGGCCTCGGCCAAGGTCGTGGCCACGACCACTCCCTTGCCCGCCGCCAGGCCGTCGGCCTTGATGACCATGGGCAAGGGGTGGCGACGCGCATACGCGAGGGCGGCGTCGAGGTCTTCGAAGGCCGCGAAGGCCGCGGTGGGGACGCCGGCCTCTCGCATCATGGTCTTGGCAAAGGTCTTGGAACCTTCCAATTGGGCGGCGAAGGCCGAGGGACCGAAGCAGGGGATGCCGGCTTGCGCGAGGGCATCGGCAAGTCCAAGGACCAGCGGGGCCTCGGGGCCTGCCACCACGAGGTCTACGGCGTGCTCCCGGGCAAAGCGGACCAATGCCGGGATGTCGGTGTCCGCGATGGATACATTGGTCCCCAAGGCTGCGGTGCCGCCGTTTCCCGGGGCGATCCACAGCTGGGAGGTCAGGGGGCTTTGGCGGATCTTCCAGGCCAGGGCGTGTTCTCGGCCTCCAGATCCTACGAGCAGGATATTCACTGCAGTCCTCCTTGATGCGTGATTGTGGAATGCGTGACGGTTGGTGCGGGATTCATCCGCGGCGTTTGAAGAGTTTTTCCAAGGCCTCCACCCCAAGACGGACCAGGGTGGGGCGGCCATGGGGGCAAAATTCCCGCTCCGGGGTGTTCCACCAGGCTTCCAGCAGGGCGTGGGCCTCGGTGGGGGAGAGCTCGTCTCCGGCCCGCACCGCCCCGTGGCAGGCCATACGCGCGTGTACGCTGTGCAGATCCCGCTCCTTGCCCTGCAGGGCGTCGGCGATGAAGTCTTTGGCCCGGGAAACGGTGAGGATGGCCGGAATACGGTGCACCACGAGGCGGGGAGGCGTGTGCTCCAGGGCAAATCCAAGGGTCGTGAGTGGCTCCCACAGGGCTTCCACGGTGTCCACCTCGGAGGGATGCACGGGAAAGGTGATCGGGGGCATGATCCCTTGGGAACTGGGCGGGGTGGTGGCGATGCTGTGGAAGAGCACGCGTTCGTGCGCCGCATGCTGGTCGAGGAGGAGCACTTCGTCGGCGCCCAGAAGCACCAAATAGGTGGCGGCTACTTGGCCGGCATAGCGCCAGGGAAGATGAATTGACGTGCGGGATGGCGGTGGGGGCGCTTGCGGGGCCGGGGGATCCCATAGGGCGGGGGCCTCGGCCGCGACAGCAAGGTGCTCCATGAGCCGGGTTTGGGCAAACTTGGGCGTCGGCGGATCCATGGGGGCCGACAGCGAGATGTCCGCAGGCGGCGTCAGCGCGGGGGGCTCTTCTCGCCGTAAGTTTTTCTGTAGGACGCGGGAGAGCGCCTGCATCACAGCTCGAAACACCATGCTTTCGTCCTGGAAGCGCACCTCGATTTTGGCAGGGTGCACGTTGACGTCCACCATCTCCGGGTCCAGGCGGATGTCCAAGACTACTTGAGGAAATTCGTTTCCGAGGATCATCCCTCGGTAGGCCTCGCGCACGGCGCGTACGAGCAATTTATCCTGTACAGGCCGGCCGTTGACCGCCAGCAGGATGCGGTCGCCGCGGCCTTGGGCCCGCGCAGGATCCCCTGCAAGCCCCACCACCTCGATAGAGCCCCGGCTCTCCACCGGCAGCATGGCGTCCACGATTTCTTCAGGCCAGAAATGTCGGAGACGCTCGGCCAAAGAAGCAGTGGCTGGCAGGGAAAAGACGGAGCGGCCCGCCTGGGAGAAACTCAAGGAGACATCCAGATGCAGGAGGCTTATGCGCTGAAAGACCTCCTGACACTTGCGGGACTCGGTGGTGGGCGTGCGCAGGAATTTGAGGCGGGCGGGGACGTTGGCAAAGAGATCGCGCACCGTCACCTCGGTCCCCTGGGCCATGGCAAGGGGGCGGGGAGCGCCGAGGCGGCCGAATTCCGCTTCCACCGCCACACCTTCGCCGCCGCCGGTGCTGCTTGCCAGGCGCAGGCGGGAGACACTGGCTACCGAGGCCAAGGCTTCTCCGCGAAAGCCCAAGGTTCGGATGGCGGTGAGATCTTCCAGGGAGTGGAGCTTGCTCGTGGCGTGGCGGGTCAGGGCAAGAGGGAGGTCTTCGGGGAGGATGCCGTGGCCGTTGTCGCGAACTTGGATGCAGCTTTGCCCGCCGCCTTCCACCATGACATCCACCCGTGTGGCGTCGGCGTCCAAGGCGTT
>DPEO01000049.1 GCA_003530935.1 Desulfomicrobiaceae bacterium | reverse complement strand
CTGTCCCCTCGCCGCTCGTCTCGGGCGCGGGCTCGACTTTTCTTCCACGGCTGACGCTGTTCCTGCCCCAGGCCAAGGGCTCTATAGCGCCCTCAAGCGGGCTGCTGACGGCATCTTCCACAGCCTTGGGGCGGAGCTCGCCAGCTGCGGGGTCAGCACCGTGAGCCTGCGCCTTGGTCTGACCCAGGCCGGCCGCGGAGCCGCCTTTCTTGAACACCACCCCAACCTCCCCTGGGTATCCGCCGAGGACGCCGTCTCCTGCATGGTGTTTCTCCTCTCCGACCAAGGGCTGTGCATCCGCTTGACCTCCATCACCATGGACGCTGGACTCTTAGCGCGCAAGTATTCATCATGATTGACGAAATTATTCGAATCATTGCCGATATCATGGATCAAGACCCACACACCATCACCCCCGCCACCTACCTGGTGCGGGATCTAGGTGCCCAATCCATCGACCTTTTGGAAATCGGTGTGGCCATGCAGCAGCATTTGGGCATCCCGGTGCAGGACGATACCCTGTTTTTGCGGGACCTGCGTCTGGTGCTGCTGCGCGCCGCGGACGAAAAGATCGCGCCCGAAGCGGCCTTGGCGCAGCGCTACCCTCACCTGAGTGCAGCCCGCATCAACGCCATCCTGGCGGACCTCAATGTCGGTCCGGTGCTGCAAGTGGCGGATCTCGCGGCCTACGCCACCGCCCACGCACGCTCATGAAGGTTGTACTCACCGGCTGGGGGGCGATCACCCCTTTGGGAGAGACCCCGCAGGCCATGGCCGAGGCGGTGCGCCGAGGGCAAGCGCCCTTTACCCCATCGCCATGGGGGTATCCGGTGGCCCCGGCACCTTCCCCCAATGTGCGCGCCCTCGTGGGCCCCATGAAAAACGCCCGCTACCTCTGCCGGGCCGGGCGCCTGGCCGTGGCTGCGGCGGTGCAGGCGGTGGCGGATGCGGGGCTTGCGCCTCCACTTTCCCAGGCGGCGCTTTTTCTCGGCCTTGGCCCGCATCTGGAAGCAGCCCCGCCCCAGGCCTTATGGCTTTTGTCCGCCATGCCTTCCACCACCACTTCCCTGGTGGCCGCGACCCTGGGCATCCACGGCGAAAGCGCCACCCTGCTCGGGGCATGCGCGGCCTCGACGCAAGCCCTGGTCTGGGGAGCCCGAGCCATCGCCGAGGGTCGCACCGCCGTGGCCCTGGTGGGCGGCGCCGACAGCCGGGTGGGCGAACGCGCGGTAGCGGCGTACGCCAGCGCCGGGGTCCTCACCCCTGCGGACATCCGCCCCTTCGATACCGAGCGAAACGGCTTCATCCCCGCCGAAGGGGCGGCTATGATGGTCCTGGAATCCGAAGAGCACGCCCGCGGCCGCGGGGCCCGTATCCTCGCCTCCGTCCTCGGCACCGGCATAGGCATCGACGGCCGCGAACTCACCGACCCCAACCCCGAAACCATGGCCCCAGTGGTGCGTAGTGCCCTCGAGGGGACGGCGGTGGACCCCTCTCAGCTTGTGGTGTTGGCCCACGGCACCGGCACCCGAGCTGGAGACGCGGCCGAAGCCGCCATGCTGGAAGCGGTGCTCGGCAAGGATTTTCCAGGTGCGGTAACGGCGCTCAAGTCCTGGCTGGGGCACGGAGCCGCTGCCTGCGGGCTCATGGAGCTTGCCCTCTTACTCGCCTGCCGCGCCCATGGGTTCGTGCCGTCGGTGCGCGGCCTTGCCACCCCGTGCGCCCGGCTGCCCTTCTTGCGTGCATGCCGGCCGTGGCAGCCGCGCTTTGTGCTTGTGGAAAGCTTTGGTTTCGGCGGCCAGGCTGCTGCCGTGCTCATGGAGTTGACCCATGCCCTGGGAACCCCGGTTTGATCCCAGCCAGGCCCTCCGCCATATCCATGCCTCTACCCCGGAGTATCTGGAAGCCGAGGCCCGGGGGGGAAGTCCGGCCATGCTCCTGGAAGCCCTGGCCCAGGCGTGCGGCCTGCACGCCCGCTGGAGGGCCCGGTTCATGGTGCAGGTCCGCTTGGTTTCCATGGCCGACGTTCGCCTGCAGCCCGGCCGCGGCACCCACGTTCGCGTCGATCTTCAGGCCGAAACCGCTTCCGGCGCACGCTACCGGGTGGAGGCTGATTTTCTGGCTGCTCCGGCCGCAGTGACCCTGGCCCTTCTGCCGGAAGCCTCCCCGCACCCCCTTTTCCAGAACCGTTTCCAATGGCTCGCTTCCTGACCACACTTTACGACCGTCTCCGTGTCCTGGACGCCTCCGGCCTTGGCCGTGAGGTGCTGCCCGTGGAAGACCGCCACGGCCCCATGGTGCGGGTGGACGGAAAATGGCTGGTGGATTTTTCGTCCAACGATATCCTGGGGATCGCAAGGGATCCAGACATGGCCGCCCGCATCTGGAATGCGGTGCGGCCCAGACGCCTGGGGGCGGGGGCGGCGCGCCTGGTCAGCGGTCAGAGCCCGGAACTGGACGAGGCGGAAGCAGCGCTGGCTGCCTGGTGCGGCGCCCCTGACGCCCTGCTCTTTCCCAGCGCCACGCAGGCCAACGCCGCGGTGGCGTCCCTCTTTCAAGGAGACGACCTGGTGGCGGTGGACAAACACGTGCACGGCAGCATCCTGCACGGGCTTTCCGCCAGCCGCGCCCAGGTGCGCTCCTTTGGCCATAATCGCCTCGCCCACCTTGCCCGCATCCTTGCGAACGCGCCGGTGGCCGCTGTCTGGAGCGAGTCGCTTTTCAGCATGGATGGCGACAGCCCCGACATCCCGGCCATGGCGCAGTACTGCCGCGAGCACGACGCCCTGCTTGTCCTCGACGAGGCCCACGCCGTGGGGGTGCTCGGACCGCACGGCCAGGGCCTCGGCGAGGGATACGCCCCGGTGCGCACCGTTGGCCTGGGCAAGGCCTTGGGGCTGGTAGGCGGAGCAGTGCTCGGACCGCCGCAAGTGCGGCGCGCCCTGCTGCATCTTGCGCCTTCGGCCATGTTCACCACAGCGCTTCCGCCGTGGATGGGAACGCTCATCACTGCCGTGGTCCACGAAGCCCGGCAGCAGGAAGACCGGCGGCGCCAGGTGGCCCACCTGGCGGATTTGGCCCGCCGTCTGTTTCAGGGCCTTGGCGTCCCAGTGCTGGGGGCCCACCACATCCTGGCCGTGGTGCTGGGAAGCGAAGCCCGCGCCGCCAAGGTCGCCTGGCGTCTTCGAGATTTTGGATTTCTCGTCTTTGCCGCCCGCTACCCCACGGTGCCCTTGGGTGCTGCGCGCCTGCGCGTGGTGGTCACGGCCCAGCATACCGAAGAGCATCTCCACCAACTTACCAGCGCCATAGCCCAGGCGCTTCACGAACTTACGGAGTGACCATGCCGTCTGCGGATCCGCGTGCGATTTTCATTACCGGTACGGACACGGATGTGGGCAAAACCATGGTAAGCGCCGCCCTGCTGGCCTGGTTGCAGCCACGATGCGCGACGCCGGTGCGCTACCTCAAACCGCTGCAAACCGGCTGCCGCGATGTGGAGCAGGATTCCGATCCCGCCTGGGTGCGCCGGGTGACCGGCGCTTCGTGGTCCGCCGCTGCGGCCGTGCACACCTGTTTGCCAGCGCCCAAGGCCCCGAGCATCGCCGCCGCTGCGGCCGGCATCACCATCGACCCCAAGGCCGTTGCGGCCTGGGTGCGCGGGTTCTCCGGGCTCTGCCTGGTGGAAGGGGCCGGCGGCATTCGGGTGCCCATCGCCCCGGGGTGGACCATGCTGGAGTTCGCCGAGGCCCTTGGCGCGCCCTGTGTGGTGGTGGCGCGGGCAGGGCTCGGCACCATCAACCATACGGTACTCACCCTGGAAGCCCTCGAGCGCGCGTCGCTGCCGTGTTTGGGCGTGGTCTTCTGCGACCCCGCGGACGCCGTGCCCCATGCGGAGCGCCAGGAAAACGCCGCCGCCATCTTTGCGCTCACCGGCGTGCCGGTGCTGGGAACCTTAGGACGCATCACGGACCCGACCTCCCTCACCCTCAGTCCGCCTGCGGTCATGGCAGAGCTCGGTGCGCGGGTCCTCCAATGGGCCTTTTGAACCCACCCCGCCACCAAAAAGGGATTCCAACGTGCCCCTGGTGGGCCGTGGTGTTGAGATCATCCCACCACCAAAAAGGGATTCGGGCTGTGTGCGAGCGCCGGACACGGCAGAAGCTCCCTTTCCAGGGCAGCCACGAGCTCTTCCCGGCCGGCCGCCTGCCGCAGGCGCTTGGCGATGGCGTGGCCATAGACGAAATTGGCGCAAAAATAGGGCAGCCACTTGCGAAAAAGCTGCATGGCGGAGGCAGGCGCATTCCAGGCCCACAGGGCGTCCACCATAGCCAGGGCCGTTGCGAGAAAGATGGAGTCCTCCAGGGAAAACGCGCCGCGGATCTGGGCGAAGATCCACGGCTTCGCCACCGCCGCCCGGCCGATGCTCACCCCGGCGCATCCGGTCTGCGCCCGCATACGAAGTGCATCTTCCGGATGCCAGATATCCCCGTTTCCCATCACCGGGACGTCCACTGCCTCCACCACGGCACGGATGTCTTCCCAGCGGGCAGGCCGGGTACGCCGGTCCGGGGCCACGCGCGGATGCACGGTCAACCAACTGGCTCCAGCGCAGACCAAACGCCGCGCCAAGGCACAGGTGCCTTCCACGTCGCGGCCCGGCAGGGTCCGCAGCTTCACGGATACCGGAATGCGCACCGCGTTTGCCACGGCATCCACCACAGCCACGGCACGCTCCGGGTCGGTAAGCAGGGCCGCCCCGGCTCCGCGGCTGGTGATGGCAGCCACGGCGCAGCCCATATTGATGTCCACACCGGCAAAGCCTTCGGCTTCGATGCGCCGGGCAGCCATGGCCATGTCCTTGGGCTCGGCGCCGAAGATCTGGCACACCAGATGAGGAAGCTCTTCGGGTCTCCAGCGGAACACCCGCGAGGTTTCGGGGTTTTCCGTAGCAACGGCGCGGGCGTTACACATTTCCGTCATCATGAGGGTATAGCCGCCAAAACCCGCCAGCACCTGGCGGAAGGCGATGTGTCCCAGCCCGGCCATAGGGGCCAAGATGGCGGGGAATGGATCATTTCCAAAGGGAGGGAGTACCATGGGGCGTTGGAAACTCTGGTTGGGGGGCGTACTTGCCCTCGGCGTCATGGGGGCGATTCGACTCCTTGCCAAACACTTCGGCCTTGCAGGGCTTGCCGGAGGGATGCTCGCTGCGGTGGTCGTGCTTGCGGCGGGGATCCTCCCTCGGGTGCTGCGGCGTTGGTAGGCTAGCCTGCAAGACTATCCATGGCCTGGGCCGGCCCCAGGCACACGAGCAGGTCGCCTGCACTCAGCGGCTTGTGCGGACTCGGCACAAAGGAAAAATGCTCGGTCCCGGCCTTGCGGATGGCCACCACCTGAATGCCGAATTGGTTGGTGAGATCGAGGTCGCGCAAGGACTTGCCCGCCCAGTCGCGCACAGTGATTTGGCGCAACACCACATTTTCGCCCAAGGGGAGATAGTCGAGAAAGCCCGGCACCGCCAATTGGGCGGCCAATTGTTGGGCGGCGAACCCCTCGGGAAAGATCACTTCGTCGGCCCCCACCTTGCGCAGGATCTTTTCGTGGTCCTCGCTCACGGCCTTGACGGTCACGCGCTTGCAGCCGATTTCCTTGAGAAACAGGGTGATGAGGATGCTGGCTTCCATGGAGTGGCCGGTACTGACGATGACCTCGTCGCAGTCTGCCACGCCGAGCTGCATCAGCGCGGTCTTGTCCGTGGCCTCGGCTACGTAGGCATGGGACAGGTACTCCGCGGCCAAGCGCACCTTGTCCGGATCCGTGTCGATACCGATGACGGTTTGGCCTTTTTCCCGGAGGCAACGTCCCAAGACGGAGCCGAACTTTCCTAATCCAATGATGGCGAACTCACGAGCCATACTGCCTCCTATCCGATGGAAATGGAACGCTCCGGCCAGGCGAAATGTTCTGGTTCCTGCCAAGTTTGCAGCAAGGTGAGAAATACCGCAGGGCCGAGCCGACCCACGAACATCAGTCCAATAAGCACCATTTTGCTGACCGGGGTGAGCGAGGCGGTAATCCCCGTGGAAAGCCCCACCGTGCCAAAAGCGGAGACTGCCTCGAAAATGAGCTCCAGCAACATGGAGCGGGCCGTGCCATGGGGTGAAACCCCGGCCTCCAGGAAAAGGAGACCCAAAATGGCCGCCGCCAACAACCCCGTCGAACACACCACCAAGGCCATGGCTTTGTTGAATGAGGTGGTGTCCACAGCGGCCCCGGCCACCACCACCTGCCGCCGGCCTTTGACTTGGGCCACGGCGAACCCCCAGAGCACCCGCAGGGTGGTGGTCTTGATGCCACCGGCACACGAGGCGGGAGATCCGCCCACCAGCATCAAAAAAACCAAAAAAAGCAAGAACACATCGGCAAGGCGGGCCAAATCCACGGTGTTGAACCCAGCGGTGCGCGCGGACACGGCGTGAAACACGCCGTCGAGCACGGCCTGCCCCCAGGAAAGTTCTCCAGCCCCCAACTTTTCCATCAAAGCCAAAGAGAGCCCCCCTGCCCCAATGAGCCAAAAGCTCGTCGAAAGCACCAGTCGGCTTTGCCATCCCAAAGAGCGCCACGAACGACGCTGCCACAGCATATCGCGCAGATCCACAAGGACATAAAAACCAATGCCGCCCAAGAAAATCAGCGCCATGATCGTGCATTGGACGGCGATATTTCCACGAAACCCCATGAGGTTATCTGAATATGTGGAGAATCCTGCGTTGCAAAACGCGGAAATGGCGTGGAAAAACGCATCATAGAGCCGCATGCCGCATGTCCACAACAAAAACGCACCAGCCAGTTCAATACCGATGGTCATCACCACGACGTCCACGAGAAAACGACCAAGGCGGAAGCGGGGATCCGCAAGGAGCGCTCCACCCACGGCAATGCGGTCCGTGAAGGAAACGCGCCGCCGCCAGAGATAGAACACCAGGCTGGTGTAGGTCATGATGCCCAGCCCTCCCAATTGGATGAGGGCAAGGATGGTGTTTTGGCCCCAGAGCGTAAAGCGTGTCCCTGTGTCCACCACCGTAAGTCCAGTGACGCACACTGCGGATGTGGCGGTGAACAGCGCATCCAGCCAGGAGATGGGTTGGGTGGTGGCCCAAGGCAGACGCAGCAAGGAGGCGCCTCCCACAATGGTGGCGGCAAAGGCATAGACCGGAAGCAGCGCCGGAGAAACCAGGCGTTCCCATTTCATACGCAACTCGCAGCCCGCAGCAAAGTTTGGGTGGCCGAGTGGCGGGGCGCGGCGATGACCTCGGCAAAGGGGCCGGACTCCACGGCGCGCCCCTGGTGCAGGACCAAAAGACTGTGGCAGAGGGCCCGAGCCAGGACCAGGTCATGGGTGATGAACACCATGGCGAGGCGCAGCCGCTCCTGCAGGGCGCGCAAGAGCTCCACCATCTGGATCTGGGTGGAACGGTCCAGGGCGCTGGTGGGCTCATCGAGGAGCAGGACCTTGGGCTCGAGCACCAAGGCCCGGGCTACAGCGATGCGCTGCCGCTGGCCACCGGAAAATTCATGGGGAAATCGGTGCAGGATGTCTTCCGGCAGCTCCACCGCGGCCAGGGCAGCGGCCACCCGCCGCTGGCGCTCCCCAGCCGAGAGATTCGTATGCACCCCAAGCCCCTCGGCCACGATTTCTTCCACGCTCATGCGCGGATTGAGGCTGGCAAAAGGGTCTTGAAACACCATCTGCATGTGCCGACGCGCCCGCCGTAAGGACTGCCCCTGCAAGGCGAAAAAATCCGCGCCCAAGAGTCGGACCGACCCGGTTGCCGGCACCAATCGGGTAAGGGCCAGGGCCAACGTGGTCTTGCCCGAGCCGCTCTCCCCCACCACGGCCAAGGACTCTCCTTCACGCAGGCGCAGGTGGATGTCTTCGAGGAGCGTTCGGCTGCGGCGGCGCCAAAAACCTCCCATGGACACGTGCACTCCGATACCCTCCGCCTCCAGAAGAACGCTCTCCCCTGGGGTCGAGAGGGGGGCTGCGGGCAAGGGCCGCAAGAGTTCCTGGGTGTAGGGATGCGTGGGCCGCGAGAAGATCTGCGCCACCGGGCCGCGCTCCACCACCTGGCCGCGCCGCAGCACCACCACCTCGTCGGCCAGGCGCCGGGCAAGGCCGAGGTCATGGGTGATGAAGAGCACCGCCATGCCCGTGCGGGCGCGTACCTCCTGCAAAAGCTGCAGAATCCCCTCTTGGGTGGCCACATCCAGGGCCGTGGTCGGCTCGTCGGCAATGAGGAGTTGGGGATCATTGGCCAGGGCCATGGCGAGCATGACCCGCTGCCGCTGGCCGCCGGAGAGTTGGTGTGGGTAACTTTCCGCGTGCCGTGGCGAAAGCCCCACCTGCTCCAGGAGTGCTTCCACCCGCCGGCGCACCTGCGCCGGGGAAAGGGCTTGATGCAAGGAGATGGCCTCAGCGATCTGCCGCCCTGCCCGGTGCAGGGGATTGAGGGAGGTCATGGGCTCCTGAAAGACCATGCCCACAGCCCCGCCGCGCATGCGCTGCAGGGTCTTCGGGGGCGCGCTGAGCATCTCTATCCCCAGGAGGCGGATGCTGCCCGCAAGGCGCGTGCCCGGAGGCAAGAGCCGCAACACGGCCAGGGCCGTGGCCGTCTTTCCCGAGCCGCTCTCTCCCACCAGGGCCAGGCTTCCTCCGGCAGCAAGCCGAAACGCCACACCCTGCACGGCCGGGCGCGCCGCGCCCGCAAAAGTCACGGCAAGGTCACGGACCTCCAGCAATGGTTCAGTCTTGGGCATGGGGATCGAAGGCATCGCGCACTCCTTCGCCAAGGAAGACCAAAAGACTGAGCAGGGCCGCCAAGGCGCCAAAGGAAGCGAGCCCCAGCCACGGGGCCTGGAGATTGTTTTTGCCTTGAGAGAGGAGCTCGCCCAGGGAGGGAGATCCCGGAGGCAGACCAAAGCCAAGAAAGTCCAGCGAGGTCAATGTGGTGATGGCCCCGCTGGCCACAAACGGCAAAAAGGTGAGCGCCGCCACCATGGCGTTGGGCAGGATATGGCGCAGCATGATGCGGCCGTGGGGCACGCCCATGGCCTGGGCCGCCCGTACGTAGTCCAGGGTACGGCCGCGCAGGAACTCGGCGCGCACGGGGTCCACCAGGGTCATCCAGGAAAAGAGCATGGTCACGGCAAGCAGCCACCAAAAACTCGGCTCCACCACCGAGGCCAGCAGGATGAGCACGAAGAGCCCGGGGATACCGGACCAAACCTCCAGCAGCCGCTGCCCGAGAAGGTCCACCAGACCGCCGAAGTAGCCTTGCATGGCCCCTACCCCCACGCCGATGGCCACGCTCGCCGCCGCCACGACAGCGGCAAAAACGAGGGAGATGCGCATGCCGTGGAGCATGCGGGCCGCCACGTCCCGGCCCACGTCGTCGGTGCCGAGAAGGTGCCTCCGGGAAGGTGGCGCCGGTACGGCCTGGTCCAAGGAAAAGTCGATGGTGCGCGGACCAAAGGGGATGGGAGCCCAGAGGATCCAGCCGTGATCCGCGATGTGGCGCTGGATCCACGGGTCGTGGAAGTCGGTTTCCGTAGGCAGAAACCCGCCGAAGGTGGTCTCGGGATAAGCCTGCAGCACCGGGGCATACAACTCCCCTTGATAGCGCACCAGAAGCGGGCGATCCGTGGCCAGGATATCCGCGGCCATGCAGAGCAGGCACAGCAGCAGCAGGAGGCGTCCGGACCACACGGCGCGGCGATTTCGGCGAAACCGGGCAAAGCGGCGCTGCCACACGGGATTCACTGCTGGCCTCCAAAGTGGATGCGCGGGTCCACCAGGGTGTAGGTGAGGTCCGAGAGGATCTTGGTGAGGAGCCCCAGCAGGGTAAAGACATAGAGCGAGCCGAAAATCACCGGGTAATCGCGGGAAATGGTGGCCTCAAACCCCAAAAGCCCGAGGCCGTCCAAGGAAAAGATGACTTCCACCAGGAGTGAGCCGGTAAAAAACATCCCGATGAAGGCCGCCGGAAATCCGGCGATCACCAGCAGCATGGCGTTGCGAAACACATGGCCCAAGAGCACGCCCCGCTCGCTCGCCCCTTTGGCCCGGGCGGTAACGGTATAGAGCTTGGAGAGCTCCTCCAAAAAGCAGTTCTTGGTGAGCATGGTCAGGGTGGCAAAACCGCCGATGGTCATGGCCGTGACCGGCAAGGCAAGGTGCCAGAAGTAATCCACTATCTTGCCCCAGAGCGTCATCTCCTCCCACCCCGGAGAAGTGAGTCCCCGCAGGGGAAAGATCTGCCAAAAGCTGCCGCCGGCAAACAGCACCACGAGCAGCATGGCGAACAGGAACACCGGGATGGCGCTGCCCATGACCACCACCAGGCTGGTGGCGGCATCGAAGGAGGAGCCGTGGCGCACGGCCTTGGCCACGCCCAGGGGGATGGAGATGGCATAGATGAGGAGCGTGCTCCACACTCCAAGGGACATGGAGACCGGCAGGCGTTCGACGATCAATTGCATCACCGGCTTTCCCCGAAACAGGCTCTCGCCCAAGTCGAAACGCGCATAGTGGATGAGCGTCTCTACGTAGCGCTCTCCAATGGGACGATCAAAGCCGTAGAGCTTTTCGATACGCGCTTGGAGCTGGCGGTCCAAGCCTTGGGCCCCGCGGTACATCCCCGTGCCAGCCGTGCCGCCTTCGGCCGCTGGGCCCGCCACCTTGGCGGTGGCCCCCACTTCCACGCCGTGCAAGCGGGCGAGCATTTGCTCCACCGGCCCGCCGGGGGCGAGCTGCACCAGGAAGAAGTTGATGGTCAAAATCCCCCACAAGGTCGGGATCACGAGGAGCATACGCCGCAAGAGATACGCGCTCATGGCCTGCCTCCTTCCGGCTCCATCCACCAGCTTTGCAGATCCAATCCATAGGGCGGGGTGTGCTCCGGATGGTGCAGGACATCCCAGTACGCCACCCGAAAACTCGTGGCATGCCATTGAGGCACCACGTACCAGCCATGGAGCAGCGCCCGATCCAGGGCTCGGCAGGCGGTGATGAGCTCGGTCCTCGACGGGGCGCGGATCACGGCCTCCACCAAAGCGTCGATGGCGGGGTTGGCGATACCGCAATAATTGCGGGATCCTGGAGTCTTCGCCGCCGTCGAGCTCCAAAAGGAGCGCTGCTCGTTGCCTGGAGACAGCGACTGGGGAAAGGAGGTGACGATCATGTCGTAGTCGAAGTTCCGCAGTCGCCCGATGTACTGGGCCACGTCCATGAGGCGCACCTGCATCCGAACACCAAGCTTGGCGAGGTTACGCTGGTAGGGCAGGACCACCCGCTCGAACTCGGGCTGCACGAGTAGCAGCTCAAAGGAAAGCGGCTGGCCATTGCGGGTCATGACCCCGTTTTCCAGGCGGTAGCCGGCCTCGGTGAGCAGCGTGAGGGCTCGGCGTAGATTTTCCCGGGGAAACCCCGATCCATCCGTCTTGGGCAGGACAAACGGCAGGTCCACCGATGCAGGCAGATGCTCGCGCCACGGATCGAGCAGGGCCCGCTCTTCGGGGGATGCCGGGCCCTCTGCCGCCAGCTCGGAATTGGCGAAGAAACTGGAGGTGCGGGTATACTCCCCATAGAACAGGGCGGTATTGCTCCAGGAAAAATCAAAGGCCAATGCCAGGGCGTGGCGCACCCGGGGATCGGCAAAGATGGGACGGCGCAGATTGAAGGCAAAACATTGCATTCCCTGGGGTAAATGATGGGCAATGCGCTCGCGCCGGATGCGGCCGGACTCCACTGCAGGGCCCCGGTAGCCGATGTGCCAATTCTTGGCGGTAGTCTCCAGACGGAAATGGTATTGACCGGCGAGAAAGGCCTCCAGGGTCACGGAAGTGTCGCGGTAGGTTTCGTAGGTGATGCGGTCGAAGTTGTGGCGTCCGCGGTTCACCGGCAGATCCCTTGCCCAATAGTTGGGATCGCGGACATAGGTGATGCGCTGGCCTGGCTGCACGGATTCCACCCGGTACGGACCGCTGGTGAGCGGGGGCTCCAAGGTGGGGGCGGTAAAGTCCCGCTCCTGCCACCAGCGCTGAGAGAGGACGGGCAGTTGGCCCACAATGAGGGGGAGCTCCGGGCTGTGCCCTGCGGCAAAGGTAAAGCGCACGGTGTGTGCATCCACGGCCTTGGCGCCGGTGACTTCGGCGTAATACTGCTGGTACACGGGGGATCCGCGCTGGGTCAGGGCCTCGAAGGTGAAGACCACGTCCGCGGCCGTGATCGGGCTTCCGTCATGAAACCGCGCCTCAGGCCGCAGGTGCACCACCATGGCTTCATCCTCCAGCTCCACGGACCGGGCCACAAGCCCGTACACCGTAAAAGGCTCGTCCAGGGATTGCACCATGAGGGTGTCCACGGTGAGCTCCACGCCGTCTGCCGCCTGGCCGCGCAAAATCCACGGGTTGAGACTGTCGAATCCTCCGACGGACGCCAGCCGCAAATGCCCGCCCTTGGGGGCGTCCGGCCGCACGTAATCGAAGTGGGAAAAGTCCGGTCCGTATTTGGGGGCCGAGCCCAAGGCCAGGGCGTGGACGGATCCTCCCCAGGCCGGGGCCGCCATGGCCAGGACCACCAGGACGAACACGAGTCCCGTCCACTTCATAGTCCATCCCCCATGCATTGCTGGCGGATGCGCACATCGAGGGCGGTGTGGCGGGCGCGGCCGCGCTCGTTGGCCAGGCCCATGCGCAGCGCCTGCCGGGAACCCACCAGCACCGCCAGGCGGCGGGCGCGGGTCAGACCCGTATAGATGAGATTGCGCTGCAAAAGCATGTAGTGTTGGGTCACGATGGGAAAGACGATGGCCGGGTACTCGCTCCCCTGACTCTTGTGCACGCTGATGGCATAGGCCAGGGTGAGATTGTCGAGCTCGTCGAGACCGTAACTCACTTCCCGGCCATCAAAATCCACGCGCACCTCACCTTCGGCCTGGTCCGCGGCCACGATCCGGCCCAGATCGCCGTTGAAGACCTCTTTGTCGTAGTCGTTGCGGACCTGAAGTACCCGGTCGCCCACGCGAAATCCCCGCTGCCCCGCCCCCACGGCCCGGCCATGGGGATTGAGCACGGCCTGCAGGCGCTCATTGAGG
>DPEO01000174.1:655-2810 GCA_003530935.1 Desulfomicrobiaceae bacterium | reverse complement strand
GGCGTCTTGCCGTGGCCGCAGTCGAGGCCGGGGTGGCGGGCTTGCGCATCAATCCCGGCAATATCGGCCCGCAGGTGGAGCGGGTGGTGGACGCGGCCAAGGCCGCGGGAGTCCCCATTCGTGTAGGGGCCAATTCCGGATCCATTCCCAAGGACATTCTGGAGCGCTGCGGCGGCCCCACGGCGGATGCCCTGGTGGAGGCGGCCTTGCGCCATGTGCGCCTTTTGGAAGAGCGGGGCTTTTGCGCCATCAAGATTTCCCTCAAGTCCTCCTCGGTGCCGGTGACCGTGGCGGCCTACCGCAGGATGAGCGCGCTTGCGGACTATCCCCTGCACCTTGGCGTGACCGAGGCAGGAACGCCTTTGCGCGGGGCCGTCAAATCGGCCTTGGGTATCGGCATGCTGCTCGCCGAAGGCATCGGCGACACCATCCGGGTTTCCCTGACGGGGGACCCCCTGCGGGAGATGACCGTGGCGTGGGAGATCCTCCGCTGTCTTGGGCTGCGCCGCCGGGGTCCGGAGATCGTGAGCTGCCCCACTTGCGGCCGCACGGAAATCGACCTCGAAGCGCTCGCATCCGCAGTGGAGGCGCATCTGGCCGATGTGACGGAATCGTTCACTGTGGCGGTCATGGGGTGTGTGGTCAACGGGCCGGGCGAAGCGCGGGAAGCGGATATCGGCATCGCCGGCGGCCGGGATTGCGGCATTGTCTTCAAAAAGGGCGCGGTGGTTCGGAAAGTGCGTGGCGAAGCTTTGATCCCTGCATTTTTACAGGAATTGGATCTCTTTTTGGCCGAGCGTCGAGCCTCGGAACATTGCTAAGGAGTCGTTATGCTGCAAAGTCGCCTCTACATTCCTACGCTCAAGGAAACTCCGGCGGAAGCCGAAGTGGTGAGCCACAAGCTTTTGCTGCGCGCAGGCATGATTCGCAAGATCACCTCGGGCATTTATACGTATTTGCCCCTGGGGTTGCGGTCGCTGGAGAAAATCAGCCGCATCGTGCGTGAGGAGATGAATGCCGCCGGCGCGCAGGAGATCCTCATGCCCATGGTCCAACCTGCAGATCTTTGGCAGGAAAGCGGCCGCTGGGAGCATTACGGCAAGGAACTGCTGCGCCTGCGGGACCGCCACGACCGCGACTATTGCCTCGGCCCTACCCATGAAGAGGTGGTGACCTCCTTGGTGCGGGATGAAGTGCGCTCCTACCGGCAGCTGCCCATCAATGTGTACCAGATCCAGACCAAGTTTCGGGATGAGATCCGGCCGCGCTTTGGCCTCATGCGGGGCCGTGAATTCATCATGAAGGACGCCTACTCCTTTGACCGCGACGAGGCCGGGGCCGATGCCAGCTATCAGGCCATGTACGACGCCTACACCCGCATCTTTACCCGCCTTGGTCTGCGTTTTCGGGCCGTGGCGGCGGACACGGGCTCCATTGGCGGGAGTTTCTCGCATGAGTTCATGGTGCTTGCCGAAACCGGGGAAGATACCTTGGCCGTATGCCGCCAGTGCGCGTACGCGGCCAATGTGGAGAAGGCGGAGGTTCGTATTGCTGCACGCGTTTCCGAGTTGCCTTCGTGTCCGGCCGTGGAGCCCGTGGCTACTCCGGGGGCACGCACCGTGGAAGAAGTGGCGGCATTTTTGGGGGTCCCCCCGCAGGCGGTGATCAAGACCGTGCTCATGGAAGCCGATGGGAATCTCGTGGCGGTGCTGGTGCGCGGCGACCGTGAGGCCAATGTGGTGAAGGTGAAGAACGTGCTCGGTGCGGCCACCGTGGACTTGGCCTCTCCCGAGGTGGTGGAGCGGGCCACCGGTGCGCCGGTGGGCTTTGCTGGTCCGGTGGGGCTTTCGGGTGTGCCCATCTACGTGGACCAGGAGCTCACGCTGGGCACGGATTACGTGTGCGGCGCCAACGCTGCGGATACGCATCTGCGGCATGTGGATCTGCGCCGGGATGTGGCGGCCACAGCCTATGCAGACCTGCGCACCATCACCCCGGAGGATCCTTGCCCGGCTTGCGGCGGGGCCGTGGACCTGGTGCGGGGCATCGAGGTGGGGCACGTATTCAAGTTGGGGACCAAATACTCCGAGGCCATGCACGCCACCTTCCTCGATGAGAACGGCCGTGAGCGCCTCATGATCATGGGATGCTACGG
>DPEO01000174.1:0-455 GCA_003530935.1 Desulfomicrobiaceae bacterium | reverse complement strand
CTTCCCTTGTCCGTGCGTGAAGAGGCGCCCCGTGCCTTGGCCCAGGAGATCCACGACGCCCTCACGGCCCAGGGGATCGACACCCTGCTGGACGACCGTGACGAGCGGCCTGGGGTGAAGTTCAGCGAGGCGGATCTGTTGGGTGCGCCCATGCAGGTCATCGTCGGCGCCAAAGGCCTGGCGCGGGGCGTGGTGGAGGTCAAGGACCGGCGCACCGGCGTTCGCCAGGAGTTGCCCGCGGATGCGGCGGTGCAGGCCATCCTTGCCTGGCGGGCCGAAGTGCTGGAGGGCTGGTGCACGTCTTTGGCGTAAGCGAGCTCACCTCGGCCCTGCGCTCGGTGCTGGAGGGGGAGTTCCCCTTCGTGTGGGTGCGGGGCCCGGCGGGGGACGTGAGTCGGCCGCCGTCCGGGCATGTGTATTTTTCCGTGCGCGACGGCGAGTCGGTGCTGCCGGGG
>DPEO01000167.1 GCA_003530935.1 Desulfomicrobiaceae bacterium | reverse complement strand
TGACCGGCGTCGAAGAACACGACGCCCATGATCCCCATCTCCTTGTGAATGGGGAAGATGTATTCGAGGTTGGTGAAAAAGCTTTTGTAGCCGCCTTTTTCCGATCCTTCTTCGTAGCCGCCTTGGGCGTCGATGCTCGTATATCGGGGCGAGATGGCACGGGTTTCATAGCCACGTACGGAGTTCATACCGCCCAGGAAGAAGCGCTCGAAATGGGGGACGGTGTCCGAGGTGTTCTCATGGAGGATTCCCCCTTGGGCATGGGCATGGAACACCGTGCTCCAAAAGAGCGGGAAGTACCAATTGGTGTCTGCGATGTATTTGACGAAATCGTCGTCGCCGCCCAGGATTCCGCCGGAATATTCCACGGAAAGGGTGTTGATGCTTCCCTTGGACGGATTGATGCGGCGGTCCGTGGTGTCGCGGGTGATGCGGGCGTAGAGGGCGCTGGCCCAGTTGTGGCCTTCGATGTCTTTGATCTCCTGGTCGGCGTCGTCGTCCACGTCTTCGATGGTGTAGCGCTCCAGGCGGTAGTTCCAGGAAAGCTGGGTGTATTCGCCCAGAGGATACCCGAAGAGGAGTTTGCCTCCCATGCTTTGGCGATCATAGTCCGTTTGCTCGTCCATGGTGTTATAGAGCGAAAGACCGACGCCCAAGTCTGAGTCCTCGTAATGGGGGTTCCAGAAGGTTGCGGTATAGTCCGCGCTCTTGGAGCTGATGGTCCCCTTGAAGCCCAACTGGTAGCCCATTCCGAAGAGGTTGCGTTCCAGGATTTGGCCGGAAAAGAATACCTTGGAGTAGGTGGAATAGCCAGCACCTGCGGCAAGCATGCCGGTGGACTTCTCTTTGACCTTCACGCGCAGATCCAAGGTGTCCGGGCGGGCCGTGGGTTCGGGGATGATTTCCACGGTCTCGAAGAAATCGAGCTTGGTCAGCCGGGCATTGGAGCGCCGCAGCAGGGCCCCGTTGAAGAGATCGCCGTCGGCAAGCCGCATCTCGCGACGGATGACGTTGTCGCGGGTGCGTGTGTTGCCCTGGATGATGACCCGGCCGATGGACATCTTGGGCCCTTTGCGCAGCACGTAGGTCACGGCCACGGTCTTGGCGTCTTCGTTGCGTTGGATGTCCACGTCCGCCTCGGCAAAGGCATAGCCGAAGGTGGAGTAGTGGTCGGAAAGGGCGTTGAGATCCTTGCGGATGACGGAGCGGTCGAGGAACTCCTTGTCCTTGGCCAGGTCGTCGAGGGTGGTGATTTGGGCGAGGTCGGTGGCATTGGTGAGGATGTCTCCGCCGAAGACCACGTGGTCCACCCGATAGCGATCGCCTTCCTCGATCTGGTAGGTGACGACGATGCCGTCGTCGGTGAACTCCACCTTGGGCTGGCCTGCCCGGGCGTTGAGGAATCCGCGGTTGGCATAGTACGCCTCGATGGCCGCGGCGTCCCGGTCGAGCATCTCTTCGCGCAGGACGCCGCTGCCGGTGATCCAGGAAAAGATGCCCCTCTCGGAAAGGGCCAATTGGTCTTTGATCTCCGAGGGGGAAAGTTGCTTGGCCCCTTGGATGACGATCTCTTCTACATAGAGTTTCTTGCCCTCGTGCACGGCGACCGTGAGCCGCGCTCGATGCGAGTCCGCGGTCTGGATGCGGTAGTCCACGGTGGCGGTGTAGTAGCCTTTTTTGCGGTAGAGCTCGCGGATCTTATTCATGTCCTCGGCCAGGACCTTGAGGTTGGCCACGGATCCGGTCTTGGTGCTCATGGCGGCCAGGATGTCGTCGGGGTCGATCTCTTCGGCCCCTTCCACGTCGATGGCTTGAATGAGGGGCTTCTCCTGCACCGTCACCACGATGCGTTTGCCGTCGCCGTCGTCTTCGGCGTCGATGCGCACATCGTCAAAGTATCCCAATTCGTAGAGGCGCTTGACCTCCTGGGCCAAGGCCTTGGGATCGAAGGGGTCGCCTTTTTGCACCTTGAGCCGCAAGAGCACCACGTCTTTGTCCAGCACCGTCGTGCCCCGCACCTCGATGCCGGTGATGCGGCCTGCGGCGGAGAGTCCATCCATGATGGCGCGGGCCAGGTCTTCCACCGCCGGCAGAAGCTGGATGATCCCTCCGGTTTTGGAGGCAAAGACCGGGCGCGGCGGCTTGGCGCCGGTGGCATCCACCACCCGGGCATCGAGGCTGATGGCGTCGCCCACCTGGGAGAAGGCGCCGTAGACCGCATACTTGGCCCCGGCCCGGCGGGCGAGCTCGGCAACCACCCCGAGATCGAGAAATTGGATCTCATGGCGCGCCAGGAGCGCGTCCACCTGATCTTGGGATACGACGCTCAGCCCCTGGGCCTTGAAGCGGTCGGCCAAAAGGCGGGGGATGTCTTCTTCCAGAGAAGCGAGGCTCGCGTCGCCGTGCACGGCAAAAGGCAGTACCATGATGGAGTCTGCGGCAAAGACGTGCGCGGGCAATGCCAAGATACACCAGAGCACAAGAACGACCAGATTACGCGGCATAGAGTTCTCCAGCTCGCAACTCCCACCGTGTGCGCATGCTGGCGGCGAGTTGGGCGTTATGGGTGACCACGATGAGGGTCATCCCGTGTTGGGCGTTGAGACGGAGCATCAACTCGTGGATGCTTTCCCCGGTGCGGGCGTCCAGATTGCCGGTGGGCTCGTCGGCCAGCAGGATCTGCGGCCGCTGCAACAAGGCGCGGGCAATGGCCGCCCGCTGGCGTTCTCCACCGGAGAGGGTGGTCACCCGGTGGTGGAGGCGGTGGCCAAGGCCCACGTCTTCCAGACACTCCCTGGCCCGGGCCATGGCCTGGGCTGAGGAAGCTCCCGCAATGAGTGCGGGCATAGCCACATTTTCGAGCGTTGTGAACTCCGGAAGCAGGTGATGGAATTGAAACACAAAACCCATGCACGCCCCACGCATGCGGGCCCGCTCCATTTCGTCGAGCTGGCTGATGTCGCGGCCTTGGAAAAGGATCCGGCCACTTGAGGGGGTGTCGAGCCCGGCGACGAGGTGCAGCAGTGTGCTCTTGCCGGAGCCCGATGCCCCCACGATGGCCACGGACGCCCCGGCTTCGATGTCCAGGCAGACCTCCCGCAGCACGGTGATGGTCTCCTCGCCTTGAACAAAGCGCTTGGTGACGTGCGCAAGGCGGATGAGCGGCTCACTCATGGCGCAGGGCCTCCGTGGGATTGAGGCGGGCGGCCTGTCGCGAGGGGTGCAGCGTGGCCAGAAAGCAGAGCAGCATGGCGCACACCCCAATGGCGGTGAGATCCAGGGGTTGGAGCTCCACCGGGAGATGATCCAGATAGTAGACGTCGGCAGGGAGCTTGATGAATTGGTACCGGGACAGCAGGCCGCATACGCCGAGGCCCAAGGCAAAGCCCAAGGCGGTTCCCATGCTGCCGATGATGAGCCCTTGGATGACGAAGATGCGGCGAATCTGTCTTCGGCTCGCGCCCATGGCCATGAGTACGGCGATATCTTTGGTTTTTTCCATGACCATCATCACCAAGGTGGTGACGATGGAAAAGGAGCCGACGAGCACGATCATGACGAGGATCACCGCCATGGCCGTCTTTTCCAGCTTGAGGGCGGCGAAAAGGCTTTGGTTCATTTCGATCCAATGGCGGACGTACAATGGCGCGCCGCCCAGGGATTGCGCCACGCGGGGGGCGAGGGACTCCACGGTGTTGATGTCCGCCACCTTGAGTTCCAGCCCGGTGATGGCGTCGCTCTCCAGGCCCAGGAGGGCCTGGGCTTGTGGGATGGCCACGAATACCAGTGAGGAATCATACTCGTAGAGGCCCGAGGCGAAGATCCCGGCCACGGTGAAGGAGACGATCTTGGGGGTGAAACCGGCCACGGAGCGCTTGCCGCTGGGGGCGAGCACCTGCACCGTGCTGCCGAGCCCCACGCCGAGCCGGGCGGCCAGCTCCTTGCCCAGGACGATGCCCGGGTGCGGGGCGCGCTGGGAGAGCCCGGCAAGGCTGCCGGTCATCATGTCCCGCTCCACGGAGAGTACGGTGCCTGCGGTGGCGGGATCGATGCCGCGGACCACCACCCCTTTGACGCCGCCGGAGGGACTGGAAATCATGGCCTCGGCGTAGAGAAAGGGCGTTGCCCCTAAAACGCCGGGCACGCGCGTCGCCTTGTGGACCAAGGGGAGGTAGTGCTCCATGAGACCGTCCGCAGAGAGCACCAGCATGTGGGCGTTGAGCCCGAGGATTTTCTGTCGCAGGTTGGTGCCAAAGCCGTTCATCACCCCGAGCACCACGATGAGAGCGGCGACGCCCAGAGCGACCCCTGCCACGGACACCAAAGAGATGATCGAGACGAACGCCTGCTGGCGCTTGGCCACGAGGTAGCGCACGGCCACGAAGGTTTCGAAACCGAGGCGCGAAAAGAAGGCGGACACACGGCCTCCGGATCAGGATGCTTCGGGGCGCAGCAGCGGAAACAGGATGACCTCGCGGATGGACGGGGAATCCGTGAGCAGCATCACCAGCCGGTCGATGCCAATGCCCTGGCCTGCGGCCGGAGGCATGCCGTATTCCAGGGCGCGGATGTAGTCTTCATCCATGACGTGGGCCTCGTCGTCGCCCTGGGCGCGTTCGCGCACCTGTTCTTCGAAGCGTTCCCGCTGGTCCACGGGGTCGTTGAGTTCGGAGAAGGCATTGGCCATTTCCTGGCCGCAGATGAAGAGCTCGAAGCGGTCCGTGATGTCGGGATTGGCGTCGTTCTTGCGCGACAGCGGCGAGATGTCCGTGGGATAGCCGTAGATGAAATGGGGCTGGATGAGCTTGGGCTCCACGAGGTTGTCGAAGATCTTGGCCTGGAGTTTCCCGAGTTTTTCCTCTTTGCCCACAGTCTCTCCCAGGCGCAGGACGAATTCCCGGCAGCGCTGGGCGTCGAGAAAGATTTCCGGCGCCACCCCACCGATGCGCTCCAAGGACTCGTGAAACGACAGCCGCTGCCAGCCGTGGGCCAGATCGATGTCGTGGCCTTGGTAGGTGACGGTGGTCGAGCCCGTGACGGCCTGGGCCAGGGAAGAGAACAGCTCCTCCGTGAGGTCCATGAGGTCCTCGTAGGTGGCGTAGGCCCAGTAGAACTCGATCATGGTGAATTCGGGGTTGTGCTTGGTGTCGATACCCTCGTTGCGGAAATTACGGTTGATCTCGTAGACCCGTTCAAATCCGCCCACCAACAGTCGCTTGAGGTAGAGCTCCGGGGCGATACGCAAATACAGGTCCATGTCCAGGGCGTTGTGGTGGGTGATGAACGGCTTGGCCGCCGCGCCGCCGGGGATGGGCTGCATCATGGGCGTTTCCACTTCCAGGAAGCCCCGCTCATTGAGGAAATTCCGGATGAATTGGATGATGGCCGTGCGCTTGCGGAAGATCTCTCGGGAGCGTTCGTTGACCATGAGATCCACGTAGCGCTGGCGGTAGCGCAGCTCCACGTCCTTGAGACCGTGAAACTTCTCCGGCAGCGGCCGCATGGATTTGGTGACGAGCCGCACCCCAGCCGCCTTGACGGTGAGCTCGCCGGTCTTGGTGCGAAAAAGGGTGCCGTGAATGCCGACGATGTCCCCGATCTCGAATTTTTTGAAAATGCTGTACGCCTCGGCCCCAAGATCGTCGCGCTGGGCATAGACCTGGATGCGGCCGCTGACGTCCTGAATGTGGAAGAACGTGGCCTTGCCAAAGGAGCGCAAGGCCATGATGCGGCCCGCCACGGTCACGGGGATGGGCGTGGCCTCCAAGGCAGCGGCGTCTTCCTCGCCATGGACGGCGAGGATGTCCGCCACCAGGTGGGTGCGCCGAAAATCGTTGGGATACAGGGCGACGCCGGCGTCGCGCAAAAACTGGGCCTTTTCTTTGCGGTGGCGCAGGATTTGGGCTTCGGTGGCTGTGGAAGAAGTTTCGGTATTCAAGGAAGTACTCCGGAAAAATAACGACGTGAGGCCGTATGGCGTAAGGGCCTTGGGCTACGGAAAAAGCCTGGAGGCGTCAAGAAAGGTCGCTGCTCCCGGCAGCGGGGCCGGCGGTCCCCTCTTGCCCCGGCAGCGGCGAGGACCTATGGACGGTGCACACTACGGAGGCGCTTTCGGGCGCCCCGGTATGGAGGAATCATGTTCATCAAGAAAAAAGTGGAGGTGGCGGAAGCGGACGCCGCCATGACCTTTCGGCCCGGCCAGTTTCGGCGGGAGCCGTTTTCTTTGGAGCGCAAGAACATCGTGCTTGTGGGACTTCGCGCCAGTGGCAAGACCACTGTGGGCCGTTTGCTTGCCGAGCGTCTTGCCTGCCCGTTCGTGGATACCGACGACCTGGTGGAAGCGGATCTCGGGATGTCCATCGCCGATTTCGTGGCTGCTCACGGATGGCCGGCGTTTCGCGCGGCGGAAGAGGCTGCGGTGGAGCGCGCCTGCGCTCTGCC
>DPEO01000171.1:5190-5598 GCA_003530935.1 Desulfomicrobiaceae bacterium | reverse complement strand
CGCTTCTGCATCGGCAAATAGGGAAAAACGGCTGCGAGGAACCACGCGCTGCCGCAGCCGCGTATTCGGAGTCCTTTGGCTTCCCCAAAGCACACGCCTGAAAGCCGTCCGGCCTGCCGCGGCCATATGCAGGGCACAAAAAAAGCCGGGCAGAGCCCGGCATCAGGTTCGCAAAGAGACTTTGTTTACGGCAACGTACAATTGGCCTGATTGTCGGTAATGTTGTAGTTTACAGTGATGCCAGACCAGTTGGCGCTACTACCAGCTACGGTAATTGCACCCGTCGACCCATTCACCGTGAAATCAATATTATTATCCGCAAAATAATTCCCCGTCAAATTCGAACAATTCTGGGTTGTCGACGAGTTAGGATCCTGGGAATATTGCGCCATGACCTCAGACATGCAG
>DPEO01000171.1:0-4915 GCA_003530935.1 Desulfomicrobiaceae bacterium | reverse complement strand
GGGATGGCGATGGCCGCCAGGATGCCGATAATGGCCACGACGATGAGCAATTCCACCAGGGTAAAACCCTTTTCGCCTCGACGAATCTTCATAGGTCAATACCTCCTCGAAAAAAATGGTGCATCTGGGCGCAGGGGGCGCCGCTTGGGCCACTTTCCTATCCAGAATCGTGCCACAAGCAAAACCCGTTGTTTTTTGAAGCCCATGGACGCGCGGCCCGGTGGCGAATGGGCTCGCGCCCTGGCGGCATCCGCCCATTTTGGGCAGACAAGTGCCCATTTTGGTCCATGAGCATTCCAGTCCCTTGACTTCCCCGGTCCATGGTCTACAATGAAACACCATCGGGACTGACTTTCGTAACCCATACCTCCCAAGGAGACCTTCTATGGCCTACCGTACCATGAGTTCCGCACCCAGCGTGGCCGCCACCAACGCCTTTTTGCGTGGCGTGTATCATTGGATGACCGCAGGCCTGCTCGTGACCGCCTTGGTGGCCTACGGTGTTGTCACCAGTCCGGCCGTCGCCGGCATCATCTTTGGCTCGCCCCTGGTGTTCTGGGGCCTGGTGCTCGGCGAATTGGGCCTGGTTTTGGCCATTTCCGGCGCAGTGCACCGCATGAGCGCCGGCACAGCCACCGGACTCTTTCTCCTCTACAGCGCCCTCAACGGCGCCACCTTGTCCGTCGTGCTGCTTGCCTACTCCGGGGCAGCGGTGTTCAAGGCCTTTCTCGTCACCGCCGGCACCTTCGGGGTCATGAGCATCTACGGCGCCACCACCCAGCGGGACCTCTCCGGCATGGGGAGCTTTCTCTTCATGGGGCTTGTGGGCATCATCCTGGCCTCGGTGGTGAATATCTTCATGGCCAGCCCCGCGGTGGACTTCGTCATCAGCGCGGTGGGGGTGCTCGTGTTCACCGGGCTGACGGCCTACGACACCCAGATGCTGCGCCAGATGGGCGAGACCGCACCCATGGACGACGCCCTGGCCGTCCGCCGCGGCACCATCCTCGGCGCTCTGCGGCTCTACTTGGATTTCATCAACCTGTTCCTCATGCTGCTGCGCTTCTTTGGCGGTTCGCGCGACTGATGTCCCGCTGGCAGCAGGCTTTCTTGGCGCTGGCGCATCCTGCAAGCCAGGCGTACGGCGCTGCCCTACGTATCCGGGCCCAGGCGTATCGCCGGGGCCTTCTTCGTTCCTGGCGGCCGCCGGTGCCCTGCATCAGCGTGGGCAATATCCGCCTGGGCGGCACCGGCAAGACGCCGATGGTGGCCTGGTTGCTCACCTGGGCCAAGGAGCAGGGCCTTACGCCACTGGTGCTCACCCGCGGGTACCGCTCCCGACCGCCGTTTCTCCCCTACCCCGTCACTCCTGCCAGCCCGGTGGACGAGGCCGGCGACGAACCCCTGCTCCTTGCCCAGCACGCGCCCTGGGCGCGCATCATGGTGGATCCCAACCGGGTACGGGCCGGACGCAAGGCCCTGGCGGAAAGCCCCTTCGACCTCATCATCCTCGATGACGGGTTCCAACACCTCCGCGTCCAGCGCGACGTCGACCTTTGTCTGCTGGCTCCCAGCGATCTGGATGCGGATTGGAACCGGGTGCTGCCTGCCGGCCCCTGGCGGGAAGACGCCTCGGCCCTCGCCCGGGCCCACGCCTTTCTCGTGGGCTGTGAGGCCGTGGACGAAGAGATGCTCGACGTACTCTCCCGCCTGCGCCTGGGGACCCAGCGCCCCATCTACCGCGTGGAGTTCCGCATCCCCGCCGCCCGCCAGATGCACGGTACGGAAAAACGCACCCGTCTCCACAACACCCGCGCCCTCTTGGTCACCGGCGTGGCCCGGCCTGGACGGGTGTGGCGCCTTTTGCAGCGGGACTTGGGCGTCCACCCCTTGGGACACCTCACTTTTCCGGACCATCACCCCTTTTCAGCCTCGGACTGGCAGTATATCCAGGAAACCGCCACCCGCCTGCACGCGGAGATCATCCTCGCCACCGGCAAAGACGCCGTGAAACTGGCGCCCCTTGCGGACGAGCGGCTCTGGATCTTGGACCTTACCGTGGATTTTTCCCCCATTACCGCACACCCGCCCTTTCCCCAATGGATCACCGAGCGCTGGCGTGCGCAGGAGCATACGTGACCTTGAAACTGACGAAAAAGACGCTTCTTGCCTGGATCAAAGAGCAAAAAACACCGGTGCGGCGGCGCCATATGGCGGAGTTCTTCACCGCCGGCCTGACCGGCAAAGCCGCGGCCGCCCGCAAGGACCTTCTTCGCACCCTGCTTACCCAACTGACGGAGGAAGGGTCGGTGGTGCCTGTAGGCCGAAGCTACCTGGCTGCCGAAACCTTGCCGAGCTTTGTAGCGGTCCTGGAGATCCGCCGCAGCGGCCACGGCGTGGTCCGCCACCCCGAGGAAGGGACCATCTCCATCATGCCTGAAGACTTGGGCGACGCCTGGCCCGGAGACCTGGTGGAGGTGATCCTGCTTGCCGAGCGCCGGGAGCTGCGCGGCCGGGTGCGCCGGGTCATGGAGCGGCGGCAAACCCAGGTTCCCCTGGTGTTGGAGCGCAAGCTCTCCTTCGGCCTGTGGCTCGCCCGGCCCACGGACCCGCGCATGCCCTTTGTGGCCCATGTGCGCACCGCGCACGTGTCCGCCGCTGCCGGCGACATGGTCCTGGGCGAGGAACCTGCCCCTTTGGGCCCGCGACTGTGGCGCTTTGACGCCACCACCGTACTCGGCGCCGAAGCGCGGCTTTCCACCCAAGAGGCCATGGTGAAGCTCGTGCACGCCATCCCGCAGTCCTGGCCCGAAGCGGCCCTCACCGAGGCCGAGGCCTTGCCGGAAAACCCCAGCGACTGGGAGGGACGCACCGACCTGCGCGGGCTTTCCCTGGTCACCATCGACGACGAGCGCGCCCGGGATTTCGATGACGCCATCTTCGTGGAAGAAACTGCAAACGGTTTCCGCCTCGTGGTGGCCATTGCCGACGTGGCCCACTACGTGCTCCCCGGCTCCGCCCTGGACACCGAGGCGCAAGAGCGCGGCAATTCCTACTACTTTCCCTTGTCCGTGGAGCCCATGCTCCCCGAACGCCTCTCCAACGGCCTGTGTTCCCTGCGGCCAGGGGTCCCCCGTCTGGCCATGGCTGTGGATCTTACCATCAACCGCGACGGCGAGCTCATGGCCGCGCACCCGCTGGAGGCGGTCATCCAAAGCGCGGCCCGGCTCACCTACACGGCGGTGCAGCGCTTCGTGGACGGCGAAAAGGACGCCGTGCCGCCCCAACTCCACCCCATGATCTCCGCGGCCGCCCGCCTCACCCAGGTGCTCTGGCGCCAGCGTCTCTCCCGCGGCACCCTGGATCTGGACATCCCCGAAGCGGTCATCCGCGAGGCCGAAGACGGCACCGTCACTGTGGCCAGCCGCCCCCGGCTCTTTGCCCACCGCATCGTGGAAGAGTGCATGATCGCCGCCAACGAGGCCGTGGCCCGCATGCTCGAAGACCACCACCGGGTCTTTCCCTACCGCATCCATCCGGCCCCGGACCCGGCCAAACTGGAGGCCCTCTTCACCCACCTGGTGGGAAGCGGCATCATCGCCGAGGTCCCGCGGGTTTTGGATCTCCGAGCGCTGCAGACTCTGCTGACCGCCGTCCACGACACCCCCCACGAAGACCTGGTACACCGGCTGGTTCTGCGCTCCCTCATGCAGGCCGCCTACGCCCCCACCAACGAGGGCCACTTCGGCCTGGCCTCGGTCGCCTATTGCCACTTCACCTCCCCCATCCGCCGCTACGCCGATCTCTTGACCCACCGCGCCCTCAAGGCCCTCATCCACGGCAGACCCGACCCCTTTGCCGTGGAGAGTCTGGCGCGCCAATGCGAGGCCCTGGGCGGGTGCGAACGCCGCGCCACCGAAGCAGAGCGGGACATGGCCAAGCGCGCCGCCATCTTGGCCCTGCAGGGCCGCGAAGGCGAGGTCTTCGATGCCGTGGTCTCGGGTGTGGCGGAATTCGGTTTTTGGGTGGAGCTGGCGGGCATCCCCGTGGACGGCATGGTGCGCCTGGCCACCCTCTCGGAATTTTGGAGCTTCGATGCAACGCGCCACGAGCTCCTCGGCACCCGCTCGGGCCGGCGCATCGGCCTGGGAGAGCGCCTCCAAGTGGCCTTGGTGGAGGCAAACCTCGCCCGGGCGGAGCTCAATTTCACCCTGGCCCACGAAGGCCCCCGCGCGGCGTCTTCACGCCCAAGACCCCAAGGGCCCAAAGGCCCGCGCCCCAAGCGGAAAACACCCCGGCGCCGCCGGCGCTAACCCCATGCGGAGGAGCCCATGCCATCGCTTGCCGTCACCGACCCCAATGCCCTGTGGAACTTTGCCGTCAGCCCCGGCATGGGCCTTGACGGCGTGGTGCGGGTGCGCGCCCAAAATTTCAGCGGCACAGGGGCCATCCTGCCGGACGGCCGCCACGTGCTCACCGCCGCCCACGTGGTGGAAGAAAACGGCGAGATCCTGTGGCCCATCCACATCGAGGTGGACACCCTGTGGGGCGGCACATCCATCGAGGTCCACGGCGTGGCCGTGCACCCCCTGGTGGATCTCACCAACGAAAACCACGATCTGGCCATCCTGGAGCTCTCCAGCCCCGCACCGGTGACGGCCGAACGCTACCCCATCTACCGGGAGGGCGACGAACTGGGCCGCATCTTCACCCTGGTGGGCTACGGCAATCCCGGCACCGGGCTGACAGGGGAAATCAATAGCGGCCCCGAGAAACTCTGGGGCCTGAACCGCTTCGACGCAGACGTGGCCGCGTTGAGCGCCAAGGGACTCGTGGCCTGGACCCCCAAGCCCGGGGTGCAGCTCGCCGCGGACATGGACAGCGGAAGCGTTCTGCGCGACGCCTTGGGGCGACT
>DPEO01000019.1 GCA_003530935.1 Desulfomicrobiaceae bacterium | reverse complement strand
GTGGCCCTTTTCGTGGACCTCCTGCACACCATCGGCAACGCCCACACCAACACCGAGCTGCTTGGCTCCGCACTGGCCCAACTGGGAAAACGCTTCGGGGCGGACTGGGTGTACTACCAATGCGCCTCCGGCATCGGGTCTGTCCTTTGGCCACACGGAGCCGCAGTCCCTGCGCCACCGGACAATTGGCGTGACATCATCGCCTCCGGGGAAATGGTGCTGACCGACTGCGAGGTACTCGTTCCCGTGCGCACCACCGACATCAGCCGGGGAATCCTCCGCCTGCACTTTTCCCCACAAGGCCCGTCACCGACGTCCCACGCCCCGGAACTCTACCAAGCCATCGGGCACCAATTGGCCCTGGCCCTCGAAAACCTGGACGCCATCAACTCCCTCATGGCCCAAAACGCACTCCTCGCCTCCATTTTCGATGGCATCTCCGATCCGTTGGCACTCGTGGACAACCATCGCACCATCCTGCTGGCCAACGAACCCGCCCGCGCCTTGGCGCTCGCCCTCGGTGGCCCCGCCCCGGCCCGCGAACCCCTCAAGCTGCCGCCCCGCTTCTTCGGCGACCACCCCTTCGACCCCAGCGAAAAAGGAGACCCGGAAACCCCCATCCTCTCGTCGATCACCATGGAAGACGGCCGCTCCTTCGTCGTGGCCCGCTACCCGCTCCACGCACCGCCAAAACACCCCCGCCGTTTCGTGGTCTACGCCCGAGAAAACACCACCGAACGCCGCATGCTGGAGCGGCTGCGCCAAACGGAAAAACTCGTGGCCGTGGGCAAACTCGCCGCAGGGCTGGCGCACGAGGTGAATAACCCCCTCGGGGTCATCGTGTGCTATACGGAGCTCCTGCGCCAGAGCATCACCGATCCCCAATGTCTGGAAGACCTCGCGGTCATTGAGCGCCACGCAGTGGCCGCCAAGAAAGTCCTGCGCGACCTCTTGGATTTTGCCCGGCCGTGCCCGGCGCAGACAGGGCCCTGTGACATCAGCGCTCTCCTCACCGGGCTTGCCCGCATCTTCGAAGTCCAGGCCCAGGCCCGACGCTGCGCGCTTCGTCTCGAGCTGCCGCCTGACCCGCTTTTCGCCCGTGCGGACGCCAGCGCATTGGAGCAAGTCGTCTCCAATCTTCTTCTCAACGCCCTGGACGCCGTGGAGCCCCATGCCGGGACCGTTACGCTGCGTGCCGCCTGCAGCGAAGATGGCCGCCACGCCGTGATCACCGTGGCGGACGACGGCCCCGGAATCCCGGAAAGCGACCTGCCCCATATTTTCGATCCGTTCTTCACCACCAAAGAGGTGGGCCGCGGCACCGGCCTCGGTCTTGCCGTCGCCTTTGGACTGATGCACGATATGGGCGGAACTATTGAAGCCCTCAACCAAGGCGGCGCACTCTTCGTGCTCACCCTGCCGCGGGAAGATTGCCCCAAGGACGACCAATGACCATGCCTCGTGTACTCTTGGTGGACGACCAGCCAGACTTTGCCAGGGGGCTGGTACGGCTGCTGACCCCAAAACTTCCGGACACCCAGATCGATTATGTCCTCAATGCCGAAGCTGCCCTCAAGGATCTCGAGACCACGCCCTGTGACGTCCTGGTCACCGACCTGCGCATGCCCGGCATCTCCGGCCTGGACCTGGTGCCCCGCGCCCTGGCCCTGCAACCCCGCCTGGGCGTGGTGGTCCTCACCGCCCACGGGGACATCGACTCCGCAGTCCTGGCCCTCAAGGCCGGCGCCTACGACTTCCTCACCAAACCCGTGGACTCGGATCACCTGACCCGAGTCATTACCAACGGCCTGGAACGCGCCGCGCTCCTCCGAGAAAACCAACGACTGCGGGCAGCGGTTGCGGCCTGCGGCAACCAGGTAGGGCTTTTGGGGACCTCCGCGGCCATGCGCCAAATCCATCAGGCCATCGCCGCCATCGCTGCCTCGGACTACACGGTGCTCGTGCGCGGCGAATCCGGTACCGGCAAAGAGCTCGCGGCCCGAGCCATCCACGCCCTGTCCCGCCGCGCCGACGGGCCCTTTGTCTCCGTCAACTGCCCAGCCATCCCCGAACAGTTGCTGGAAAGCGAACTCTTCGGCCACGTACGCGGGGCCTTCACCGGCGCCCAGCGCGACCGCCGCGGCCTCTTCGTGGCCGCCCATGGCGGAGTCCTCATGCTCGATGAAATCGGCGATCTCCCCATGAGCCTGCAGACCAAGCTGCTGCGTGTGCTCCAAGAAAACGAAGTGCGGCCAGTCGGAGCGAGCAAATCCATTTCCGTGGACGTACGCATCATCGCCGTGACCAACCAGGACCTGGAAGCCAAGATCGCAGCCAAAAGCTTTCGCGAAGACCTCTACTATCGTCTCAACGTCTTGAGCCTCACCCTTCCCCCGCTGCGTGAGCGGGGCGACGACATCCCTCTCCTGGCCACGGCCTTTCTGGAGCGCACCTGCCGAGAGCTCGGCGTCGGGGATAAAACCTTCTCCCCAGAGGCCCTCGCCCTCCTCTCGGCGCGCAACTGGCCGGGCAATGTCCGGGAACTGCTCAATTGCGTCCGCCGCGCCGCGGTCTTCAGCCCTGGGGACGTCATCAGCGCCGCCGCCATCTCCCAGGCCGAAGGTCTGCACAGCGCTGCGGAAGACGACCCGTCCGCCATCACCCCCTACCATACGGCCAAGGCCCGCGTGCTCGACGCCTTCACGCGTCGCTACGTGGAGCGGATTCTCACGCACACCCGGGGCAACATCTCCGAGGCAGCGCGGATCTCAGGCCTGGAGCGCATGAGTCTCCAAAAGATTCTCAAGCGGCTGGGGATCACCGCAGAGTCCTTCCGCCTGCGGGCATAAAAAACGGGCTGCCCGCCATAGAGACCGGGCAACCCGCGAGCGCACACGCCGGGCGCAGCGCCCCGGCGGCCATGGGCCTATGCCCCCAGTTGCGCACCAATCTCCTGGAACAAGTCCGCCAAGACCACCACACCGATGATGCGGCCGCCTTCCTCCACCACGGCCCGGCCGCGGCGGTAGTCCAAAAAGAGCTCCAGTACCCGGGCCAGAGTGTCACCAGGTTTGATCACCGGCACGTCCACCTGGATGCAATCCATAAGCCCGACATTGGCACAGGAGCGGCACGCATGGGCAAAGGCCTTGTCCCAGTCCACTTCCGCAGGCTCCAGCAAGGTATCCCGCAAGAGGCACGGGCCAAGCCCCTGCACCAGGTTCCACATGGAGACCACCCCCAAAAAACGATCCGCCTTGGAAAAGACGAGTACAAAGGTGCTATCCGGATGCTTTTGGCGACTGGCGATGAGCGCCCGAATGGCGTCCGCCAGGCTTGCGTCTTCGCGGACCGAGGCAAAATCCTCGCGCATGATGTCCCACACCCGTTTGCGCAACAGCATGAGCAGTTCTCCTGATAGAGTTTTCCAAAAATTTTGCCTTCCTTGCCTCAATCGAAATCCGCCAGCAAGGCCCCAATATGCACCTCTTCGGTGAGGGCCTCCTGTCCCAGACGGCTGCGGATCCGCCACAGGGCCTGCTGGAGGTGGTCGTTGACCACCCCGTGGGTTTTGGAGGTGTATGCCTCGAGAAAGGCCGCCAACTGGTCACAAATCTTGAGCATGCGGCCATCCTTGGGGGCAAAGCGGTCCTCGTTGAACGTCCCTTGCAACTGCTCCCAATTGACACACGCCGGCCGACCATCCAAAGTCACCAAATCGCAAAACTCCGAGCCCACCTCCAGGCCCAAGAGATAGCGCAGACTGTCCGCAAGGGGGCGCGTCACCGGGGTGTCCAAAATGGCAAAGAGCCGACGCTCCAGCTCCCGCTTTTCATATTCCCGGATAAGATCGTCGATGCCCGCCACCGAGCCTTTCACCGGCGAGATGATGTCGCGCGTCAAAAGCTCCGGTACGTCATGAAAGAGCCCGGCGTAAAAGTCGTTACAGCGCCGCGCCGAGCAGGCGCCCACGACGATGCTGAAGAAATACGCCAAACACGCCACCAAAAACATATGCCCCAAAACCGAGGTCTCCGGGATGCGCGGGGTTTGCGACCACCGCTTCTGGAAGCGCAGGGTGCCGCACAGGGTCACAAAGCGCCCCAAGGCCGTGGCCGGCGCCTCGAGCAAGTCCGCCACGCCGGCAAGGTGCTGGCGGCGGACAAGGCCCTGCTGGAAATTGGCCTCGATCTCCGCCATCTCGTCGTCCCAGGGATTGAGGGGCCGGATGAGATGAAACTCCCAGCGACTGGCGAAAAGATGCGCCGCCGCCAGAATGCTCTCCGCCAACGACTCTTCCTCCCGGCCTTGGCGGTGACAATGCGCACACAGATCGTCCCAAAACTCCCGCCCCAGCGGTTGCACCCGCGGCCGCAACTGCTCCAGGACCCAGGCGGTGAGCCGGCCGTAGTGGTCCGGATTGGCCTTGATCTGATAAAAAACCGGCGGCTTGATATCGGTAATGACCAGTCGGTAGAGGTAGTCGAAGATGCCGCCGCGCACGATGTCTTCCCGCAGACGTACGGCCTGATCCTCCGGCAACCCTTGGGCCGCCAGTTCCCCCAAGGCCCAGGCGACGATCATCTTGTGCCCTTGCTTGTCCATTTCCACCAGTTCCATGGGCCGAAGCTTGTCGTTCCAGCGCTTCATGAAACTCCCGGAAAAGACCAATTGTAAAAGCCCTTTGCGGATGCTGGGCATAACTCCTCCCGCAGGAGCCAGAAAAATCCTTTACAAGCGAGACCTCGGCAGCTAAAAGCGACCTTCTCCTTATCCCACGAAGGTCACGTTCACGATGGTATGTGTACGGGAAAAAACGGGAAAGCACAAGGAACCCCGTCCTTGACGCCCGTCTTCCCACGATCTCAAGGCCAACGATTTGTCGAGGAGCCGGAAACATGAAGACCTATAGCCTTAAAGCCAGCGACATCGACCACAAGTGGTATGTGGTGGATGCCCAGGACAAAATCTTGGGCCGCTTGGCCGCGGAAATCGCCCTGCGCCTGCGCGGCAAGCACAAGCCCGATTACGCCCCCCATATGGACAACGGCGACTACATCATCGTGGTCAATGCCGATAAAATCCGCGTCACGGGCAAAAAGATGACGCAGAAAGTCTACTACCGCCACAGCCATCATATCGGCGGCATCAAGGGCACCGTGCTCAAGGACATGCTGCGCACCAAGCCCACGGACGTCCTGCGCAAGGCGGTGCGCGGCATGCTCCCCAAGGGTCCCTTGGGTTACAAGCTCATCAAGAAGCTGCGCATCTACACCGGCACCGAGCACCCGCACGCGGCCCAGCAGCCTCAGCCGCTGGATCTCTAATAAGGACGGAGTCACGCTATGAGCCAGGATTTCTACTACGGTACGGGCAAGCGCAAAACCTCCGTGTCTCGCACCCGCATGTACCGGGGCACGGGCAAGATTACGGTCAACGGCCGGGATTTGGCGGATTACTTCCCCCGGGCGACGCTGCAGATGATCATCCAGCAGCCCCTCAAGCTCACCAAGACCATCGACAAGGTGGACGTGGTGTGCCGGGTCACGGGCGGCGGCCTCTCGGGGCAGGCCCAGGCGGTACGCCATGGCATCAGCCGAGCCCTGTTGAGCTTCGACCCCGAGCTGCGGGGCGTGCTCAAGCGCGCCGGGTTCCTTACCCGCGATTCGCGCATCAAAGAGCGGAAAAAGTACGGTCAGCGTGCGGCCCGCGCCCGCTTCCAGTACTCCAAGCGCTAAACCACGCTCCAACCTCAAATCCAAGGCAGGGTCCGCCCTGCCTTTTTCATTGGTGCGCCCATGTCCCGATCCCGCCTGCGTCCCCATCTGGTCTTTGCCGACTCCGACGGTTCCATTTACGATCATCCGGACCTGCTCATGCTGGTGCGGCGCGGAAACGAGCTTGCCCTGCCGCGACCCGATGAACTCATCCCGCTGCCGGAAGGAAGCGATCTCTACCTCTTGCCGGGCCGACGCGCCCTGGGCCTCGACCCAGCCCAGGGAAACGTGGAAGCGCTGGAAGAGTGCGCCGTGGCCGCCTTTGTGCGGCCGGGATTCACCCTCTCGGCCACGGCGGCCTACATGACGGAAGCCGGCGCCCCGACGCTGCCCATGTTCGCCTACGGCGCCGTGGGCTTTGCCCGTGACCGCTTCTGGGTGGCAGCTTCCTTGGTGGATCACGACCCGCGCCAGATTTTTTCCGGTATTCCGCAAAGCCGTATCACTCAGGGAGCACGCAAACTGGGGGCGCAATTTCCCCAAAACCGCCTGGTGGGACACCTGACCCGCTGTGCGCTCACCTTTTGCTGCCCAGCGGCCAAAAACCTGGCCTTGGGACGATTCGAGGCACCGCTGCCCACCTCGAAGGTCTGTAACGCCCGATGCCTGGGCTGCATTTCCCTGCAACCCCCCGAGGCAGGCTTCGTGGCCCCGCAAAACCGCATCACCTTCAGCCCCTCGGTGGAAGAGATCGTCCAGGTCATGGAGATCCACGCCCGCCGAGAAAAGCGGCCCATACTCTCCTTCGGCCAGGG
>DPEO01000017.1 GCA_003530935.1 Desulfomicrobiaceae bacterium | reverse complement strand
CCAGCGCCCTGCCCGCACTTCCCCCGGAAACCCGCGGTCTGATCCCCGGCGACGCCTGCACCATCCATCGCCTGCTGGGGATCGGGACGTCCGGCACGCCGCAGCGCGACCCCTCCCGCCCCCTGGCGGTGGATCTTCTGGCGGTGGATGAAACCTCGCTCATGGACGGGGAGCTCGCCTGGCACTTGGTACGCGCCCTCCCCGAAGGGGCGCGTCTGGTGCTCCTGGGCGATCCCCACCAGCTCACCTCCGTGGAAGAAGGGGCGGTGCTGGCAAGTCTCACCGGCGGCAGCCCGGATCCCGAGGCCGTGGGCCCGGAGACCGCCGACATGGCCCATACCCTTTGCGGCTGGGAACTTCCCGCCCTGCCTACGCCCGCGCCGCCCCTTGCCGAAAATCTGATCGCCCTGCGGCGTACCTACCGCTTTCGTCCGGACTCCGGCATCCAGGCCCTGGCACAGGCCCTGCGCACCGGCGATACCCGACGCCTGCAGGCCGTCCTCACCCAGCCCTGGCCGGACGTCACGATTTCCCCATGGCGCACCGAGACCGAACTGGCGGCCCTCTTTGGCCGCCACGCGCTTCCCGCCTTCAAGCCGCTGGGCCGCCTGTCTCCCGATGCCGCCCTGGCCGCCGCCGACAGACTGCGGATCTTATGCCCCATGCGTCACGGTCCCGGAGGCGTGGAGCACGCCAATGCCCTGCTGGAGACCATGCTCCGCACTAGCTCTGACCCATGGTTTCCTGGCCGCCTGATTCTCATGCTCGCCAACGATCCGGAACTGGATTTGGCCAATGGAGACGTGGGGGTCACCTTGAGGTCTCCTGGCAGAACGCTTCGTGTCTGGTTTGCCGGCCCGCGCTCAGTGCCGCCGACCGCCTTGGGTGCAGTGGAAACCGCCTATGCCACCACGGTACACAAAAGCCAGGGATCCGAGGCCGACACCGTCATCCTCGTCCTGCCTCGGGCCGATCACCCTATTTTGTCTCGGGAACTCGTCTATACGGCCATCACCCGCGCGCGCACACGCCTCATCATCCTTGGCGACACGGAGCGCATCCTTCAGGCAGCAACTCGCCGCACAGAGCGCAACGCCGGGCTCGGCGAGCGGCTTTGGCACAGCCCCCAGGAAGACCTACGGCAAAAATCCGTGTGATGCGGGCGTATCCTCAAGGCACGGCTCACAGAAGATCAAATCCACCTGGCCGCCGCCTGCTTCGGTATTGCCCAGCACCAATTCCCCGCCGTGAGCCTGCATAACGGAATGCACAATGGCGAGCCCAAGGCCGGTCCCCTGATCCCGGGTGGTGAAGAAGGGCTCGATGTAACGCGGCAACATCTGGAGATCGAAGCCCGGGCCGCAGTCGCACACGCGCACCCCGCGGCACCCTTCCCGGCATACCGGCTCCACGGTCACCAGCATCCCCGCCGGGGAGACCGCCACGGCATTGGCCAGGACGTTGTACAGCGCACGGTAGATCAACTCCTTGTCCCCGTGCACCAGATACGGTGCCGGCAAGCGGTTCTCCAAACGCACGCGACCCTCCTGTCCCAAAAAGGTCACCGCCTGATGGGCCAAGGCATGGAGATCCACCTCGTCCATGGCGGGTTGCCGTGGTCGGGCGTAATCCAAAAAGTCATTGACGATCTGGCTGAGTCGCTTGGACTCTTCAAAGATGGCCTCGAGCATGCGCGCGCTGGCGCTCGACGGGTCGGTCTCCTTCTTGCGCAAGAGCTCCGCACTGCTGCGGATGATCCCCAAGGGATTGCGGATCTCGTGGGCTATGCTCGCCACCATGCGCCCCATGGAAGCCAGCTTTTCGTTTTGCGCGAGCTCCCGCTCCAGGCGTTCGCGCTCCCGGGCCCGCTCCACCAGCACCCGGTCCGCCTTGCGGATGAGAAAGACCATGAGACTGTACAGCACCGCGGACGAAACCAAGGTCGCCACCAAAATGGAGAGCTGCAGGCGCACCACGGTCCCGGAATCGTGACTGATGTCTTGGGTGATCTCAAGCACCCCCAAAAGGGGGCCGGGGTTTTCTCGAAACCGCAAATCCGCTTCCGCCCGCAGCGGATAGACCGTACGCAAGATGACGCTTTCCGGCTCAGGAGTAGGGTCGAGGAAGGTCACCCATCTCGATCGGACATGGACCTCTTCCATAGTGGTGCGGCCTTCGTCGACCGCAGCGCGCACCGCCCCATCGCTCAAATCCGTACGCCCCACCAAGTGGGGCTGCGTGGCGTACACCACTTCTCCGGCCTCGTTATAGATACGGATTTCCAGCACATGGAAGGAATGGACGGTGGACTCGACCACCTGATCCAGGCGCTCGTACTGTTCCTTGCGCTTGAGCTCCACCCGACCAAAGGCGAGCACCACCGGCAAGGTGAAGCGCCGATAGATCTGGTGATTGAGATTTTCCGCCAACAGCTGGGCAAAGGCGCGGTTCTTGTCCAAAAACGCCGCGCGTACAGTGTTGGTGAGCACCGCAGCAAGGGCGAGCCCGGCGCCGAGCACCAGCACCAAGGAGCTCACGGAAAGAAAACGGACCAGTTGGAAGGGGTGGGCGGGATCGACGCGAAAGGGATTATAGCGCATGGTATGGTACAATCTTCCCCGCCCCACCCGGACCTTAGTCCCCGGCGGGGGTGTCGTCTTCGGCGCGCAGATACCGCACCAAGGCCGCGGTGGAGGCGTCATGGTCTCCCACCGCCGTTCCGGGCACCAGCTCGGGCAGCAAAGCGCCCGCCAACTCTTTGCCCAACTCCACGCCCATCTGATCGAAGGAGTTGATGTCCCAAATCACGCCTTGCACGAACACCATGTGTTCGTAGAGAGCGATGAGCCGACCCAAGGTGCGCGGAGTCAAGCGGTCGTACACGATGGACGTGGACGGCCGATTGCCCGGAAAGACCTTGTGCGGGGCAAGGCGCTCCCGCTCCGCTTCAGACAAATGGCGCAGGGCCTGCCGGGCCTCCTCCAGGGTGCGGCCGCGCATGAGGGCCTCGGTCTGGGCAAGGAAATTGGCCAGCAGCATGCGATGCTGATCGCCCAAGGGGTGGAGCGGCGCTCTCGGGGCCAAGAAGTCGCACGGCACCACACTCGTCCCCTGGTGGAGGAGCTGGTAGAAGGCGTGCTGCCCATTGGTCCCCACCTGCCCCCACAGCACCGGACCGGTGGCGTACTCCACCGGGACCCCGGCATGGGTCACGCCCTTGCCGTTGCTCTCCATATCGAGTTGCTGGAGATAACTGGGAAAATGTTCGAGATACTGGTCGTACGGAAGGACCGCGCACGAGGAAAGGCCGCAGAAATCACGGTACCACACCCGCAGCAGGCCCAAGATCACGGGGATGTTGTCCGCAAGGGGAGCAGTGGCGAAATGGGTGTCCATGTCGTGACCGCCGGCCAAAAACTCCCGGAATCCTTCCATGCCGATGGCCAAGGCGACCGAAAGGCCGATGGCCGACCACACGGAGTAGCGGCCGCCCACCCAATCCCAAAAACCAAACATATTGGCAGGGTCGATACCAAAGGCACGCACGGCCTCGGTATTGGTGGACATGGCCACGAAATGCCGGGCGATATCGACCTCGGTGGCGGAGCGCAAAAACCAGGCGCGGGCCGCGTGGGCATTGGCCAGGGTTTCCTGGGTGGTGAAGGTCTTGGAGGCCACCAAAAAGACCGTGGTCTCCGGGTGCACCACCTCCAGCACCCGAGCCATGTGGGAGGGATCGATGTTGGAGACGAAGTGGAAACGCAAATGTTTGGCTGCGTAAGCCCCCAAGGCATGCACCGCCATGCGCGGCCCCAGGTCGGAGCCGCCGATGCCGATATTGACCACATCGGTGATGGGCCGGTCGGTGTATCCCCGCCACGCGCCGCTGCGCACCGCCTCCACCCACCGTTCCATCTGGTCCAGTACCGCATGCACGTCCGCCACCACGTCCCGGCCGTCCAGCAGAAGCGAGGCCCCTCGCGGCCGACGCAAGGCGGTATGGAGCACCGCCCGTTTTTCCGTGGAATTGATGCGCTCCCCGCGCAGCATGGCGTCCCGGCGCGCCGGAAGCTCCGCCGCCACGGCGAGATCCACCAGCAAGGCCAGGGTGCGGTCCGTGATCCAGTTTTTGGAAAAATCCACCAACAGCCCAGGGATGCGGCGGTGGAAGCGGATAAAGCGATCCGGGTCCTCGGCAAAGAGCTGGCGAAGATGGACGCGCTGCATCTGCCGGGCATGCTCTGCCAAGGCCTGCCACGCGGGTGTCTGATGAATCCCCATAGCGACCTCCCACTAGCACAGACGCGCCAACGCCTGCCCTATGGCCCCAAGGGCTTCGGTCAGCGTGGCGTCGTCTACGGCATAGGAAATGCGAATACAGCGGTCATCGCCGAAGGCCGCGCCCGGCACCAGCGCCACGGATGCGGCATCGAGGAGATAGGCGCACATGGCGGCGGAATCCGGCACCGTCGGCGAGTACAGGGCGTCCACCCGAGGAAAGAGATAAAACGCCCCCTGCGGCTTGGGGCAGACCACCTTGGGCCACGTCTGCACCATGTCCATGGCCAAATCCCGACGGCGCTGGAAGGCCTGCCGCATGGCCTGAACACAGGCGTCGTCGCCCGTGAGCGCAGCCAAGGCCGCCTTCTGGGCAATGGAACAAATGTTGGACGTGCTTTGCCCCTGGATCTTGACCATGGCCTTGATGAGGTCCGCATGGGCCAAGACGTAGCCCACACGCCACCCGGTCATGGCATGGCTCTTGGCCAGGCCGTTGACGATGGCAAAGCCCCCGGGGTGACGCTGCCACCACGGGGCCAGGGAGGCAGGCGCTGCCGGCGGATACACCAGCTGGGCATAGATCTCGTCGCTCACCACGAAGATCCCCCGGTCATGGGCCCAGGCGGCCAATTGATCCATGGCCTCCTGGGTGTAGTGCGCGCCCGTGGGATTGGAAGGCGAATTGAGGACCAGCATGCGCGTGCGCGGGGTGCATGCCGCATCCAAGGCGTCGAGGTCCACCAAAAAGCCTCGTTCCGGCTCGGTGGGCACCGCCACCGGCACCCCTTGGGCCAGGGCGATCATATCCGGGTAGCTCACCCAGTACGGCGCGGGGACAAGCACCTCATCGCCCGGATCCAATATGGCGAGAAACAGGTTGAACAGGGCCTGTTTGCCGCCGTTGGTCACCATCACATGCTCCGGCCCGGCCGTGGTGACGCCGTAGCGCGCAAAAGAAGCCGCCACGGCCTCGCGCAGCGGGGCGATGCCCGGCACCGGGGTATAGCGGGTAAACCCATCGCGCAGGGCTTGATGGGCCGCGTCCACCACGTGCGCCGGGGTGGGAAAGTCAGGCTCCCCGACTGCCAGGCTCACGATGGGCTTGCCTGCAGCGCGGAGTTCCTGGGCCTTGGCATTGACCGCCAAGGTGGCTGAAGGCCGAATGGCTTGCATCCGCTGGGCCAGTCGCATGATGGAGCCTCCTTATGCTTACGTTCCCAAAAGATAGCCGCCCAGGTCCTTGTCGTAGGCCACGGGAAAGAACTCCACACCGATGAACTCCCCACGCAGGGTGCGGATCTCGCCGCGGCGCTCCACGAGGCTTTTGGCGCGGTTGTCGAGGCGAAAACGCACCTCCACCACGTCCCCGGGGAGCATGTCCGGCACCACCGTCTTGTCCGCCAGGGCGAAGCCCACGCCCTCCAAAGACACGTCCCGCACTTCGATGGGGTATTCCTGGCCCGTGCGCTCCACGGTACAAAACCCGAGCAAACGGACCTTTTTGCGGAAATATTTACGAAATTCCAAAAGGACAGGCGTTATCTGGCCGCAGGAGCAACGGATATCGAACCGCGGATCTTTGTCCAAAAAAGCCCGGGCATCAAACACCCTCTCCCGACCGCATGCCGGACAAACGAACGTGGCGCTCCCATCCTTGGCCATGAATATCTTCTGCACACTAGCCATGGGAACCTCCCTGAGATGGCGCCCCCGCCGGAGGTCTGCCTGCAAGCAACCCATAGAGCGCCTCCAGATCCCGGGCGAGCTCCTGCACAAGCCCAGCTTCCGCCTCAGCGGAACCCTCCTGGCGCAACCGGCGCCGGGCCCCGGCCAGGGTCAGGCCTTCACGGTGCACCAGATCCTTGATGCGGCGCAGCGCGGCCACGGCCTCCTCGGTATAATACCGCTGGCCCGAGGCAGTGCGCTGGGCGCGGGCTTCGGGAAACTCCGTCTCCCAAAACCGCAAGGTGGACGTCCGCACCCCCAAGAGTGCCGCCACCTCACCGATGCGGTAGCGCCGCGCCGCCATGGATCTCACACCACCTGGACAGGCAATTGCTGTACAATGCGGGAAACCAGCCGACTATGGACCTTGTCCACTTCCTTGTCTTTGAGCGTCCGCTCCGGATGCCGGTAGACCACGCGCACCGTCACATGGCGCACCGCGGCGTCCTGCGGATGGTAGACATCCAAAACGAAGTGCTCGTCCACCAGCGGCTCCTGCATGGCCGCCACTGCGCCGAGCACCTGGTCCACGGAAATATCCCAGCCCATGCGCAAGGTCACGTCCCGGCGCACCACCGGGAAACGCCCCAGGGGAGTGAAACGCAGGCGGGCCTGCCGGGCCATGGCCAAAAGCCGCTCCAGATCGAGGTCCGCATACCACACTGCCCCGCGCGCTTCATAGGCATCGGCGATACTGGGCGCGATGCGGCCCACAGCACCGATGCTGCGGCCATCCACCCATGCCGTAGCCTGCTCCGCCAGGTATGGCCGGGCCTGCTCCACCAGCCAGCGGCACGGCCCCAGGCCCAAATGCACAAGCAAATGCTCCACCAGGCCTTTGATATCGGCAAAGGCGACCTCTCCACGAGGATACGGCGCCCGCTCGGCGAAACGCGCGCCATGCAGGAGAATAGCCAAACGCAGGGCTTCCGCCACCGTGGTTTCCCTCTGGGCATCCGAGACGAATATCCGCGCCACCTCAAAGAGCCGCACTCGGGTCGTCCCCCCCGCGATATTGTGACGCAGGGCGCGCAGCATCCCTGGAACCAGATCAGTGCGCAGCACTTCCATGTCCTCGCTCAAGGGGTTGGCCACGCGTACGGCGTGTTCCAGAGGAAGACCGCACCGCTTTATGTCCGCGGCGCTCACGAAACTGTAGTTCACCGCCTCCAACAGCCCGGCCCCCTTGCCCCATGCCTTGACTGCGGCGGTCTCCGCAAAGCTCGTGTCCGCCTGCGCCAGGGCATCGAGGGACAAAGACACCGGCGGAAGCACCGCCGGGATGCGATCCATACCATAAAAACGGGCCACCTCTTCCACCAAATCGATCTCTCGCTCCAGATCCAGGCGGAACGAAGGCAAGGTGACCTCCCAGGCATTCTCGTGGTTCGTTACGGCACAGCCGAGGGACACCAAAGTCTTGTGGGCAAATTCCTCGCCCGGGTCCACGCCCAAAACTTGAAAAACCCGCCGAGGACGGAAGGACACCGACCGCGGGACATAGGGCACAGGCTCTGCTCCAGCCACCCCTGGGGCGACCACGCCGCCTGCAAGCTCCGCCATGAGGGCGGCAGCCCGGTCCAGGGCCCAAGTCGTAGCGAGCTGATCCACTCCGCGTTCGAAGCGATACGCCGCCTCGCTGGCGATCCCCAAGCGCCGGGCCGTGCGCCGCACCGAGAGCGAATGGAACACTGCGCTCTCCAAAAGCACGTTCGTGGTCGTCTCCGTGACTTCCGAATCCTGCCCGCCCATGACGCCGGCCACGGCCACCGGTCCTTGGGCATCCCAAATGAGGATGTCCCCAGGCTCCATGCGCCGCACCTGGCCATCCAACGTGGTGAAATCCAGCGGCTGCGGCGTCCGCGCCGCCCGAATGCGCCCTCCGTGCAAGCGGTCTGCGTCAAAGGCGTGCAGGGGCTGGCCCGTCTCCAAGAGCACGTAATTGGTGACATCCACGAGATTGTTGCGTGGCCGCATGCCGCAGGCAAGAAGGCGGTAGCGCATCCAATCCGGACTCGGGGCGACCGAAAGGGAGCGGATCAACCGAGCCTGGTAGAGCGGGCAGGCGTCGGCCTCCGCCTCCACGGCAAACGACCAGGGCTCCCCGGCTTCGGTAAGCTGCACCTGGGGAAGGTGCAGCGGCAATCCAAAGGCCGCGGCCGTTTCCCGAGCCAGGCCCAAGACAGAAAGACAGTCGGCGCGGTTGGGGGTGATGCTCACATCAAGCACCACACGCTCCAGACCCAAGGCGTCCGGCACGGGGACGCCGGGGGAAAGCTTCGGGTCGAGCACCATGATGCCGCCATGGCTCTCTCCCAGACCCAATTCCCGCTCCGAGCAGATCATGCCCCACGAACGCTCTCCGCGCAGCTTGGCCTTTTGGATGGTCATGCCCCCTGGAAGCGTGGTCCCCACGGTGGCCACCGGCACCATCTGTCCCGCCGCCACGTTGGGGGCCCCACATACGATGGGAAGAAACTCCGCTCCTCCCACGTCCACCCGGCACACAGACAAATGGTCCGACGCCGGATGCGGGACGCACTCCACCACCCGTCCCGTCACCACCGAGGTCAAATGGGCAAAGGGATCCCGAATGTCTTCGACTTCCAGGCCCAACATCGTGAGCCGATCGGCCAATTCTTCTGCTGTTCCCTCAAAAGGCGTCCACTGCCGAAGCCACGAAAGACCGAGCAACATCACCGCACCTCACGCAAACTGGCGCACAAACCGACTGTCGTTTTCGAAAAAGAGGCGCAGATCGCCGATCCCATACTTGAGCATAGCCATACGCTCCACCCCGAGGCCAAAGGCGAACCCGCTCCACTGCTCTGGATCGATGCCCACCTTGGCAAACACCGCAGGATCCACCATGCCGCAACCCAAAATTTCCACCCATCCGGTCCCCTTGCACACACGGCATCCCTCGCCGGAGTCCAGCACGCCGCGGCCGCCGCACAACACGCAGCTCATGTCCACCTCGGCGCTGGGCTCGGTGAACGGGAAAAAACTCGGCCGGAAACGCACCCGGGTGGAGGCCCCGAACACCGCCTGCACCAGGGCTGTGAGCACCCCGCGCAGCTGCGCCATGGTCACCTCCCGGTCCACCAACAGGCCTTCGATCTGGTGGAACATGGGCGTATGCGTCAGGTCTGAATCCCGGCGATACACCTTCCCCGGGGCAATGATGGCCAGCGGCGGCCGACGGGCGAGCATGGTGCGCACCTGCATGGGTGAGGTGTGGGTGCGCAAGAGCACCCGCTCGGTGATGTACAGGGTGTCCTGCATATCCCGTGCGGGGTGTCCGGGAGGAAGATTGAGGGCCTCGAAATTATGAAAATCCGTCTCCACCTCAGGGCCGGATACCGTCTCGAAGCCCATGCGCTGGAGCACCGCACAGATCTCCTGCTGGATACGCGTCGTGGGGTGGAGTGCGCCCACATGGGGCACCCACGCGGGATCCCCGGCGTCGAAAGGCATTGCCGCGCCCTGGGCTTTTTGGGCCAAACGCTCCTGACACTGCTGCCAGAGCTCCGCAAGCCGCGCCTTGACGGCATTGGCAACCCGCCCCACCTCAGGGCGGTCCTGCGGGTCCAGGCCTCCCATGGCAGCCATAAGGGCCGCAAGGCTTCCCTTGCGGCCCAAAAACTGCACCCGTACCGCTTCCACGTCGGAAGCATCCGCCTCGGCCAGCGCTTCTGCAAAGCGCGGCACCAAGGCCTCCAGGTCCTGTATCAATTGGGTCTTCACGCCGCGACCTTCTGCTGTACCATCTGACACAACGCCGCAAATGCCTCTTTCTCCCGCACGGCCATATCCGCCAATACTTTACGGTTCAGCTGAATCTGGCAGAGTTTGAGCCCGTGCATGAAGCGGTTGTAGGTCAACCCATGCTCCCGGGCAGCGGCGTTGATGCGCATGATCCACAGGGCGCGAAAAGCACGCTTTTTCTGCTTGCGATCCCGGTAAGCAAAGCACAATGCGCGCTCTACGGTCTCCCGAGCGGTACGAATGAGCGCGTGACGCGATCCACGATAGCCTTTGGCAAGCTTGAGATACTTCTTGTGCCGACGATGGGCAGTCATTCCTCTTTTGACACGCATGATGATCTCCTTCACGGCCAGGTCCAGTGGGAACAAACTGGAGCACTGCGCCGCACCCACTGTGGGGTGGTTTTTCGACGTTTAGAACAGGTACGGCAACAGACGACGGATCGGTGCCACGTTGGCATCGGCCACAATGACCGATTTCCGCAGCTGCCGCTTCCGCTTGGGCGACTTCTTGGTCAAGATATGGCGCATATTGCAGTGGTTGCGCCGAATCTTACCGCCGCCCGTGGCCGTAAAGCGCTTGGCTGCGCTCCGGTTGGTCTTGATCTTGGGCATGGTTCTCCTCCTTCAAAAGGTCCTGCCGCATACGCAGCGGGCCACGCCAGCCGAGGCCGGCGTTTATTTCTTGGGCAGTGGGGCCAACACCAAAAACATGGTGCGGCCTTCAAAACGCGAGGTCTGCTCCACCTTGGCCACATCGGCGGTCATTTCCACGATGCGCTGCAAAATGGCCTCCCCCAAATCCTTGTGAGCCATTTCCCGCCCCCGGAAGAACACCGTCACCTTGCACCGGTCGCCGTCGTCGAGAAAACGCCGGATATGGCGCACCTTGGTCTCGATGTCATGGTCATCGGTATGGGGTCGGAATTTGACCTCCTTCACCTGAATCTGCGTCTGGCGCTTCTTGGCCTCTTGAGCCTTTTTCTTCTCCTCGTAGAGGTATTTGCCATAATCCATCACCTTGCACACTGGTGGCTTGGCGTTGGGGGCTACCTCGACAAGATCCAGACCCCGGCTTTCTGCAATGGCCAGGGCCTCATCCACGCTCATGATACCAATCTGCGCGCCGTCTTCGCCGATGACGCGAATCTCCCGCGCCCGAATCTGCCGGTTCTTCCGGGCCTTAGTTGTGGAAAGAATAGCGCATGCCTCCGCGCGTAAAAGGTTCCGCACATTCGCGGCGCAAATGGTCCACCAACGCAGCAACCGTCATGGTCCCAAGATTCGCACCGCCCCGCTGGCGCACACTCACGCATGCCCCAGCCACTTCCTCATCTCCAATCACCACGGCGTAGGGGACCTTCGCCATTTGGGCCTCACGCACCTTGTAGCCGAGCTTCTCGTTGCGCGTGTCGGCCTCGGCCCGCATGCCCGCATCCCGCAGCGCCTGCACCACCTCAAAGGCATAGGCGTCGTGCCGGTCGGTCACCGTGAGCACACGAACCTGCTCCGGCGCCAACCACAACGGGAAGGCCCCGGCAAAATGTTCCACGAGGATACCGATGAACCGCTCCACCGAGCCCATAATAGCCCGATGCACCATCACCGGCCGGTGCCGCTCGCCGTCCTCGCCGATATATGCAAGATCGAAGCGCTCCGGCAAGGTGAAATCCACCTGAATCGTGGAACACTGCCATTCCCGACCCAAACAATCCCGGAGCTTGACGTCGATCTTGGGCCCGTAAAACGCGCCATCGCCTTCGTTGACGCTGTATTCCAGCCCCATCTGCGCCATGGCGTCCCGCAGGGCACTCGTCGCGCGCTCCCAGTCCTCGTCCGTACCGATGGACTTTTCCGGCCGGGTACTGAGCTCCATGCGGTATTCGAAACCAAAAACGCCCATGAGGTCCTGAATCCAACGCATCACGCCCTTGATTTCATCCAGCAATTGATCGGGACGACAGATGATGTGGGCGTCATCCTGCGTGAATTGCCGCACCCGCAAAAGCCCGTGCAGCACGCCCGAGAGCTCATGGCGGTGCACCACGCCGAATTCAAAGAGCCGCACCGGCAAATCCCGATAACTATGCTGCGTGGTAGTATAGATGAGCATGTGCGCCACGCAATTCATGGGTTTGACCCCGTAGGGCACACCATCGATTTCGGTAAAATACATATTTTCCCGATAATTGGCGTAGTGCCCCGAAGTCTCCCACAAATCACGGCGCAAAATCTGCGGAGTGCGCACCAAACCATAGCCACGGCGCAGCATTTCCTTGGTGACGAAATCTTCCAGAATGGCCCGCACGAGCGCCCCCTTGGGGTGCCAATAGGCCATGCCGGCACCGCCGCGCTCATGAAAGCTGAACAGATCCAGCTGCGGGCCGAGCTTGCGGTGATCGCGCTTCTTGGCCTCTTCGAGCATGGCCAAATGGGCCTTCAAGGCCTTTTCCGTGGGGAAAGCCGTGCCGTAGATACGCTGGAGCATGGGGCGGTTCGCATCACCCCGCCAGTACGCACCGGCCACGGCAGTAAGCTTGAAGGCACGCACGAAGCCCGTGGAGGGCAGATGCGGGCCTCGACACAAATCCACGAAATCCCCATGCTGGTAGACGGACACCATGTCCGCACCGAGATCGTCGATGATTTCGATCTTATAGGTCTCACCTAAAGAGCGAAAATACTCCCGTGCCTGCGTTGCGGACATCTCCCGACGCACAAACGGATGGTTGGCCGCAATGCTTTCGCGCATCACGGCTTCGATGCGTTCCAAGTCTTCTGGAGTGAAGGCGTGGGAAAGATCGAAGTCGTAATAAAATCCATTTTCGATGTCCGGCCCGATGGTCACCTTGGCCTCAGGATACAGGCGTTTGACCGCTTCGGCCATGATATGGGCGGCGCTATGGCGCAAAATGGAAATCCCCAGCGGAGAATCCAAAAAGACAGGCTCCACGCGCTCGGTTCCCGAAGGAAGCGGAGCATCCAAATCCTTGGGTTCGCCGTCACAAAGACAGGCGACGGCTTCCTTCATTGCCTTTTTGGATACCCCCTGCGCCAAGACATCGCGACAGGTCATCCCTGGCGTTGCCTCCACCGAGACGTCTCCTACGTACACCATGCGTCACCCCAGAAATGCATCAGGGAGGCTCTGCCTCCCTGGTGTTTGCAGTGGTAGGCGCGAGGAGGGTCGAACTCCTGACCCCTTGCACGTCAAGCAAGTGCTCTCCCACTGAGCTACGCGCCTCAACGAGGGCCTCGTCACTACAAAGACGCCTCCCCCCTGTCAAGATTTTACGGAGCAAATTTGTGCCGGCCGATCATGCCCCCATACCCCTGCCCGCGCCCAACCAAGCCGCCCGCACTCATCCCGCCGAGTTCCCCGCTCGGGGGCACCGCTGCACCGCTTTTTTTGCCTCAGAAACTACCTCCCCCTTGCAGGAGACGCGCGGCCTCGCTATGGTGGACATCAGGAGGCCCCGTGGACCATCGCACCCCACTCATCCTCATTGTGGACGACGAGCCCCTCAACGCCCGTATCCTGGAGTCCATGCTGCGGCGAAGCGGTTTTGCCACGCTCACCGCCCACGATGGCCCTCGGGCGCGGGAGCTGGCCGCGCTGCACCCCGTGGATCTCATCCTCCTCGACGTCATGATGCCTGGGGAGACCGGCTACCTCACCTGCCAACTCCTCAAAGAGACGCCGCAAACCGCCGACATCCCGGTGATCTTCATCTCCGCCCTCACGGATACCGAAAGCCGGGTGCATGGTCTGGAATGCGGCGGGGTGGATTTCATCTCCAAGCCCTTCGAAAAGGCAGAGGTGCTCGCCCGGGTCAAGGTCCACTTACGGCTGCGACTCACGTACAGCGCCCTCATGGAAGCCCAGGCGCAACGTCTCGGGCAGATCCAGGCGGCCCAGCAGTCGCTTTTGGTGCGGCCCGAAGACCTGCCCGAGGCCCGGTTCGGCGTCCATTTCGCCCCCGTACTCGAAGCGGGCGGCGATATCTACGACGTGCTGCCCACAGGCGTGGGGGTGTTCGACTACATCGTGGCCGACGTGAGCGGCCATGACCTGGGGGCCGGCTTTCTCACCTCCGCCCTGACGGCCTTGCTGCGCCAAAACGTCAACGCCGCTACGGCGCCGGAAGAAAGCCTCGCCATGACCAACCGGGTGCTGACCCGTATCCTCACCAACGGCGCGCACGCCACCCTGGCCATGGCCCGCGTCAACCGCGTCCAAAATTGCATTCACCTGGTAAGCGCCGGCCATCCCCCGGCGATTCTCGCCCGCAAGGACGGCGACATAGAGCTCATCCAAGCCGAGGGCGACATCCTCGGCGTGTTCGACGCCGCCCTGTGGACGCCCCAAGACATCGCCGCCCACCCCGGAGACCGGGTCTTTCTCTACACCGATGGGCTCATCGAAGGCTTCGGCGATCCCCCCATCACGCGGGACCAAGGCATCGCCCTGCTGTGGGCCGCCATCCGCTCCGCTTCGTCCCTGCCCATCACCGCTGCCGTGGAGGCCATCCATGAATATATCGCCACCCGCAAGGGCCCTGCCGAAGACGACAGCGTGCTCTTGGGCATCGAGGTTTGACATGTTCGCCGCCACAGTCCTCGAACACGACATCGAAGTGCAGATGAGTTCGGAACTACGCCACGTAGACCGCAGCGTCGAGCTCTTGCGGGAATTCCTTGTCCGCCACGGGGCCGAGAATCGGTTCTTCGACGTCGCCCTGGTGACCCGGGAGGCCCTCAACAACGCCATCCTGCACGGCAACGGCGCCGACCCCGCCAAGGAGGTCCTGTGGCGGCTCAAGCACCGGCAGGGCAAGCTGCGCCTCTACGTCAAAGATCAAGGTCACGGCTTCGATTGGCAAGCCTGGCTCCGTCGCTCAAGCGACCCCGAAGCGGAAAGCGGCCGTGGCCACGAAATCTTCCGGCTGCTCACCACCCGTTTCTCCCACAACCGCTGCGGCAACGCCCTGTGCGTGGAGATTCCGCTCAAATGACGAGCTTCACCGTATCCACCTCCCGCCGCGAAGCACTCGTGGACATCACCGAGCAGGTGGCCGCTGCCGCAGCCCGGCACTCCCAGGCAGCGGCCCTGATGGTCTTCAGCCCGCATACCACCTGCGGCATCCTCATCAACGAAGGGGCGGACCCGGACGTGGCCCACGACGTCCTCGCCTTTCTCCACCGCCTCGTTCCGCAAAGTTCCCATTTTCGCCACGTGGAGGGCAACGCCGACGCCCATATCAAAACGATCATGGTCGGCAGTTCGGTATCGGTGATGCTGGAGTCCGGGCGGCTGCGGCTCGGCACCTGGCAGCGGATCTTTCTGGCGGAGTTCGATGGCCCGCGGCGCCGCACCGTATGGGTGCAGGCCCTCGCCGCAGCGCCCGAAGGCTAGGTCTCCCAACGCAGCGGCCGCCCCATCAAGGCCGCCACCGCCTCCGCAGGACTCTTGCCGGAAAAGAGCACGGCATGGACCTGCTCACAGATGGGCATCTCCACGCCCAATCGCTGCGCCAGCACCTGCACGGCCTGCGTGGTCCACACCCCTTCGGCCACGCCGCCTACCTGCGCCAAGGCGGCGTCCAGGGTTTGCCCCCGGCCAACGGCCAGCCCCACGCGACGGTTACGGCTTGCATCCCCGGTGCAGGTGAGCACCAAATCCCCCAGCCCGGCGAGCCCCATGAAGGTCTGGGCCCGGGCCCCCATGGCCTCGCCCAGGCGGGCCATCTCCGCCAACCCCCGGGTGATGAGCGCCGCACGGGCGTTCTCCCCAAACCCCAGACCGTCGGCGAGCCCCGCGGCAATGGCCATGACGTTTTTGAGCGCGCCGGCAAGCTCGACCCCCAACACATCCGTGGTGCCGTACACCCGAAAGGCCGGGCTGGCACAACGCGCCTGGATACGTTCCCCCAACGCCGCATCGGCGCACCCCAAGACCACGGCCGTAGGCTGCCCCGCCATGACCCCCTCCGCAAAAGAGGGACCGGAAAGCACGCCGTAGCGCACCTGCCGTGCGCCAAGCTCTGCAGCCACCACCTGGCCCATGGTGCGCAGACTCCCCTGCTCCACACCCTTGCCGGCGCACACCACAGCCGCGCCTTGGGGAAAAAGTCCGGCATGTTCCTGCAAAAACGCGGCTAAGCGCTGGCAGGGGATGGCAAGCACCACCAACGCGGCACCGCGCAAGGCCGCCGCTATGTCCGCCGTGGGACGTACGGCCGCGGCCACAGGCCATCCCGGCAAATAGCGGCGGTTCTCCCTGCATTGGGCCATATGGGCCATGAGGGCGGCACTGCGGCCCCAAAGCACGGTCTCTTTCCCCGAAAGCGCCAGCGCGTGCGCCAACGCGGTCCCCCAACTGCCCGCACCCAACACCACCGTCCGCATCCACACCTCCTTCCACGAAATGCACGTCCCGAACCTACCGACACCCTTATTTCCTGTCCACCGGCGCCCTCCTCGAGGGCAGCCGCCCCCCCTTGCAGGTCCACGGCAAAGGGACTACAGCTTCCGCAACGAAACTCATGGAAAATATCGAGGAAGGCCCATGGAATTTACCCCCAGCGAACGCCAAGTACTGCGCATGGTGCAAGGCACGCTTCCCGACAGCGCCACTCCCTACGCCGACATTGCCCGTGCAGCCGGGGTCACCGAGGAGGAAGTGCTCGCGCTGCTGCGGCGCCTCAAAAAAGGCGGCCAAATCCGCCGCTTTGGGGCCACGCTCCGCCATCAACAGGCAGGCTACGGCTTCAACGCCATGGTGGTCTGGTATGTGGAAGACGGCGTGGATGAAGACGCCGCAGGCCGCATCATGGCGGCCCAGCCGGAGATTTCCCATTGCTATTTGCGCCGCAACTGCCTCGATTGGCCATATAGCCTCTATACCATGATCCATGGGCGCACCCAAGACGAATGCTTGGAAGTAGTCCGCCGCATCCAAGAGCTCACGGGAGTCACCCAATACGACATCCTCTTCAGCGATAAAGAGCTCAAGAAAACGTCCATGGAATATTTTTAACCCTATTGAGGAGCACAAATGCACTCTTCCGAAGCATTGTTCGAACGTGCCTGCAGATACATCCCCGGCGGGGTCAACAGCCCCGTGCGGGCCTGCAAGAGCGTCGAGGCCACGCCCCTTTTCATCGCCAGCGCCCAGGGCAGCCACATCACCACCGAAGACGGCGCCGAACTCATCGACCTCGTCATGTCCTGGGGCCCCATGCTCCTCGGCCACGCCCATCCAGAAGTGGAAGCCGCGGTGATCGAGGCGGTGCGCCGAGGCACCAGCTACGGCGCACCCTGTCGGCTGGAAGTGGAATTGGCGGAGGCCGTGATCCGCGCGGTACCGAGCATCGAGATGGTGCGCATGGTCTCCTCCGGCACCGAGGCCACCATGAGCGCCCTGCGTCTGGCCCGAGGCTACAGCGGCCGCGATCTGGTACTCAAATTCCACGGCGGCTACCATGGCCATGCCGACGCCTTTCTCGCCAGCGCCGGCTCCGGCGTCGCCACCCAAGCCATTCCCGGCACGCCCGGTGTACCCCAGGCCGTGGTCCAGCACACCCTCCTTGCCCACTACAACGACACCGAGGCGGTCCGCACTCTTTTTGCCGAGCGTGGCGACCACATCGCCTGTGTGTTCGTGGAGCCTGTGGCCGGCAACATGGGCCTGGTCCCCCCGCAGCCGGGATTCTTGGAAACCCTCCGCGAGCTGTGCACCCAATACGGGGCGCTCCTCGTCTTCGACGAGGTCATCACCGGCTTTCGCCTGGCCTACGGCGGGGCGCAGGCGGCCTTGGGCATCCAGCCGGACCTCACGTGTCTTGGCAAAATCATCGGCGGCGGCCTGCCCGTAGGGGCCTACGGCGGTCGCAGGGAAATCATGGAACACATCGCCCCTCAAGGACCGGTGTATCAAGCCGGGACCCTCTCGGGGAACCCCGTGGCCATGGCCGCAGGGCTGGCGACGCTGCGCCTTTTGGAAGGCCACGACTACGACGCCCTCGCCCGGCGCACCCGCGCCTTGGCCTCGGAGATGACGGACATCCTGCGCGCCAAGGGCATTGCCGTGCAGTGCAACACCGTGGCCTCCATGTTCACCCTCTTCTTCACCGAGCGCCCGGTGACGGATTTTCCCAGCGCCCAGACCATGGATACCGCCCTTTACGGACAATTTTTCCGCCACATGCGCGAACACGGCGTCTTTCTTGCGCCTTCGGGCTTCGAATGCGCCTTCCTCTCCTTTGCCCACACCGACGCGGATCTGGAACGCATCCTGGAGGCTACCCGCGCTTTTGCCCCCCAAACCACGGCCCATCCTTGACGGAAAACCAAGACCCTCTCTATAGATATGCGTGCTTGTGCTTTTCAGAACATTTTTTTGTGGAGGTAGAGGAAAAATGAAAAAATCCATGATTGTCAGCCTGTTCTGTGTGCTGCTGCTCGCTTTGGGCACTGCACCCCTGTTCTCGGCCACGGAAAAAGCCCCAGGCGATGACTACGTCATCAAGGCCCCGGAAGGCATGCAGACCAAGAACGGAAAACCCTTGCAGAAAGCAGTGCCGTTCCCCCATTCCAAACACGCGGCTTTCGAGTGTGCCAAGTGCCATCACACCATGGCAAAGGATGGCGCGATCAAACAGTGCACCTCGGCGGGCTGCCATGACTCCAAGGAAGCCAAGACCGCGGCCAATGCCAAGGACATCAAGCTGGTGGAAAACGCCTTCCACAAACAGTGCCTGGACTGCCACAAGGCGCTCAAAAAGGAAAAGAAGCCCACTGGCCCGACTGCTTGCGGCAAGTGCCACATGAAGTAAGGTGCCGGTAGCGCGGCGTTGTCAAAGCACAAGCACGGGCCCTTGGTTGCCCCATCCGTCCCGGCGGATGGGGCTTTTTTTTCGCGGCCACTTGGGATAGACGGCGAGGACATCAAGCACAGGCGACAACCTTGGCGGGGGAAGTATGCACGCAGACGACGAAATCATTGAACTCACGGACATCATCGAGGAAGACGCACCCATTACTTCGGGTCTGGACGACTTTCCGGCGGAAAACGCCGTGGACCCCAAGAGTCTGGACGACGAGCTCGACGCCCTCTTGGAGGACGTCTCCCCGGATCTCGACCCGCTGGCGGACCTGGACGCCCCCACGCCGCCGCAAGAAGATGCCTTCCCCGCGGCAACGGAAGTCCTTGATCCCGACGCCGACATCGTCCTCAACACGGAGGAGGATTCCCCGCTCGCCGCAGACGACCTGGACATCTTCGCCGAGACACCGGCCGTTGCCGACGACGCGCCGGCAGCGACCGCGGCAAACACCGAGCCCGCGACGCCAGCGTCCGAGCCTTCCGCCGCAGCGCACGCAGACCTCCTGGAAGACGACCTCACGGCAGAGCCCGACCTGGGGCCTGCATCCGCCGAGGACGCCGATCTCCTCACGGAGCCAGACCTTGCGCCCCTGGCGTCCGACGCAGAAGCCCCCCTGGACGACGGGTCCACCCAGGAGGCGACCACGGTCGATGCGCCGGCAGGCGACGCCGAAGCAACGCCCGATCCGGAGGAGGCGCAGGAAACGGCTCTCTCCGAAAACACGGAGCACACGGGCCCCTTGAACCTTCCCGAGGACCCGGAGAAACTTCCTTTCTTCCCCGCTCTCATGGCCCTTGTCCTTGCCCAAGTGGACGATCGTCTCGCCGCAGCCACCGCCGCCGTGCGCCAGGACCCGGCGCCCCAAGCCGAAGCACCGGCGCTCCCGGACCTGGACACCTGGGCGGCCCCGCTGCGTGAAGAATTGGCCGCTCTGCGCGCAGAAATTGCGACCCTCTCGGAGGGTGCCGCCCCGAAGGCCCCCGAAGCGGCCCCATCTGCAGACGGCATCCTGCCGGAAGACGCCGCCGCCCTCCGGCAGACCATAGCGGCGCAAAATGCGGAGATCGAGGCCGTACGCGCCCAGGTGGCGGCCAGGGATGCCGAAGTGGCGGCCCTCAAACAGCAGCTCGCCGCCCGGGACGCACAGATCACGGCCCTTGCCGCCCGTCTGGATGCCATGGCCCAAACCATGGAAAACGTGAACGCGAACCTGGAAGAACGGATCCACACCCTCATCGAGGACGAGGCCCCGCGGGTGGCGGCCCGGGCCATCCGTGAAGAACTGGCCGCGCTCATGGCGGAGGCAGGCCAAGAATAGGTATTTCAAAAACCGAAGGGGAAGGCTTCACCGGTTTTTTTCTTCGGTTTTTGCCGCCCGGACTCCCCAAAGCAGGTCAAGACCACTCCCCCCGGGCGGTT
>DPEO01000125.1:41258-53089 GCA_003530935.1 Desulfomicrobiaceae bacterium | reverse complement strand
TATTTCGCCAGTGTGTTCTACAGCCACCTGGCCTCGCTCGGGCTCTCCATCATCGCTGAAGACGTAAGCAGCTTTGGCCGCTGCGACCTGACGGTGCGGCACCACGACACGGTGTGGATCTTCGAGTTCAAGGTCATCCACCAGGACACCCCCACCGGCACCGCCCTTACCCAGATCCAAACCAAAAACTACGCCGCCAAATACCGCGCCCCAGGGGTGCGGGTCCTGGAAGTGGGAGTGGAATTCAGCGCCGCCCAACGCCAAATCGTGGGGTGGAAGGTAGGGGCTGAAGGTAGGGGCTGATTGACAAAAGCCACGCTGCCCTCTAGGTCCTCAAAGACCATGAAAGATGGTTCCCGGGCTGCCGCAGGTGGCCCATTTTTCTTGAACCACCCATTCACGACATCGCATGAGGTTTTCATGACCACCAAGTTTCTCTTCGTCACCGGCGGCGTGCTCTCCTCTTTGGGCAAAGGACTGGCAGCAGCTTCCATCGCGGCGTTGCTCAAGGCCCGAGGGCTTCGGGTCACCATCCAGAAGCTCGACCCCTATATCAACGTCGACCCCGGCACCATGAACCCGTTCCAGCACGGTGAGGTCTACGTCACCGACGACGGCGCGGAAACAGACCTGGATCTTGGCCATTACGAGCGCTATCTGGGCATCCATCTGGGCCAGAACAACAACTACACCTCAGGCCGCATCTACCACTCGGTCATCACCAAAGAACGCCGGGGCGACTATCTCGGAGGCACGGTCCAGGTGATCCCCCACATCACCGATGAGATCAAAAGTGCCATCTTGAGCCTCGCCAATGAGGACATGGACCTGGTCATCGTGGAAATCGGCGGCACCGTGGGTGACATCGAAGGGCTGCCGTTTCTCGAGGCCATCCGCCAACTACGGGCGGACTTGGGCAAAGACAATGTACTCTACATCCATCTCACGCTCGTGCCCTTCATCAAGGCCGCGGGCGAGGTCAAAACCAAACCCACCCAGCACTCGGTCAAGGAGCTGCGCAGCCTCGGTATCCAGCCGGACATCATTCTCTGCCGCTCCGAAGTAGAGCTTTCCGAAGACATCAAAAATAAAATCGCCCTATTCTGCAATGTGGACAAAGACGCGGTCTTTACCGCCATCGACGTCAACCACATCTACGAGCTCCCCCTCATGCTTTACGAAGAAGGGGTAGATCAAAAGATCGCCATCCTGCTGCGCTTGGCGGCCAAAAATCCCAACCTGGACCCATGGCGGCAACTCGTCCACACCCTCCACCATCCAGAGCATGAAGTGGAAATCGCGGTGGTGGACAAGTACGTGGACCTCAAAGAAGCATACAAAAGCCTGCACGAGGCCCTCACCCACGGCGGGGTCGCCAACCGGGCCCGCGTCCGCTTCCGCTACATCAACTCTGAGACCGTCACCGCGGAAACCGCCCCCGCGCTTTTGCAGGGAGTCCATGGAATCCTCGTGCCCGGCGGCTTCGGCACCCGCGGTGTGGAAGGAAAAATTCAGGCCATCGCTTATGCGCGCACCCAAGGCATTCCGTTCTTCGGCATCTGCTTGGGGATGCAGTGCGCGGTCATCGAGTACGCCCGGAACGTCCTTGGGCTCCCGCAGGCCAACTCGGAGGAACTCGACCCCCTGACTCCGGACCCGGTCATCTACCTCATGCGCGAATGGTACGACTTCCGCTCCGGCTGCATGCAGTACCGGGATCCTGGCTGCGACAAGGGCGGCACCATGCGTCTTGGCGCCTACCCCTGCCGTATGCGCCCCGGTACGCTGGCGCACGCCGCCTACAAGGCCGAAGAAGTATGGGAGCGCCACCGCCACCGCTACGAGTTCAACACCGCCTATCAAGAACGCCTGGAAGCGGCAGGGCTCGTCATCAGCGGCACCTCCCCGGATGAAACCTTGGTGGAAATCGTAGAGTTGCGAGACCACCCCTGGTTCCTCGGCTGCCAATTCCATCCGGAGTTCACCTCCACGCCCATGCAGCCGCACCCGCTTTTCCGGGACTTCATCGCCGCGGCCCTGGCCTACCAACGCGGGGCATAGCCCATGGATCTTTTCCACAAACTCCGCCACTACCATTTTGTCATCGCCGGGCCATGCGCCTTGGAGAGCCTTGAGCTCGCCCTGGAAGTGGCCCAGCACGTGGCTCAGGTGGGAGCAGCGCTGAACCTCCCGGTGATCTTCAAAAGCTCCTTTGACAAGGCCAACCGCAGCGCCGGGGCGAGTTTCCGCGGCCCTGGCCTTACGCTTGGCCTCCAGTGGCTTGCCCAGATCAAAGAACGCACCGGCCTTCCCATCCTCACGGACATCCATGAGCCTGGTCAGGCCCAAGCCGTGGCCGAAGTGGCGGACGTCATCCAAATCCCGGCGTTTCTCTGCCGCCAGACGGACCTCCTCCAGGCTGCGGCAAAAACCGGGCGTATCGTCAATGTCAAGAAAGGCCAGTTCGTGGCGCCCTGGGATATGGCGGGCGCGGTGGCCAAAATCGAAGCTGCCGGCGGTACGCGCATCTGGCTCACCGAGCGAGGCACTTCTTTTGGCTACAACAACCTGGTGGTGGATTTCCGCTCCCTGCCCATCCTGGCGGGCCACGGCTATCCGGTGGTCTTCGACGCCACCCACTCGGTGCAACTGCCGGGCGGCCAAGGAAACCGCTCCGGCGGGGACCGCCGCTTCGTCCCCTGCCTTGCCCGCGCTGCAGCGGCCTGCGGATGCCAGGGACTCTTTTTGGAAACCCATCCCGAGCCCGAGCGCGCCCTGTGCGACGGCCCCAATTCCTGGCCCCTTGCCGCGCTCGAGCCGCTACTTCGGGAAATCCAAGCCCTGTGGAGTCTCCCTCATGCCCCAATCCTTTGAAATTCCTGCCCACGTCGTGGAGGCAGCACGCAAAGTTCGGCTCCTCGTTCTCGACGTGGACGGCGTCCTCACCGATGGTGGACTCTATTACGACGCCCACGGCCACATCCAAAAACGCTTCCACGTCCACGACGGTCTGGGCATGAAAATGGCGCTCCACGGAGGACTACAACTCGCGGTGATCACGGGGCTGGACTCCGCAGCGGTGCGCGCCCGGGTGACCGAATTGGGAATTTCCCATTACTACCCGGGATTTCATCATAAAATGGACTCGCTCTCCCGCATCTTGGCCGACGAAAACCTGAGCCTGGAGCAGGCGGCCTACCTGGGCGACGACCTCGTGGATCTTGCCCCTATGCGGGCGGTGGGACTCCCCTTGGCCGTCGCCAACGCCCGGCCGGAGATCCTGGCCCAAGCCCTGTGGGTCACGCCCCACGGTGGCGGCAACGGCGCAGTGCGCGACGCCGTAGAGCTGATCCTCCGCGCTCAAGGACATTGGGAATCCATATGCGCCCATTGGACCAACGGCTGATCTGGTGGGGTGTTCTCCTTGTCAGCGGCGTCCTTACCGCTCTCGGCGGCGCGTGGATCGCCCTGCGCATGTGGACCCCTGAGCCTGCCCCCTCCCTTCCGCCGCTCCAGGCCACGCTCCAGCTCACCGATCCTCATCTCACCCACGGCCAAAACGGCACCATTCTGTGGGAGCTGGACGGCCAGCAGGCGGACTACGATCAGGCCACCGACACCCTGCGCATCACCGCCCCGCGCATCCACTATTTCAGCCCGCACGGGCCCATCACTGCCACGGCCCTCCACGGCCAGGTGTGGCAAAAACGCGGCGAAGCGGAACTCGTGGGCAATCTCACGGCACAGATGCGCGACCACACCATGAGCGCCCAGAGCATGCGCTACAACGAGGCGGACGCCCGCCTCGTCTTTGCGGGATCTGTGCAGGTGCGCGGCCCGCGCCTTGACCTCGACGCTCCGGAAGTCCAGGTGTTTCTTTCCGAAGAGCGTATCATTGCCACCGGCGGCGTCCAGGCCGTCATCCACCCTGAAAGGAAATGACCATGCTCCCTGTTCTCATACTTCTCGGTCTCTTCCTGGCCCCTCCGGCCCTGGCTGCGCCTGCCCAAGAAGAGCAGCCGGTGGCCATCCAAGCGGACTCCATGGAATATCTCCAAAAAGCCGGACGAATCGTCTTTCGCGGCGCGGTCCACGCCACCCGTGAGGACATGGAGCTCTGGGCCGATACGGTCACCGTACATCTGGAGGAAGGCGCATCCAAGGCCGCGGCCACATCCCCCCAGGGCAAAGTGCGGTCCATCGTCGCCGAAGGCAACGTGCGCATCCAGACCACCCAAAACCGCAGCGGCACCGGGAAACGGGCCACCTTCGACGCCCGCACCGAAACCGTCACCCTGGAAGGCAATCCTGAGGTTCGTGAGGGCAAAAACAGCATCCGCGGCGAGGTCATCGTCTTGTACCTCAAAGACGGCAAAAGCGAGGTGCGCGGCGGCGCCAAACAACGGGTGGAGGCCATCTTCCTTGCGCCCAAGACAACCCCCGGATTGTTGGAGAAGAAGCCATGAGCCTCGTAGGATTGGGGCTCATAAAACGCTACCGACGGCGGGAGGTGGTACGGGGCATCGACCTGGAGGTGCAGCCCGGCGAGATCGTCGGCGTGCTCGGTCCCAATGGGGCGGGCAAGACCACGACTTTCTACATGCTTGCCGGCCTCACCACCCCGTCCGCCGGCACGGTGACTCTCGATCAGCATGACATCACCCGCCTGCCGCTTCACCGCCGCGCCCTTCTCGGCCTTTCCTATCTGCCGCAGGAAAGCTCGATATTCCGCAATCTTTCCGTGGCAGACAACCTGCGCATCGTCCTCGAATATACCGGGCTCCCACGCTCCGAACAGGAGCGCACGGCCCAACATCTCCTCGAAGAACTGGGGATTCTCCGCCTGGCGGACCAGCCGGCGTCGTTCCTTTCTGGAGGCGAGCGCCGACGCCTGGAAATCGCCCGGGCCCTCATCCGCAAACCGCAATTCTTGCTGCTCGATGAGCCTTTCGCGGGTATCGACCCCTTGGCCGTGGCCGACATTCAAGGCATCATCGCCAACTTGCGCCAACGGGGCATCGGCATCCTCATTTCGGACCATAACGTGCGCGAAACCCTCGCCATCTGCACCCGCGCCTACCTGGTTCACGATGGACGCGTCGTGCTCTCCGGCACTCCCAACGACATCGTGGCCAGCCCCATGGCCCGCTCCGTGTATCTGGGTGAAGGATTCTGCCTGTAAGCGGAAAAAGAAATCCCAGAAAAAATCAAGACATTGCCAGGCCCAGCCGTCTATGGCAGAAGGCAAGCATCACGAGGGCATCCCCTCCATGCAAAGGAAACGTCTATGGGATTGGAACTGCGGCAGAATCTGAAATTGACCCAACAGCTGGTGATGACTCCCCAGCTCCAGCAGGCCATCAAGCTGCTCCAGCTTTCCCGTCTGGAACTTCTGGAGGCTATCCAGCAGGAACTTTTGGAGAATCCGGTTTTAGAAGAAGCCACGGACCACCCCACGCCCGAGATCACGGAAGACGTCCCTTCCACTCCCCCGGAACTCGCCACAGCGGCCCTCTCCTGCAACGAACGAGACCTGCTGCGCAACGCCGATTGGGAAACCTATTTAGGCGACTTTGCGAGCACCAGTAAGCAACACAACAAGGAAGCCGAACTCCAAGAAGAAATGACCCCCTGGGAAGGACGCATCTCCGGCAAGCCCTCCCTGGAAGGCCACCTGCTTTGGCAACTGCGGCTCTCCGACCTCGACGAGGCGAGCCAAGCCATTGGCGAAGCCATCATCGGCAATCTCGATTCCCGCGGCTACCTCACGGCCACCCTGGAAGATCTCATGGAGCAGACCGGCGCCCAGCGCGAGGCCATCGAGGCGGTGCTCGCCCGCATCCAGCGCATGGACCCGGTGGGCGTCGCGGCCCGCTCCCTGCGGGAGTGCCTGCTGGTGCAACTTGAGGTGTTGGGGCAAGACGATCCCATTCTCACCACCTTGGTGCGCGATCACCTGGAAGACATCGAACGCAAGCGTTTCAAACCACTGGCGCGGAAATTCAAGATCGAGCTGGAAGACCTGCGCGCCTACCTGGATATCATCCAAAGCCTAGAACCTCTGCCGGGCGCAAGCTTTGGCAGCGAAGCCACGGTGTACGTCAGCCCGGACGTGTTCGTGCACGAGTTCGACGGCGAATTCGTGGTGCTGCTCAACGAAGAGGGGCTGCCTCGCCTGCAGATCAGTTCCCACTACGATACCTTGCTCCAAGGCGGCCAAGGCCCCGACAAAGACTACATCCAAGAAAAAGCCCGCTCCGCCCAATGGCTTTTAAAAAGCTTGCAGCAGCGCCAAAAGACGCTCTATAAAGTGATGGAGAGCATCGTGCGCTTCCAGCAGGATTTTTTCCGTCACGGGGTCACCAAGCTCAAGCCTCTGGTGCTCAAGGATGTGGCCGAGGACATTGGCATGCACGAATCCACGGTGAGCCGTATTACCAGCAACAAATACGTGGCGACCCCGCATGGGGTGTTCGAGCTGAAATTTTTCTTCAACTCCGGACTTTCCATGGACGACGGCTCTGAGGTGGGCTCCGAAAGCGTCAAGGCCATCATCAAACAATTGGTCAACGAAGAGGACCCGGCGCACCCGCTCAGCGATGAGAAGATTGCTGCGGTGCTCAAAGAGCGCCTGGATATCAACATCGCCCGCCGGACTGTGGCGAAATACCGTGCGGTACTGGGAATCGAGTCTTCTTCCCGAAGACGCCGGATTCTCTAATTGGTCATTCGACCCAACCGAACGCAAGGAGGTTGCTATGAACATCGTCTTCAACTTCAAAAATTTCGAGCCTTCGGACCACTTGCGCAAATACGCCCGGGATCGTTTCCAAAAACTCGTCAAATATATTGGAGATCGAGACGACACGGAGCTCCAGGTCAACCTTGAGGTGGAGAAGTACCGGCATATCGCCGAAGTCGTCCTCGTGGGCAGAGACCTTCACCTCTCTGCTCAAGACGAAAGTAATGACATGTATGCCACTGTGGATTTGGTTTGGGAGAAACTCGAAGCCCAACTGCGGAAAATCCGCGATAAAAACAAAACACGTCGCAAAGGGGTTCCGGTGCGCATGGACGTGCTTCGCCTGGAACAATCCGAGGGTGCTCCACACACGGTCGTGGAAAGCAGCGACCACTTCGACCCCAAACCCATGACTGTGGCGGAGGCTGCGCTCCAATTGGAAACAACCGAAGACACTTTCCTCGTCTTCCTCAACGCCGAGACCGAACGCATCAACGTGGTGTATCGCAGAAGCAGTGGTGGGTTCGGACTCATCGATCCAGGCATCTAATCATGCAATTTTCCGAATTTCTCCATCCAAGTCATGTACTTCCTGAACTTTCGGCCAGGACCAAGACCGAGGTCCTGGCCGAACTTGTGCGCCCGGTCATACCACTTTTCCCAAGCGTATCCCCGGAGGCCGTCGTCCAAATCCTTTTAGAACGGGAACGGCTTGGTTCCACTGCCATCGGCGATGGCATTGCTATCCCTCACGGCAAGGTGGACGGGCTGGACCATATCGCCGTCGTCGTGGGGCGCAGTACTCAAGGCGTGGAGTTCGACAGCGTCGACCATAAACCAGTGCACATCATTACGCTGGTACTCGCTCCAGCGGGGGGCGCCGGTATGCATCTCAAGGTATTGGCCTCCCTGGCGCGCCTCTTGCGGGATACAAGCTTCCGCCAAAGTTTTCTCAGCGCCCCGCCCTCCCAACTTTTCGAACTCATGACCTCCTACCCACTGCCCTGAATTCTATGGCCCCTCCCACAGCCACCAAGCCCCTGGTCATCGTTTCCGGCCTTTCTGGGTCTGGAAAGAGTACGGCCCTGAACATCCTGGAGGACATGGGGCTTTTTTGCGTGGACAATCTGCCGGCAGCCATGGCTCCGGACCTTGTGGACCTCTTTTTCCGCTCCTCCGCAGATGCCTATGCCGGACTGGCCCTGGGCATGGATCTCCGGCAGCCGGCCCTCGCCCAGCAATGGCAGGAAATCCTCGCCAAACTCCATCCCACCCCCACGGTGCTTTTTCTTGAAGCCTCCACTTCGACCTTGCTGCGGCGCTATGCCGCCACACGGCGTCCCCACCCGCTCAGCACAACCACCCCCGGCCTTGAGCAAGCCATTGAAACCGAGCGATCCCTCCTGGCCGTTATCCGCGACGGCGCCCACCTCGTCATCGATACCACCCACTATTCCATCCACGATCTACGCCGCGCCATCCAAAGCCGCTGGGAGACACTGAGCAGTGCTCCACAGGGCATGCGTCTGCATCTCATCACCTTTGGGTTCAAACACGCAATGCCCTCGGAAGCGGATACCGTCATTGATGTCCGTTTCCTCCCCAATCCCTACTTCGAGCCCTCCCTGCGGCAAGGCACCGGGCAGGACCCCGAAGTGGCCGCGTTTGTCCTCGAAAACCCTATTGCCCAGGCATTTCTCCCCAAGCTCATAGGACTTTTGGATACCATGATCCCGCTTCTCGAAGCCGAAGGCCGTTTCCGCTTCACCCTGGCCCTGGGCTGCACCGGAGGCCGCCACCGTTCCGTCGCCGTTGCGGAACGCGTAGGCGCCCACTTCCGGGCTCAAGGCCGCACCGTAACCGTCGAGCACCGTCATTGGACATTGCCATAAGGCCAAAGAAACGCTAGGCACGCCATGCCCTGTGCGGGACTTACCCCCAAGGAGGAATCATGATCGGCGTGCTGCTTGTCACCCATGGCACCTTTGGTGAGCATCTGCTCGATGCCGCCCAAACCATCCTTGGCCCCCAAGAAGGATGCGCCGTGGTGGCAGTGGACGACACCCGTCCCATGGATACGATCCTCGGAGACATCAAAGACCACGTCCGCCGCTTGGACCGCGGCAACGGGGTCCTCATCCTCACGGACATGTTCGGCGGCACGCCGTCCAACCTCAGTCTTTCGCTGCTTCTTCAGGGGAAGGTGGAAGTCGTCTCCGGGGTCAATCTCCCCCTCCTGCTCAAAGCGCTCACCAACCGCTCGGGGACATTGCACCAAGTGGCCTTGGAGGCAAAATCCGCCGGCAAACAAGGCATCCTCGTGGCCGGCGAGGTCCTGCGGCGTAAGGTTTCGGAATAATGCTCTGGTTTCGCATCGACAACCGTCTGGTGCACGGCCAGGTCATCGAAGCATGGATGCCCTACGTAGGGGCGAGCATCCTGGTGGTGGCCAATGATGACTTGGCAGCAGACCCGTTACGCCAGGAAATCATGCGCCTGGCGATCCCCGATGACGTGACGTTCCTCTGCTGCCGGGTCACGGAATTGGCCTCTGTGCTGGAAAGTCTCCACACCCAAGCCGCGGATCCGCACATCATGGTGCTCTTCGCCACCTGCCCGGACGCCCAGCTGGCCTACACCAGCGGCTGCCGCATCCACAGCGTCAACATCGGCAACCTTCACGACGGCCCCGGAAAACAGCAACTCTGCGCCCATGTATGCGTGTCGGAAGAAGACCGCTCATGCCTGATCTTCTTTCACGACCACGGCGTGGAGCTCGATTTCCGGTGTGTGCCGGGAAAATCCGTCACGGTGCACTTATGAGTTTCGATCCCCATTGGCCGACCCTTATGCTCAGCGCTTTTTTTTTGCCCTCCTCAATCTTTCGCGCTTCTGCGTCGACACCTCGCTCCTCCACCGACCAATAGCCGCAGCCCTGCTCTGGGGCGCAGCCACGGCGGACGCCTCGGTCGTTTTCATAGGAGTCTTCTTCGAACTTCTTTGGCTCGACCTCTTTCCCGCCGGCGCCTACGTGCCCCCCAACGGCCTCCTTGCCTTCACCCTTGCGGCCACCACTCTGCGCCATATTTCTGCGCCGTCCATGTTCCTCGCCCTGGCCGTCCTTCTCGGATCCGCCCTGTGCGCCCACGGGGCGGCAAACATTGAGCTCTTCTATCGCAAACGCCAAGACAGAGCCCTCATGCGCCTTGCCGATACCAACCGCCGCCCCCGCATGAGCTTCTTCGACCCTGATTCCATCGTTGTGCGCTCCGTGGCCGAACAATGGGTCCTCGGATGGACGCTCTTTCTCGTCTTTGCAGTGGTTCTGCTTGCAGGGATCCGGCTCCTGAACCTTCTGCCGCTTCCCCACACCCCGATTTCTTGGCCCATTCTTCTGGCTCCCGCCTTCATGGGTGGAGTCCTCTGCCTGCGCACCCACCGCGCCCTGGCCACGGCAACCGCAAGCCTCGTGGCCATGAGTATTGCCCTGGCGCTATCCACCTCCGGCTCACTCCTGTGATTCGAGCTTTTCAAAAAAACTCCCCTGCTGGGGCTTGGCAGCGGCGAGAGGTTGTGATATTTGGAACAAAGTTTTGGTTCATACTTCAACCTTGGAGGAGGAAACCCCATGTCCGTGTTCGTATTCGGTCACAAGAGCCCTGATTCCGATACCGTCTGCAGCGCCATCGCCCTGGCCGATCTCAAGACCAAGCTGGGCGTTCCCTGCACCCCGGCCGCTCTGGGCGAACTGAATCCCGAGACCAAGTTCATCCTGGAAAAGTTCGGCGTCCCGGCCCCTGCGGTCAAGACCTCCTACGCCGGTGAGAAGGTCTTCCTGGTGGATACTTCGGATCTGGCGCAGCTTCCGGATGACATCAAGCAGGCCGAAATCCTGGGCATCGTGGACCATCACAAGCTGGGTGACGTCACCACCCCCAATCCCTTGGAGTGCTGGATCTGGCCCGTGGGCTGCACGGCCACGGTGATCAAGTCCATGTACGACTTCTACGGTGTGGAGATCCCCAAATCCATCGCCGGTATCATGCTCTGCGCCATCCTGAGCGACACCGTCATCTTCAAGTCCGCCACCTGCACCGACAAGGACAAAAAGGCCGCGGAAGAACTGGCCAAGATCGCTGGCGAGAGCGACCTGAACGCCCTGGGCATGGCCATGTTCAAGGTCAAGTCCGCAGTGGAAGGCACCCCGGCCCGCGAGCTGGTCATGCGCGACTACAAGGACTTCAATATGAGCGGCAAGATGGTCGGTATCGGCCAGTTGGAAGTGGTGGACCTCTCCATCCTGGACGCTGTCAAGGCTGACCTGGAAGCGGACATCAAGAAGCTCAAAGAGGAAAAGGGCAACCACTCCGTCTTCCTGTTGTTGACGGACATCATGAAGGAAGGCTCGGAGATGCTCATCGCCTCCGACGACGAGTCCGTGGTGGAAAAGGCCTTTGGGGTGAAGCCGGAAAACGGCCGCGCCTGGCTGCCTGGGGTCATGTCCCGGAAAAAACAGGTGGTGCCCAATTTCGAAAAGGCCTTCGGCGCCTAACGCGCCCACGCCCTTTGGGTACACAGCGAACCGCCAGGACTCTCCTGGCGGTTCGTGTTGTGAGCACCGGCGAACAAACTCAGTCCACGAGCCCCGTACAGAAGGCATCTGCAGGAGAAGCCGCCGCATCCGCCGCGCCTTTCTCCACACACCGCGTCAGCTCCCGAATGCGCCGCAAGGCCTCGCCGCGCTCCTGAGCCAGGTGTTGCCATTTCTTTTTTTCTTTCTTCAGGGCCTCAATGGTGTGGAGCAAGTCCTGAATGGTATGCGCCGGATAGCCGTGCTTGGCATAACGGCCTTTGCGCAGTTCTTCGTCATTGCGCTCCTTGATGGCCCGCAACTGACTCGCCGAGAGGATCATCCGGCAACCGCCCGTACTTGCTCCATATCCGTACGGCCCTGGAGCACCTTGAGAATGCCGTCTTGCTTGAGGGAAAGCATGCCGTCCGCCACCGCCTGGGAGCGGATCTCCTCCGTAGGCTTGCGATATTTGATGGAGGTCTTGATGCCCTCGGAGCTCAGCATGAGCTCGTGGAT
>DPEO01000125.1:0-40992 GCA_003530935.1 Desulfomicrobiaceae bacterium | reverse complement strand
ATCGAAGCCCGGGCCGAACTCCATGCGCAGGTCCTCGATTTCTTGCTCCGAAGCCGGATAGGCCTCTTTGCAGTGCGGGCACAACGTCTTGACCAGACGCTGGGCCAAGACACACAAAAGCGAATCGGCGAAGTTGAAGGGGTCCAAATCCATGTCCAGAAGACGGGTCACGGTCTCCGGCGCCGAATTGGTATGCAGCGTGGAGAAGACGAGATGGCCCGTGAGCGAAGCCTCCACGCCGATATGCGCCGTTTCCTTGTCCCGCATCTCACCGATCATGATGACGTCCGGATCGGCGCGTAAAAAGGAACGCAGCACCGCGGCAAAGGTCAGCCCGATCTTGGGCTGCACCTGCACCTGGCGCAACCCTTCCTGGGTGATCTCCACCGGGTCCTCTGCGGTCCAGATCTTGCGCTCCGGCGTGTTGATGTAGCTCACCGCGGAATGCAGGGTCGTCGTCTTTCCAGACCCCGTGGGCCCTACCACCAAAATCAGGCCATACGGTTTACGGATCATGCCCTCAAAGGCCGCCTGGTTGCGGGGCAAGAGCCCCAGCTTGTCCAGCGGCAAAGGCTTTCCCGAAGCCAGGACGCGCAGCACCACGTCTTCCTGATTTTCGATGGTGGGGATGGTGGCCATGCGGTATTCCACCACTTGATTGCGGTCCGGAAGCTTGATTTTGATTTTACCGTCTTGCGGCAGGCGACGCTCCGCAATGTCGAGATGCGCCATAATCTTGAGGCGGGAGACGATAGGCCGGGCCAAGGCGAGACGAACCTTACGGAACTCGTGACAGGTGCCGTCGATGCGAAAACGGATGAGGCAATAGCGGCTGAAGGGATTGGGCTCGATATGGATATCCGAAACATTTTTGCGCCAGGCCTCTACCAGCAAGGCGTTGACCATGCGCACTACTTCGCTGTCCTGTTCCGAGAGGTCCGCCTCAAGGGTGTCGTCCGCAGCGACATCCCCGGTGGTGACGTCCTCGTCAAACGCCGAAGCCAAATCCTCGCCGCCAGTGATTTGGCGATAAAAATGATCAATATATTGCTCAAGGTCTTGGGCCAAAGTGACCTTGGGAACGATGCTCGATGTCCCATAGATGAAGCGGATCTCGTCGAGCCGCCCCAAATCATAGGGATTGAGCATGAGCACCACGATTTGATTCCCCTGCTGCTCGAAGGGGATCCACCCGAAACGCTTGAGAAAATCCGGATCCAACCGCCGTTTTTCGAAAAGCTCGAACGGCGGTTCCTTGGTGGCGGAAAACGGAACGAAGTCTGTTTTGTAAAACCGAGCCAGGCTTTCTCCCAACGCTTCCTTGGGCACACCGAGCTCACCCAAGAGCATGGCATCAGGGTCCTTGGATTCCAGGGCCCGGGCCAACGCCTCTTGAGAAACGATCCCCTGCTCCACGAGATACGAATACCGACTGCTGGCCACCGCAGGCTTGGGAGCCAAGGCCTTGATGCGCTGTTCGATTCCCGGAAATGCGGGATCCAGGGCGAGAACTTTCTCGAAAAGCTCTCGGGCCTCGTCATACTTGTGTTGGTGTTGGAAGATGAGCCCCGCGCGGAAATAAAGCTTGGCAGCGGTGGCGGGCGGGTATTCGTTTTCTGCCAAGATCTTCAGCGTCAGGTCCGCCTGCTCGCTGATCCGCCCCATTTTGTTGAGGCTATCGAGGAGCAAGCGCACCAAATCATAGCTGCGGAAGCCTTGCGCATACCCAGCAAGGCAAAGATCATGGGCGCCGACAAAGTTCTCTTGCGAGAACAGATTCCACGCCTTGGTGAGGAGCTGCGTCTCAGTCTTGGGAACTTCCATGGCAATGCCTACGGTTAGACGGCTCCTAACGCAAACATCGCGCCCATGCAAACAAAATCCCGCCACGGGGCGCCCGTGGCGGGAGGGTCGATGGGGCTACTTCCCAAGCCAGCGCATCATGGAACGCAAGCGGTCTCCCACCTGCTCAATGGCGTGTTCATGGGCCTGACGCCGCTTGGCCAAAAAGGACGGCAGGCCGGCTTTATTCTCCAAAATCCAGTTACGGGCAAAGGTGCCGTCTTGAATTTCCCGCAACACCTGGCGCATAGCCTGACGGGATTCAGGGCCGATCACGCGGGGGCCAGTGCAGTAGTCGCCAAACTCTGCGGTGTCACTGATGGAGTAATGCATCTTCTTGAAGCCGCCCTCGTAGAGCAAATCCACAATGAGCTTGAGCTCGTGCATGCACTCGAAAAAGGCGATTTCCGGCTGATATCCTGCTTCCACCAAGGTCTCGAAACCCGCACGGATGAGCTCGCTCACGCCGCCGCAGAGTACGGCCTGCTCACCAAAAAGGTCCGTTTCCGTTTCCTCGGCGAAGGTGGTTTCGATGACCCCCGAGCGGGCGCCGCCAATCCCTGCGGCGTACGCCAAGGCCTTGGGCAAGGCCTGACCGGTGGCATCCTGATGCACCGCCACCAGGCACGGCACGCCGCCGCCCTTCTCAAATTCCCGGCGCACCAGATGCCCCGGGCCCTTGGGGGCGATCATGGCCACATCCACGTCCGCGGGCGGCACGATCTGGTGGTAGTGGATGTTGAAGCCATGGCCAAAAAGAAGGGTCTTGCCCGCGGTGAGCCCTGGCAGGATCTCCTGTTGATACACTTGAGGCTGGTACTGGTCCTGCACCAAGATCATGATGAGGTCCGCCTGCGCCGCGGCCTCGGCAGCGCTCACCGGCTCAAAACCGTGCTCCCGGGCAAGGGCCCAGTTGGCACCACCCGGCCGCTGGCCGATGACCACCCGCACTCCAGAATCCCGCAGGTTCTGGGCATGGGCATGGCCTTGGCTTCCGTAGCCAATGATGGCGACCGTCTTATCTTGCAGTATATGTAAATCCGCATCTTTCTCATAATAAATCTTCATAAAAACTCCTTATTGATGTTAATCAGCAAGCTGCATGCTGCGGCGCATGGCTATTGGACCACTTCGCGCAAATTCCTTAATGCCAAATCGCTGAAGAAGTGTAACGATTGCCTTGATTTTGTTCTTATCGCCCGTGATTTCCACGGTCAGCTCATCCACACTCACATCAACAACTTTGCATCGAAAAATATCGACGATGCGGAGTACTTCAGCACGCTTGGAGTCCTCAGCACCGACTTTGACCAAAACGATCTCCCGCTCCACCGCCTGCTCTTCCGACAAGTCCACCACTTTGATCACGGAGATGATCTTATGGAGCTGTTTGATGATTTGCTCAATAATTTGGTCATCCCCGATGGTGACAATGGTCATATGCGACACCGTCGGGTCCAGTGTAGGGCCAACATTGAGAGATTCGATATTGAATCCCCTGCCGCTAAAGAGCCCGGCCACGCGGGAAAGCACACCTGGTTCATTTTCCACCAAAATCGAAAGCACATGCCGCATGACCGCCTCCTACACCAAAAGCATTTCCGACAACGCCGCGCCAGCCGGCACCATAGGGGCGACATTCTCTTCAGGCTCGACCCGCACGTCCACGAATACCGGCCCAGGATGGGCGAAGGCCTTGCGAAGCACCGGCTCCACGTCCTCAATACGCTCCACCCGGAAGCCCTCTGCCCCGTACGCCTTGGCCAAGGCCACGAAATCCGGATTGGTGTGCAGACAGGTGGCGCAATAATTTTTGTTATAGAAAAGTTCCTGCCACTGCCGCACCATACCCAGATACCCGTTATTGAGGATGACCACTTTCACCGGGATTTGATAACTGACCGCTGTGGCCAATTCCTGAATATTCATCTGGATGGAGCCGTCGCCCGCGATATCAACGACCAAACGGTCGGGGAAGGCCAATTGGGCGCCAATGGCCGCAGGGAACCCATAGCCCATGGTCCCCAAGCCACCAGAGGACAAGAAGGTGCGCGGCCGGGTATAACGATAAAATTGAGCGGCCCACATCTGATTCTGCCCCACCTCGGTGGTGATGATGGCCTCGCCTTGGGTGATCTCGTAGATCTTCTCCACCACCCATTGCGGTTTGATGTGCTCACCGCTGGAGGCGTAGGTCAGGGGATGTTCGCGTTGCATGGCGGCAAGCTCCGCGAGCCAGGCTGCATGCTTGCCCTGCCAATCGACGCCGGAAACGCGGGCCAACTCCTCCATGAGTCCCACCAGACCTTGGCGGCAATCGGCCACGATGGGCACGTCCACCCCTACGTTTTTGCTGATGGAGGTGGGATCGATGTCGAAGTGGATGATCTTGGCCTGTGGCGCAAAGGCATCCACCCGCCCAGTGACCCGGTCGTCGAACCGGGCGCCGATGGAGATGAGCAAGTCCGCATTGTTGATGGCCATATTGGCGGTGTACGTCCCGTGCATTCCCAGCATACCGAGCCACAACGGATCCGTTCCTGGAAAGGCCCCAAGCCCCATGAGTGTCGTGGTCACGGGCAAGCGGTAGTCCCGGGCAAGCCGCGTGAGCTCCCCTGCCCCATCCGCGGCGATCACCCCACCGCCCGCATAGACCACGGGCCGCGAGCTCGCGGCAATGAGCTCCGCCGCCCGGCGCAGCTGTTTACGGTTGGGAGAGTACCTCGGGTTGTAGCTGCGCATGGACATGGACTCCGGGTAGTGGAACTCTGCCGTGGCCCGGATGACATCCTTGGGCAGATCCACGAGCACCGGACCCGGTCGGCCTGTGCGCGCCAGATAGAAGGCCTGCTTGACAGTAAATGCCAACTGCCGGACATCCTTCACCAAATAATTGTGCTTGGTACACGGCCGGGTGATGCCCACGATATCGGCTTCTTGAAAGGCATCGTTGCCGATGAGCTGCGTGGGCACCTGCCCGGTAAAGATCACGAGAGGGACGGAATCCATGTATGCGGTGGCGATGCCGGTCACCGTGTTGGTGGCTCCAGGCCCCGAGGTGACCAAGCATACGCCGACTTTGCCCGACGCCCGCGCATAGCCATCGGCGGCGTGGACAGCGCCCTGCTCATGCCGCACGAGGATATGCCGAATGGGATGGTTGGGGAGTTCATCATAGATATCGATGACCGCTCCGCCCGGAAAGCCGAAGATGAGATCCACGCCTTCCCGTTGCAAGCATTCCAAAAGAATTTGGGCGCCGGTCCGCACCATGGTCCCTACTCCTTGCGTTTATATTTCTTGAGCAATTCTTGAATCTTGGTCTTTCCTGCCAATTTCTTTTTCTTGTACTCCTTCATCTCCATTTCCTCGGAAGGAGTGAGCGCTGGTTTCGCAGCATATTTTTCGAGGATCTTCTCGAACATCACATGCTCTTCCCACAACGCCTTGAGCTCAGGATCCGTGGCAACATGTGCGGCGATGAGTTCAAGTTCCTGCTGCTCCATACAGTACTCCTTAGTTTTGGTGTTTTCCGACCCTTGCCCAGGTTCTCTGGGCAGCCGTGTCTATCTCCAGCCGACTATTTCGGCGCCATACCCATCACAAGAACATCATTCTTCCAAGCAGTTGTGCAAGAAAAACCTGCACAAACTTGATGGCCAGCATCACAACGACCGGAGAGAAGTCAATCCCGCTCATGAACGTGAACGGCATCCACTTCCGGACGCGATAAAAGACAGGTTCGGTCAAGGAGCGGATACCACGAACAATGGGGTTGTATGGATCAGGATTCACCCATGAAAGCACCACTGCTGCCAAAATGATCCAAAAGTAGAGCGAGAGCACCGTATCCAGAACAAAATATACAGCACTCACAAAACTGGTAATCACTGCCATGCCGACTCCTAGGCAAAGATTTCGTTCAGCGCGATGCCCCGGGGGCACCACCCAAAACGTATGCAAACCAATGCCGCAGATCGGCAAAACTGTCCACATGGAGCTTGGCTGGGAGTTCGGGGTTCCGGTACGCCCACAAGGGCACGCCCGCCGCGGCGGCGGTGGCGGCATCCACCTCCGAATCCCCCACATACGCCACCTGCTCCGGCGCCATGTCCCAATAAGCCAAAATCCGGTACAGCCCTTCCGGGTCCGGCTTGGGCCGTGTGACCTTGGCCGCGGTCATGACCGGAGCGAACAGGTGGGCCATTCCAAACCGTTCCAGCACCATCTCCATGGAGTTTTTGCGGTTCGTATTGACCGCCAAACGAATCCCCCATCCGTGGAGCGCCTCGAGCACGTCATGGACCCCCGGGGCCGGGATCATGCGATCGAGAAAATCCCCATAGGTCATATGGCCTTGCAACGCCTTGGCCTGGGGGAGCAGGTGCGCAGGCACCAAATAGGCCAGGACGGCGTCCACGGTGTGCATGTACGCGTACTCTTCGGCCTCCGGGCTCATGGGAGGCAGACCCAAACGCTCCAAAATGAAGTTGTAATACGCCCGGTTCACATCCCGGGAGTCGAAGAGTACGCCGTCACAATCAAACACAACGCCCTGCACACGACGCACTTCGGCAAGCACATGCGCCGGGGGCGCCGCGGCTCCTGTCATTTCATCGCCTCGGGGAACATCTGCGCCGCCAGCTCGCGCAATTTGTATTTCTGGATCTTCCCGCTTGCCGTCATGGGATATTCCTCGAGGAAAGCAATGTATTTGGGAATCTTGTAGCGGGCGATCTTGCCGCGGCAAAAGTCCTTGATATCCTCCGGGGCATAGTCAAAGCCCTCTTTGAGGATGATGAAGGCCCCCACCTCTTCGCCGTATTTGCGACTGGGGACTCCGACCACCTGCACATCCTTGATGCCTTCCATACGGTACAAGAACTCTTCAATCTCCCGCGGATAGATATTCTCGCCACCGCGGATGATCATGTCCTTGAGACGGCCGGTAATACGCACGTATCCCTGCTCGTCCATGGTCCCCAAATCACCGGAATGGAGCCACCCTTCCACATCGATGGCCGCAGCCGTGGCATCCGGATTATTGTAATATCCCTTCATGACGTTGTACCCGCGGCAGCATACCTCCCCCTGCACTCCAAAAGGAACCGGCTGGTTGGTCTCCGGGTCACGGATGGTCACCTCGATCTCCGGCATGGCCCGACCCACGGTTTGGGTCCGATGCTCAATACTGTCGTCCACCCGGGTCTGCGTCATGACCGGGGAAGCCTCGGTGAGGCCATAGCAAATGGTGATTTCCCGCATATGCATCTTGTCGATGACCTTTTCCATCACCGGCACCGGACATGGAGCTCCGGCCATAATGCCTGTTCGGAGCGAGGAAAGATCATAGCGGTCAAAAGAACGATGCTCGAGTACGGCAATGAACATGGTTGGCACTCCATAGAGTGCCGTACACCTTTCTTCTTCCACTGAAGAAAGGACCATAAGTGGATTGAAACTTTCCAGGATCACCAGGGTTGCTCCGTGGCTCACTGCGGCAAGCACTCCAAGAACGCATCCAAAGCAATGGAAGAGCGGAACCGGTAAACAAATGCGATCCTTGTTCGTGAAACGCTGGTTTTCACCAATCCAAAAGCCATTGTTGCCGATATTGTAATGCGTGAGCATCACACCATTGGGAAATCCTGTAGTTCCCGATGTGTACTGCATATTGACTACATCGTGCGGAGAAAGGCTCGCTTGACGTGCCTGGTAGTCTTCCTCGCTCACCATGCGGGCAAGGCTCACCACCTCCGGGATGGAATACATGCCCCGATGCTTTTCCGGCCCCATGAAAATGACCCGTTTCAAATCCGGAAAGCGCTCACTCTGCAAATAGCCCCGCTGCTGTGTCTTGAGCTCGGGGACGAGGTCATACACGATTTGCACATAGTCCGTGTCGCGGAACGAATCGATGAGCACGAGGTTCTCGGCTTCCGATTGTTTCAGAAGATACTCCAACTCCGCGGACTTATAAAAAGTGTTCACCGTAAGCAAAATAGCGCCAATCTTTGCCGTAGCGAATTGGAACACCACCCAATACGGCACGTTCGACGCCCAAATGGCGACTTTTTCACCCTTTTGGACGCCAAGAGCCATAAGCCCCTTGGCGACCTCATCAACCAACTTGCCGAATTCCCGATATGTCAACCGAAAGTTTCGATCGACATACACGACTGCTTCGTTGTCTGGATACTGCGCGATGGCTTCATCAAGCATCTGGCCCAGAGTGATTTCTCGCAGAGCAGGCCTCTCCATAGCGATCTCCTATTCGGGGAAATACAATACTGCGTAGATGGATGCCGGCGCGTTTCCATGACAACGCACCAGATGGGGCACAATGGAGTTGAGATATATGGAATCTCCTGCGCTGAGCACATAGGTATCCCGGCCATAGACGATCTCCACTTCACCGCTCACCACAACGATGAATTCTTCGCCCTCGTGACTGGAAAGTGCGGCGTCGCAATCAGCAGGCTGGGGGGCGAGCTCGATGAAAAAGGGCTCCATGTGCCGGTCTTTTTTGCCTTTCCCAAGCGAATAGAAGGTCAGGCCCACCGAACAGTCTTTGCCCCGCATATGCAACTCTTCGTGGCGCTCTCCCTGACGCACGACCACCGGGTCTTGCCCCAATTCGTCATCGAGAAAAGTCCCCAAGCGGACGCCCAGCGCCCGGGCAATCTTGAGCAACGGCCCCAAGGAAGGATAAAGGGATTCCTCCTCCAAACGCTGGATGAAATCCAAGGCAAGGCCGCTGCGTTCGGCCAATTGTTCCCGCGTCATCTCCGCCATTTCCCGAAACCGCTGGATTCGCGCACCCAACTTGTCCGTGTTCATACTGCCTCACATTCTGGTTGAGTCATCATCACGACCACGCGCCCGGAGGGCGAGCCACGGAATGCCCTCCCCAAAGCGCGTACCACCGTATCATCCAAATGGCATACGAAGCGCCCATGCTCTCCCCGGATCCAGGAGACGCCGGCCTCGCGCCATTGCGCTGCTACCGCTGCATCGGTCACCACAAAAGGAATCTGCGCAGGCACCACCTGATCCATAGCCCACACCAGAGGCTGCCAGTCCAATTCTTGCGCCGAACTTACCAAGTCCACCTCCGGCATCTCCAAGGACATCAGATCGTCGGCCTCCACCCCTAAGCTCTCCTTCCACTTTTGCTGCGCTCGGGCCAAGCGGACTTGCTGCGCTCGGAGCTCCACCAGCGCCTCTTCTCGAGTGAGCTCCAAGGCCAAGAGCACTTGAATCTGACGCAAACGCTCCGCCTCGGGGTCGTGGGCGGAGACGCCGCCAGTGAGCTGGGAGCGGATGTCCAAGGTGGTGTCCGTGTAGAAGTCTTCCGGTCCCGCAGCCACACGGGCCGTCAAGTCCGCGGGCCGCGCCGCCTCCGCGGCCTGACGCATATACTCGGCCACAAGCCGCCGGATCTGACTGTCCGTGTAGGGCCACTGCGGCCGCCACCGGGGGACATCATATCCCTGTACGGCGATGCCAGGGTCAAGCACTGCGCACTGCACAGGCACCCCTGACGGTATAAGGGCTGGATGGAGCCACGGGAAATGAATGAACGTCGGCTGATGCATACCGCTCCTTATGAACGACGAGGATGAAAGCGTGAACAACGTCCTGCACATGACGGCAGGCGCAACACACACACCGAATGCCGCAAAAAACGGCAAACACCATCATCCCCCGTCTGGGCCTGGAAGTCCAGACAATCCCACGGGGATGCCAGCACCCGGTCTCCCCAACGCGACCACGCAGCCAATGCCCCGGACACTCCAGCCTCCTGTGCTGCCAGGGCCCCGTCATAGGTGCGCTCCAATGCGGCCAGCACCACACAAATGACGGTCTCGTCCCAGCCCGGATTTTCCACCTCGGACAGCCAGCAATGGCCATACACCCAATACTGACACCCCTGACCGGACAGACGAAGCACTGCAGCAGGCATCATTCTCCTCTCGAAAATCGATTATACATACCTTGCCGCAAAAAACCAAGTCACAAAATCAGGAATACTCCGGCGCTCCCACTGACATCCTCGTATTGACCACGCCCCCAGGGCGCACTAGGAAGCGGGCATTCATCCCAAGGAGGTACGCATGTTCGGCATCGGCATCCCGGAGCTTCTCGTCATCTTGGTTATTGTGCTCGTCATTTTTGGCGCCAATCGGCTGCCGGAGATCGGGGCTGGCATGGGCAAGGCCATCAAAAATTTCAAAAAAGCCACCAGCGAACCGGAAGAAATCGACGTCAGCCCCAAAAAGGACGACGCCCCGTCGGAAACCAAACAAGCCTAGCTTCCCCGCGCCCCGCAGCAGCGAGGCGCGGGACCTACTCCCGTTTTTCCAGCGCCCGACGCGCCCACTCCACCATACGTGCATGGTCGGTGGGCGCAACCCAATGCACCTTCTCTTTGCGAAACCACGTCATCTGTCGCTTCGCGTAGGCGCGTGTGTTGGCCAGCCAGGCTGCCTGCGCTGTGGCCAGATCCATTTCTCCATGGAGAACCGCCAAGAGTTCCGGACACCCGATGCCAGAAAACCCCGGCGCGCTGCGATTGGGGCAAATGCGCCACGCCTGTGCCATTTCTTCCAGCGCCCCGGCGGCCAGCATGGCCTGAATGCGTTGGGCGAGTCGGGGGGTCAACTCCGGCAAGGTCGCCGCCAGGCCCAAAACCACGCCCCGCACCAAGGCCACCGGCCGGGTGCGGGCATGCCACAGCGAAAGCGGTTCTCCTGTGGCATCAAAGACTTCGAGCGCCCGACAAATCCGCTGGCTGTCCCGTGGATGGATGCGCGCCGCGCTCACGGGGTCCACTTCCGCCAAACGACAGTGCAAGGCCTCCGGGCCATACGCTCGACAACGCGCAAGCACCGCAGCACGCACCGCCTCGGGAATAGGCGGCACCGGCGCAATGCCATGCAAAAAAGCGCGGAGATACAGGCCAGTGCCGCCCACGAGGATCGGAAGCCGCCCCATGGCCCGCACCTTCTCCACGGTATCCGCCAATTGCCGGGCAAAACTTCCTGCCTGCACCGGCTCGTCCAGGGGCAGATAGCCATAAAGCAGATGCGGACACCGTGCCTGCTCCTCGGCTGTGGGCTGGGCAGTGACGATGGGAATATGGGCGTAGACCTGGCGCGAATCCACGTTGATCACGGCCCCATGGAGGGCTTCGGCCAAGGCCAGGGCGGCAGCCGTCTTCCCGGTGCCCGTGGCTCCGACCACGCAGAGTACAGAGGGACGGTTCATGCCGTTGCCGCCAGGCGCTCCCGCATACGCCCGGCCACCACTGCAGGCACCAGCCCCTCAATGCTGCCTCCCAAACGCGCCACGTCTTTGATGATGGTCGAGCTGATATACAGCCATTTATAATCCGTCATCATAAAAACAGTATGGATGTTGGGCTCGAGCTTTCGGTTCATGAGCGCCATTTGAAACTCGTATTCAAAATCGGAAACAGCACGTAATCCACGAATAATAGTATTCACTCCACGAGACTGAGCATACTCTACGAGCAGCCCAGAAAAGGACTCCGCAATAACACGTGGATTTTGCTGAAAGACCTCTCGAACCATTTCCACACGTTCATCCAAGGAAAAAAGCGGATTTTTTCCCGAATGCACTGCAACCGCAACAATGACCTTGTCGAAAATATCCAAACTCCGGCGCACAATACTCACATGACCATTGGTCAGTGGATCGAACGTCCCGGGATAGATGGCTATTCGCTCTGCCATATACGTATCCTTGTTTGTCCATAGAGCGTGTCCCGCACCAAATTCCATGGGGTGGGGGAGACGTCCAATGAAGCTTCCGTCTCCGCCACCACCACTGCGCCAGGAGCAAGCAGCGCAGGAAGCGCCGCAAGCACCGGCGCCAAAAGTCCACGTCCATACGGGGGATCCACGAAAACCACATGATACGGTCCGGATGCACGCTGCACCCAACGCAGGGCGTCCATACGCACCACGACGGCCTGCGCAGCCGTCAGGCCCAAGAAGCGAATGTTGTCCTGCAGCACTCGCGCCGCAGACGCCGCCAACTCTACGAAGACGGCCTGGGACGCCCCCCGGCTCAAGGCCTCAAGACCAAGGGCACCGCTGCCGGCAAAGACGTCGGCCACCTGAGCCCCCTGCCAGCACACCCCGAGCGATCCAAGGGTTGAAAAGAGCGCCTCCCGCACCCTCCCGGTGGCAGGACGGTAGCCCGGCCCACAGGCGGTGCGCAGCACCCTCCCCTTGAACACACCGGCAATGATCCGCATCTAGGCATCCGCTCCTGAGGACTGGGGCGCCGCCTCCGCCATGCGCAGCTCGGACAGAATTTCGAGGAGCTTGGAGTTGATATCCACAATGGTCCCTCGGATTTCCACCTGGCTGGTATGCCCCAGCCGATCCAAATGCCGCACCCGGTCCTGCACCTGGGCAAGCTTGCTCTGCGTCTCTTCCAGCAGAAAATCCCAATCGATGCGCGGGGCAAGATCGTGGCGGGAGGTGAGTTGGAAGACACCGCCCGGTTCCAAGGTGCACTCGTCCAAATAGTCGGGGATGTGCACGGCGTAGCCAAAGCGCTCCTGGATGATCCGAGCGAACTCCTGCTGCGCCGTGTACTCACCATGGACCAAATACACCTGCATGGACGGCGAACGAAAATGCCCCAGCCACTCCAAAAGCTGGCTCCGCCCCGCATGGGCGGAAAACCCGCCGATGGTGAACACCTTTGCCCGCACGGCCAATTGCTCGCCCAAGATACGGATGGACGAAGCACCGTCCACGATACGCCGCCCCGGAGTGCCCTGGGCCTGAAAGCCCACAAAAACCACCGACGCCCCCTCACGCCAGATGTTGTGCCGCAGATGGTGTTTGATGCGTCCGGCATTGGCCATGCCGCTGCCGGCAATGACAATGGCAGGGCCCTGCTGCGCGTTGATATTGCGCGACTCTTCCACGGTCTGGGCAAGCTGCAGGCCCGGGACCGAGAGCGGATCCTCTCCGGCGTCGAGCACGGCACGCGCCTCATCATCGTAAAACCGGGCATGCTTGCGGAAGATCTCTGTAGCCTTGATGGCCAGAGGACTATCCAGAAACACCGGCATGTCCGCCGGCAGCTTTCCTTCTTTGGCAAGGATGTGCAGGGTAAACAGGATCTCTTGGGTGCGCTCCACGGCAAAACTCGGGATCAGGACCTTCTGGCCGTGACGGTAGCTATAGGCGATGGCCTCCGCCAACTCCTGGCGACTGGAATCCTCGTTTTTGTGGTCGCGATTGCCGTAGGTGGATTCCAAAAACAGAAAATCCGCCTGGTCGATGGTCCAGGGGTCCGGGACCAAGAGCTGATGAGGTCGGCCCAAATCGCCAGAAAACACGCACTTGGTCTCGCGCCCTCCATCCTGCACCCAAATCTCCACAAAAGCGGAACCCAGGATATGCCCAGCATTACGAAAGACCACCCGCACCCCAGGCTTGGGGGAGAACTCGCGGTCATACTCCACCACCTGGAGCCTCCGCACCGCAGCCAGGGCGTCGTTCGCGGTATAGAGCGGTTCCTCAGGCAGGCCTCCTGCACGCTGTTTCTTCGTGCTGCGCCAACGGGCTTCCATCTCCTGGATGTGCGCACTATCCTGTAAAAGGATTTCCACCAGATCCCGGCTGGGCGCGGTGGTGTACACAGGACCAACAAAGCCCTGCTGCACCAAACGCGGCAAGAGACCGCAATGGTCCACATGGGCATGCGTGAGGAGGATGAAATCCAGCTCTCCCGGGCGATACATCCCCGCCTCGTCCCAGTTGCGCAGCTCCATGGCCCGGTTCCCCTGGTGCATGCCGCAATCCACGGCAAAACGGGTTTCCCCCGCTTCCAATGCATAGCACGAACCCGTCACCGTTCGTGCCGCCCCCAAAAACGTTACTTTCATCCGTCGCTCCTCAGCCATGAGTCCATCATAACCCCTTGAGCTTCACACCCAAGGCACCTACACTTGACCGCACCTTCGTTGTCCATTCAAGGAAACCGCATGCTTCGTCTCGACGCTTTAAACGACCACGATCTGCCGCCCATCAAGCCGGCGGTCCTTCGCTTATGGCAACTTCTCGGTTCCCGCAACGCCACCCTGAGCGAGATCTCCGAGGCCATGAGTGCCGAACCCGTGCTCTGCGCCCGCATCATGGCCATCGCCAACTCGCCCCTGTACCGAGGAGTGGAAAAAATCACCTCCCCCCACAAGGCATTGGTGCGCCTGGGGCTACGGGAAGTCCGCGGCATCGTCTACTACCTCACCCTGACCCAATCCCTTTCTGAGGCAGGGCTTCCCCAAGGTTTTCCTCTCCGGAAACTCTGGGGGCATAGTCTCGCCACGGCCTATTTGTGCCAGCAAATCCCTGGCTACTTTCCCGCCCTCCTCCCTTTGACCGAAGAAGAGCGAGAAAGTGCGTACCTCACTGGCCTGCTCCATGACATCGGCTACCTCATCATGGCAAAATTGGCGCCCGAGGCCTTTGCGGAACTCATGACCATCTGGATCACGGCTGAAGAACCACCGCTGGATGCCGAAGAACGCCTCTTCGGCATGACGCACCCGGTGGTGAGCGCCAAGGCTCTCAAATTGTGGGGGTTTTCCAAGGAAATCCAGCTTGCGGTCTATGGCCATCACCGACTGGTGCGGGAAGACGCACCGGCCGCCATTTTTCTCCTTAAACTCGCCGATTGCCTCGCCACCGAAGGTGGTTATGTCTTCAATCCCGCCATCAGCCCCCTCCAAAAACGAGCCACCATCCCCGAAAAACTCTTCTCGGTGGACTTTACCCCCACCATCCAGGACGTGAGCATCAAAACCGACGCGCTCCTGGGCCAAATGCACTAGGGCCGCCAAGATCTCTTCCCGGCCTTTCCTCCAACAAAAAAAGGCCCTTCCGCAGAGGAAGAGCCCTGTGTGCATCAAGAAGCCCCCACCTTACAGGATGCGTGGATGCAGGAAGATCAAAAGTTCCTGCTTGGACGAGGCGGTTTCATCCTGCCGGAAGAGCCGCCCCAAGACCGGAACGTCCCCCAACCCTGGAATCTTTTCCGTCGCCGAGCGATCCGATGCCTTGAGCACCCCGCCGATGACAATGGTCTCGCGGTCACCGACGATCATCTTGGTGCGGGCCGACTTGGTTTCAATGTCCCGCCCGGTGGCCGTGGGACTATCGTCGCTGATCTCCACATCCAGGATAAGCTTGTTGTCCGGAGTAATCTGAGGCTGGACCGAAATCTTGAGCACCGCGTCCGTGTACTCCGTAGTGGTGCCGCCGCTCTCCGACTCCCCGCTCGTGGCAAGCTTGATGCCCTGCTTGATCTCGGCGCGGTTGTTGTTGAGAGTCACAATCCGCGGGGAGGAAACCATTTTCACCAAGTTCTTGGTCTCGCCAAGACGCAACGAGGCGTCCAAGGACCACAAATCCTTGCCCAGGATCTTACCAATATTTCCCGCCAGGCCAAGGCCTGTGGTGCCAAAAGGCGTATTGAATCCCGAGGCCGATGTATCCCACTGATACTGCTCGTCGTCCCGCGCAGACTCGTCCTGCATGGTCGCGCCCCACTTGATGCCAATATCCCGCTGAAAGTCATCGGTGGCATACACGAGACGCGCCTCGATGAGCACCTGCCGTTCCGGACGGTCGAGCTTGGCGATATAACTCTGTACCTTTTGCAATACGGGATCAATATCTGTCACAATCAAGGTATTTGTACGACTATCGGCAGAAATCTTACCTCGAGGAGAAAGCAGTTCCCGCACCTTCGACTCGAACTCCGCCGCAGTACTGTAGTTGATCTGGATAAACTCCGTACGTGTAGGGAGAACATTTTCCAGACTCTCTCTAGCCCTAGCTTCAGCCTCACGTGCCCGCTGTAACTCTTCGTTTTCCCGTCGCAGTTGCTCTAATGTAGCAATGCGCAATAAATTTCCCTGCTTCACCATGCCCAAATTCTTTTGCAGCAAGATCAAATCGAGCGCCTGATCCCAAGGAATATCCACCAGCTTCAGAGAAATCGTCCCGGTGACACCTTCGTCGAGGATGAGGTTGTAGCCCGCGATTTCACTGAGCAGTCGCAACACATGCTCTACCTTGGCTTCCTGAAGGTCCAAAGTAATGGGCGTTCCGTGGTACTCTTTTTTCATGCCGGGAAAGATGGTGCCTGGATCTTGAGGCTCGGACGCGGCCGTGGCAGCGGGGATGGCCATTTTCTGAGCTGTCCCCACCGAAGGAGATCCACCGCGCTCCACGGCCAGACGCAACCGCGTGACCCCGCCTTCCCGGGCTACGGTGAAGGCCGGCCGAGTGACTCCGGTGAACACCAGCTGCGCGTCACTCCCCACGTTGAGGGCCTGCACCCGCTCGATGGGTTGTCCCCCCTCGATGCGGTACACCTTGGCCACTGCAGGCGAAAACTGCGCCCCAGGCAGGACGACGGCAAACGCCTCACCCTTGGGCCCGGGGGTTACCCGAATCGGTGCCGAAGAGGAAAGCAGAACGGAGAAATCGTGCTCCGAGGTGGCAAATTCCACGGCGTCCACGAGCGCTGGTTTGGTGGAGGCAGGCGGCGGAACCGTCTCTCGTTCGGCCTCTGCCGGGGCAAGCAAAAGACGCGCCCGAGCGCCCTCTCGAGACAAGAGGTAACGTACCGGCTCCATAAGATCGACGGTCACGGAAGAGACCATCCCGTCCCGTGCATCGAGGCCTACCCGCTGGACCACGCCGGCAGGCGCGGCGGGAATAAATTCCGGGACCGCCGGGGTAAAATGCACCACAAAGCGCCGGCCCATGTCATAGTCGACGAACACTTCCGAAGGCGTCGGGGCAGGGAATTCCAGCAACGTGCCTTCCGCCACCTTCTGCAACGTCATGGCTTCCAACAGAGGGCGGGACGCAACGTCCGAACTGGCTTGGCTTACAGATGCCGCACGCTCTGCAGCATGCACCTCCCCTTCCGGCGTAGGCCCAACAGGGCGAACGGTTGTGCACCCGCAAACCCAAAAAAACGCCACCATCACAGCCCATGTGTATATCTTCTGCATACCCCACACCCCTATTCGCTTGGACGCAGCGAGAGCGTCACCGTCTGGGTCTGCTCTTCGCCAAGAATATCATAGGTCTTTTCTTCCACAATGAGGGCTCCGTCACGAATCTCTTTGATAATGCCCCCATAAAGGCCAATACCCATCCCTGGACGCACGATGAAGCTCTTGCCGTCAGGCATCTGAACCACACCCACAGCCCCACCGCCTTTGGGAGTCATCACGCCCACAAGTTTGAGCGTGCGCAGGTCCACGGTTTCCAGCGGGGTTGCAGGCTCCCGCTTCTCCTGCTGCCTTTGCATGGCGCTCCGGGCCTGCTCCACGGCGCGGAGCTGGATAAACGACATGAACGGGTCCGTGCGGCCCGCGGGATCATACGGGGCAAAACGTGGATGGATCCACGACGGCAGGGGCACCTCAGTGGCGTTTTCCGTAACATTCCCGGAATCCTGCACCCCGGCGGCCTCGGGGATGGGGTCCGCAGCCCATACCAATCCCGGGAGAATAAGCAGACCGACAACAAGGCAACGTATCATTGCTTCTTTCCCTGTTGCTTTTTGCGCGCTTCCATTTCAGCATCGGTGAGCGCCCGATACACCACCAGACTGACATTGGCGTTGAGGCGCTTTTCCGTCGGGGAAAAATCCGCCACTGGAGCGAACTGCACGCTTTGAATAGCCACCAGACGATCTAAGCGCGCCAGCTTATCGAAATAGCTCATCAGACGATGGAACGGTCCCGAGACCTGAATGGAAACCGATCTCGTGGCGTAAAAATCCGCTTGCGTCTCACTTCCTGGCTGAAACAGCAAAAACTCGATCCCCTCGTCCCGCCCCAGCTTCTCAAACGATGCCAAAAGTCGCTCCAGCGCCTGGGCATCCTCGGGCAGCAACGTTTTGGCATAGAGAAACTCCATCTGCCGGCGCTTGACGTCCCGCTCCAACTCCGGGAGCTTGGCCGCCTGCAAACGGTATTTGGCGATCTCCCCGTCCAATGCCTCCACCTGGCGCTGCAGTTGGGCGATTTCCGCCACTTGGGGATCGATGACGAAATACCACCATCCTGCCCCCAAAAGCGCGAGAGCGCCCAAGCCCACCAAGATCTTTTTCCACCAGGAAAGCCCCTGCCAGGCTGCCTGCAATGCCGCTTTATCCATGGGTGCCATCCTTCGAGACCGATGCTTCCACTCCTGGGTCTTTCCCCACCACAGAACAGACAAAGGCCACTAAGCCGCGCCCCTGGACATCGCGCCGTGAGGTCCGTTGAATGTCCACCCGAGCGATGAACGGCGATTGCCGCAGCGCCTCCACATACGCGGCAAAGGCCTGGTTATCGAGGGCCACACCAGAAAGGTTCATCTGCCCGCCAGCGCCCAGGGACAGGGATTCGAACCACAGTCGCTCCGGCGGCATGGTAGAAGCCAACGCGTCGAGGAAGCGCACCGGCAGCCCCTGGCGTACACGCACTTCCTTGATGACCTGAATACGCTGTTCAATGGCCTTGAGCTCGTCCACGTACTGGTTGGCCTTGCCGATCTGCGCCAAAAGGAGCTTCTTGGTCTGACTGCGTTCCTGCACCGCTTGCTGCAGCGCCTGAACCTGGACATCGAAATACCAATACGAGCCCGCCAAGAGCCCTCCGACCACCACAAGGCCCAACACCGCCACAAAAATGATTCGTGCCTTGTCCGAGACCTTCGCCCGCTTGGGCTGTGGCAAAAGATTGATGGTAATCATGCAATCCCCCGCAGGGACAAACCAAAAGGCACCACGAATTGCGGCGCCACGGCACGCACAAACGCCGGCTGAAAGCGCGACTCCGGCACATCCACCCGTCGGAAGGGATCAAGCAGTTCCACCGAGACCCCCATCTCCGCAGCAAAGGCATCGGCAATGCCCGGCAAAAGGGCCCCGCCGCCCGAGAGAAAGAGCTGCTCCGCCACCACGGCCTCCGGCGTTGAGGATTCGTAAAAGCCGATGAGGCGTTTGACCTCATCGCACCACCCCGAGATGGTCTGCCGCACCACCTGGGCGACCGCCTCCTTGTCCGCAGCCGTCCCTCCATCAATACCGTGAAGCTTCAAACGCTCCGCCTCACTGCGACTGATCCCCTGCCGCTTGGCGATGGCTTCCGACAGGCTTCGGCCGCCGAAGCCCACTTCACGCAAAAACACCGGCTCAAAACCCATCAGAACACACAAAACGCTCTGGGTCCCGCCGATGTCCAGAAGGTATGCAGGTTTGGTCTTGAATTCCGGGTAATTGAACTCAAAGGCATTACACACGGCAAAGGCGTCCACGTCCACCACACTCAAAGAAAGACCGGCCTGAGTCATAGTCTCTCCCAGGCCCTGCACCGCCTTTTTTTTGCTCGCCACCAAAAGCACTTCGTGGGTCTTTTCCTTGGTTCCCGGAGAGAGATACTGGTAGTCGAGAAAGACATCGGTAATGTCAAAGGGGATGTACTGCCGGGCGTCCCGATGCACGACCTCCCCCAAGAGCTTGGGGGACTCGGCCTCACACATCACCCGTTTCACGATGACCGAGTGGCCGGCCACCGAGGATACAACGACCTGGTCTTTGATCTCCAAGTGCTGGAGCAAGGCCGCCACCTTGGCCCCCGCCGTCCCCGGGGTATCCAACTCTCCAGGCGACCACGGCGCCCGCGCCAGATGTTCCAGACGCACCTGACTGCCGCGCACCGAAATCTTGAGGACCTTCAGCCATTCGCTGCCGAGGTCCACGCCGAGACCGACTTGCGTCTTGGAGAAAAAACTGAGTCCTTTCACGAAGATATCTCTCCTCGGCCAAACATTCCCGAACACTACCGATGCAAGCTAGGGCGTTGCTAGCAAGTGTCGGCACGCAATGCAAGCAGGAACCCGAAAGAAAGCCAAAAATACGTCTTTCTGGCATGCCCCCTGCTTAGGGTCTTCCAGCGGCATCTTTTTCCCAGTGGAGGTCTCCCATGGGTTTGTCCCCATCCCTCTATGTCGGTGCAACCGGCATCATGACGCACCAAACCGGATTGGATGTGGTGTCCCACAATATCGCCAACATGAATACCACCGGATTCAAGGCATCCACCGCGCACTTCGCGACCCTGATAAGCGAAACCATTCCCACAGGGACTTCTGCATTCCATCAAGTGGGCCAAGGGGCTTCAGTGAGTTCCATTCTACGTGACATGGACGTGGGCCCACTGGAGACCACGAGCATCGGCACAGACGTGGCCGTTGGCGGTGAATATGGCTGGTTTGTCCTTGCCGACGAGACCGGCGCCATACGCTACTCCCGGGCGGGCAATTTCCGCTTCGACAACGATGGGTATCTGCGCAATCCGGCGGGGCTCATGGTGCACGGGGTGCCAGCAGGATCCACCCAAGCAGGCACAGGAGAACCCATCCGTCTCACCCTCAGCCCCGATCCGCAGGATCCCACGGCCAGTGTCGCCGCCTCTCCCGGACAGGTCACGAGCGCCATCACCTTCGCTGCCAACCTCAACGCCGCAAGTCAGGACAATGTCCCGTCGAGCACCGCGCCCTTCACCGCCCTCTTCGACACCTGGGATGCCAGCACCAACACGCTTCCCAGCGGGGCCTACCTTTCCAGCATGACTGTTTACGATTCCACGGGCGCGGCCCACGATATTTCCCTGATCTTCGACCCTGCCGGCGATGCCCAGCCGCTGCAAAACGGACAGCGGATCATGGAGTTTCTCGTCACCACAGACCCCACGCACGACGGAAACACCGGCAAGAACACCAAGTTGGGCGTCCTCGGCGCAGGCACCCTCACCTTTTCCCCGGAAGGCAACCTCCTTTCCATGAGCCTTTTTTCCGGCACCAGCGATGACCCCGCAGCCTGGACCCCGGTGCCTTTGGACGAAGAAGGCTATCCGCTGCTGCCGGCGACATTTTCCGGGGCCGAGCCGCAAAACATCCGCCTGGACATGGGCCTGCGCGATGCCCAAACACAACCCGGCTGGATCAATCCCACCGCCACCCTGGCAAGCCTGGGGACCGATGCGGCGAACCTCCCCACGCTGGGATCCGCCAGCAAAAAGGCCCTGGCCATGACCAATTATATGGCCCCTTCGGCCACCATCACCCAATCCCAGGATGGTTTTGCCGTGGGCTATCTTCAAGACGTTTTCGTGCGGGCAGACGGCACCCTGGTGGGCAAGTATTCCAACGGCCAGGATCTCGACCTTGCCCAATTGGTGCTGGCGGACTTCACCAACCCCCAGGGACTGCGCAGTGAAGGCGGCAATCTTTTCTCTGCCGTGCCCGAAGCGGGCAGCATTCGCTACGGTTTTGCCGGTACCGGGCGACTGGGGCAGGTGCGGGGCAGCACCTTGGAACAAGCCAACGTGGACCTGGCCACGGAGTTCGTCCACATGATCATCTACCAGAAAGGTATCGAGGCCAATGCCAAGGTCATCACCACCGCAGACCAGGTCATCCAGACCGCCATCCAGAGCAAACGCGTCTAATCCCAAAAAAGCCGCGCCCGGGCGGTCACCCGGGCCGGGCCACCGAGCCACCATCCGGCAGGTGTTGCCGTAAGCTCCAAAGCTGCGCCGCTGGGCTGCAGCACCTCCACGCCGTGCGCCCACGGCAAATGCGGGAGCACGGACGCCAAGGCCATGGTGCCGGAGCCACACGCCGTCTCCAAGAGGGCGGTACCCGTGGCCTGCACCCAAACCACAGGCTGGATACGCAGCACGCCGCCCGCATGAGAAAACCAGATACACCCCACAGCGGCCTCGGTTTCCAAGCCCAAGCGCATACGCCACTGGGCGGCGTCTTCCACGCAGGTCTGCGCGGAAAAGAGAAAGCGCTCTGCATCCAAAAGGAGGTGGACAATCCCGGGAAGCCGCACCAGCCATGCCCCCGGTTCCACTTGCCGCGCCCGCCCCGCTCCCGAGGGAAGACGCACCCATGCCTGCCACACGCCGTCATGGAGGCTCGCCCGCAGCGCCACCGGTTCCAAAGCCCCTGCAGCGTGGACCACGACTTCCTCACCTGGGGCCGCCACCCCTTCCTCCGCCAGCAGCACCGCCAGCGCCCGGCAGGCATTTCCACAAAATTCTCCGCCCATCATGGCAAGCTGTGGCACTGAGCCTGTAAGGTCCACAAACCCGACCTGCTCCCCGCCGATGCCCAAGTCTCCCATGATCCACAGCGCCGCCGCTGCCCGCAGCTCGCTGGGCACCGGGGTACGCACCAGCACCGTGGGATTTCCCCCAGGCACGATCTTCACGCAGTCCAATTCCATGACTTCTCCCCAAAAAGAAAAAAGGGCCAGAAGCCCGGCCCGATACCGCTCAACGGCGCCGAAGCTGCCGCCGGTCCCCTACCCGCAAGGTGATCTTGACCTTATCCAGGTACTCCAAAAGCGGGATGGAATATTTGCGGGTAATACCGCCGCTGAGCTCGCGAAACTCCGCAGGTCCCATATCGGCATGTTCTGTGAGATAGGCCTGTACCCGCTCCACCAAAGCCGCCACGGCCGGGGCGTAAAACACCAAATCCTCACTGACCTTGATGAGCGTGCCCTCCTCCACCAGCATGCGCACCATGGGGGCTGCAGCCTTGGGGTCGATGTCGTGCTCGCCAAGGGCCTTGAGACTGGGCGGCATAAGCGCCGTCTCTGCAAAAAGGCGCACCAAGCGTTCCTTGAGCTCGCTTTGGCTCTCCCCCAACTCCACCTGGTGCGACGGCAGCCGCACTCCGTCCCCTTCGGCCGCCAGCGCCCCGCTCCGCACCAAGCGCTCGATCACGAAATGGGCGAGACGCGGAGAAAGCCCTCGGCCCCAACTGGAGGTGAGCTCAGCCCGGGAAATCGTCGCCCGCAAAGGTTCCTTGGCGTGAATAGCCGCCACCGCCGCCAGGCACTCGGTTTCGAGCCGGGCCTGCGCCGCGGCCCCGATCCAACGCCGATCGTCCCGGTCGAAGAGAAAGGCCTGCTGGCGGCTGGCCAAAAGCTGCAGCGCCCGATCCAAGGCCTTGGTCTCCACATCCGTAAGCACGCGGAGTTCTGCAAAGCTTCGGCCCGCTTCTGCGGCCAGATTCAATTGGGCCACAATGAGTTCTTCGCCTTCAGCCTGGGCCAAGGCCTCCAGGGCGGCTACGGCCTCGGGCTTGCGCCGCAAGCGCCGACCCAGGGGGTTGATGATGCGCCCGCCCGCGATGGTGCGCAACGGAGAAAAAGAACGCACGATGCAGCGGTCTCCAAAGACCGCAGGCAGGGGATCCGGCAGATGGATCTGGGCCATGGCCCGCTCTCCCGGCAAAAGCCGGTCCCGATCCACAAGGTGCACCCGAGCCAAGACCTCCCGGGCACCGTGATGCAAGTGCACCTCGGTACGATGGCGAATACCCCGCGGCGCCGAAGGCAAGCACGAGAGCTCCACGTCCCACACCGCCGCAGGAAACAAGGAATCCGGAGCAGCGAGCACGTCACCGCGTGCGACATCCGCCACCTCCACCCCTTGGAGATTGATGGCCGTCCGCTCGCCGGCCAAGGCGGTCTCCGCCGCCTGTCCATGCACCTGAATGGCGCGGACCTTAGCCACTTGCGCCCCAGGATAGATACGGACCTCTTCTCCCACGCGCAGCGCCCCCGAGATGGACGTCCCGGTCACCACGGTGCCGTGCCCCTTCATGGTGAACACCCGATCCACAGGCAGCCGAAAGAGATCGGAGCGGCGGTACGGCCCAAAGCGTGCCGCCACCTGCGCAATGGCCGCACGCAAGGCGTCCAAGCCCTGGCCGGAATGCGCCGACACGGCGATCATCGGGGCGTCGGCCAAAAAAGTCCCCGCCAGGTAGCCGCGCACCTCGTCCTGCACCAATTCCAGCCATTCGGGCTCCACGGCGTCCACTTTGGTCAGGGCCACGATACCGGTGCGGATCCCCAAAAGCGTGCAGATTTCCACGTGTTCCCGGGTCTGAGGCATGACCCCCTCATCGGCGGCCACCACCAGGAGCACGAAATCGATGCCCGCCGCCCCGGCCACCATGTTCTTCACGAAACGCTCATGGCCCGGCACGTCCACGATGCCGACGCGCGTCTGCGGATCCACATCGAGATAGGCAAAGCCCAGCTCGATGGTGATGCCGCGCTTCTGCTCCTCCGCCAGGCGGTCGCAGTCGATACCGGTCAGGGCCTTGATGAGCGAGGTCTTGCCATGGTCGATATGCCCGGCTGTACCCATGATCACCGGCATGGGAAGCCTCCCGAGCCATAAAACGCCGTATACGCATCCACCGTGGCGAGAAGATCGGCCACAGAGCTCACCTCAAAGGGGCTATGCATGGAAAGCACGCCGGGACCTAAATCCACCACCCGCATGCCGTAGGCCGCCAGATCCTTGGCCACCGTGCCTCCGCCGCCGGCGTCCACCTTGCCCATGACCGCCATCTGCCAGGGGATATCCCCAAGGATCTGGCGAAACCAGGCGACGTATTCAGCGTCTGCCTCGCTGGCGCCGTATTTGCCCCCATGACCGGTGTATTTGGAAAACACCGGCCCGTGCCCGAGCAGGGAGGCATTGGCCTTGTCGTGCACGTCCTGATAGTCCGGGTCCAACGGGCAATGCACATCCGCAGACACCGCCAGGCTCGCCAAAAACACCCGCCGCAGCGGAGTCCCTGGGGCCCAGGCATCCACCAAGTCTTCGAAAGTATAGTGTAAAAACCGGGATTTTGCACCACTGGCCCCTTCCGAACCGATCTCCTCCCGATCCCATACCACGAGCACTTGAGAAAATTCCGGGTCCGGCACGGCAAAAAACGCCGTAGCCGCAGCAAAGACGCAGAGCCGGTCGTCCTGGCCGTAGGCGCCGAGCATGGAGCCATCAAGCCCGACCCGCCGGGCAGGCCCTGCTGGCACGGCCTGGAGTTCCGCGCTCATGAGGTCCTCCTCCCCGAAACCAAAACGGTCGTACAGCAGGGCAAGCACGGCAGGGCGGACGCCTTCTCCTTCCGCTCCTCCAGGGTGGTGCCCCACGGCGAGATTGAGCTTCTCGCCCTCAAAGGCCTTGTCCACGGTCTGCTCTTTTTGGGCCTTGGCCAAATGGGGCAAAAGATCCAGGATGGTGAACACCGGATCTTCCGGGGCTTCGCCCACCACCACGGGATGCACGACCCCGTCACGAGTCACCACCACCCCATGCAGGGCCAGCGGCCGGGCCAGCCATTGGTATTTCTTAATGCCGCCATAATAGTGGGTCTTGAAGAGGGCCACCTGGGCCTCTTCCACCAAGGGGCGCTGCTTGAGATCCAAGTGCGGGGTATCCCCGTGGGCCGCCATCAGACGCACTCCATGGGCAAGCGAGCGGCGGCCCCGACGGGCAAGGATGACCGCCTTGTCGCGAAACGAGATACAGGCCGTGCCCTCACCTATGCCCTGGGGAAATCCATGAGAGGCCGCCTGCGCCAACAACCAATGCACAGTCTCGCGCTCGGTCTTGCACTGGGAAAGAAACGCCGCGCACTCCCGGGCGAGTTCCTCACGCCGCGCTTCATGCGTGGACGATGCATACCGGCGCCAGGCATTCACCGGCTGATACTCCCATGTCTGTACCATGCTTTCCTCACCATTGCGGCCTGCCCTCCAGCGGGGAGCAGGCCGGATACGTATCAATCGATTTTTTCGAAGTAGGACTTCTCCGCCCCGCACTTGGGGCAGACCCAATCCTCAGGCAGGTCTTCGAAGGCGGTGCCCGCCTGGATGTTGTGCTCCGCGTCGCCTTCAGCAGGGTCGTACACATAGCCACATGGACATTCCCAACGCTCCATCGCCATAGCCTACTCCTTACGGTTTTTCTGGTGCATGGCCTTGGCCAACGCGTGCCCCAGATTTCCAAGCCCTTGAGATCGCGAGGAAGCATACCGACGCCAATCGTCGCTGCGACCTTCGCTTGCGGGCGTCCCTGTGGGGCTTTCCACCAAGGCCAGAGAAAGTCTGCGCGCTTCCACGTCCACGGCTAAAATCCGCACGCGCACCGCGTCTCCAGGCCGTACCACCTCGTCGGGGCGCCGTACCCGCCGCCCCATCTCGCTCACATGGACCAGGCCTTCCACGCCCGGCCAGAGCTCCACGAAGGCGCCGAAATCCGCCAAGCGGGTGACCGTCCCTGCAGAGACCTCCCCTTCGTGCACTGCCTGCGTCACCCGCTGCCACGGGTCTTCGCCCGCTTGCTTGAGGGAAAGGGAAATGCGCTCGTCCCCGCTCTTGGCGTCCTGGCTGCGACCCAAAAACTTCACACGCACCCGCTCGCCCACGGACAGGATGTCTTCCGGCTGTACCCCTCGGCTCCAGGAAAGCTCGGAGATGTGCACCAACCCCTCCAAACCCGGAGCCACTTCCACAAAGGCCCCAAAGGAGGCCAAACGCGTCACGGTCCCCTCCACCACGTCGCCCTCACGCACGCGGGCAAAAAAGGACTCCTGACTCTGGCGGCGCTCCTCCTCCAAGAGTTTGCGCCGAGAAAGCACAATATTGCGGCCACGCTCGCCCAACGTAGTAATCACAAAACGAAAAGTCTGTCCCACCAGGGTCGAGAGATCCTCCACAGAGCGATCCCCGATCTGCGATGCCGGACAAAAGGCACGACGGCCGGCCACCTGGACCTCCACGCCGCCCTTGACCACCGCGCTCACCCGGCCTTCCACAGGCACCCCCGAGGCAAAGGCCTCTTCCAGGAGTCCCAGCCCGGCAACACCAGAGAGCGACCGCGCCAGACGCAGTTCCGACTCCCCCGCAGCCACCACGTACAGGTCGAGCACGTCGCCTTCGGCGACAGCAAGCTCTCCCTGTGCGTCCAGTACGTCTTCCCGCAACACCACGCCGTCCACACCAGCGCCCACGTCCACGAACACGGCGTGCTCGCCAATGGCCACCACTGTGGCCCGCACCCGGTCCCCGACCTTCGGCCGCGCTCCTGCGCCCTGACCTTCGTACTGGGCGAGCAGGGAAGCAAAATCCTCACTCATGACAACCTCTTACTCAAAACGAGAGATACTATTGATGGAAACCTGATCCGCAGGGACGTGTTCATGCCCAGCAAAAGGACGCACCAGAACTTTTTCGATCTTCTTGACGACATCCATGCCATCGATGACCTGACCAAAGACGCAGTATCCGTAATTGGACTCATCCACATAATCGAGATCAGGATTATCCACTGTATTGATAAAAAACTGGGAAGTAGCGCTATGGGGATCCGCAGTACGGGCCATGGCAATGGTGCCTTCAAGATTTTTGAGTCCATTATGGGCTTCGTTGGGAATTGGAGGATGCGTAGGCTTTTCCCGCATCATATTGTCCAGTCCACCGCCTTGAATCATAAATCCTCGGATGACGCGGTGAAACAATGTGCCCACGTAAAAATCTTCATCCACGTAGCGCAAAAAATTGGCAACCGTCTGCGGCGCCTTGTCCGCAAAGAGTTCTACCAAAAACTCTCCTTTGGTGGTATCCACCAACACAATAGGATTACTCATATCTTTTCTTCTCCTTGATGATATCGAAACATCCCAAAATCATTGCCCGCGCCCCTTGGCATATCCAGTCTTGAAATCCTGGACCGCCTCGTGCGTGGTCCGCACCGCCTTGCCGGTCCATTCTCCCATGGCGGCGCAGCCCGCCACCAGCATTACGAGCACGATGCCGACGAGGATTTGGTGGTATCGCATGATTCTTCCTCCTGTACCCCGGGACGCTGCACGTTTTCCACGTGCCCGTCGTCGCGCGGTTCCACATGGATGACTGTCTGGGTTCCGGGCAACCGCCGCTCAATGGACGCCTCCAGTTGCGAGCACAAGGCGTGAGATTCCTGCACACTCATATGCCCGGGAACGAGCAGGTGAAAGTCCACAAAACGCTGGCGTCCTGCCCGCCGCGTGCGCAAGGCGTGGTAGTCCACGTCGGCATCCCGCAGCACGTCGTCAAGGGCCTGAAGTTCATCGTCGTCGAGCCCGGCGTCCAGCAGGCCGTGGATGGAACGCACCAAAATGTCCCCGCCGGTCCAGGCGATATGCGCTGCAAGCAGCCAGGCGACGACAGGATCCACCATCCACCACTCTGGACGCACCCTCATGACGGCCAGGGCCACGAAAAGCCCCGCCGAAGACGCCACATCCGTGAACAGATGACGGGCATCGGCCTCCAAGGCCAGCGAGCGGTGGCGCCGGCCTGCACGCAAAAGCATCCACCCTACGACGCCGTTGATTCCTGCAGCCAGGAGCACACACCCCATGCCGAGGTCCAGGGAAGTGAGGGGCACCGGTTGCTGCACCCGCTCGAAGGCCGCCAGGGCGATGCCGCCTGCGGCAGCGAGCACGAGCAGTCCTTCCACGCCGCTGACCAAAAATTCCAATTTCCCATGGCCGTAGGCGTGAGTGCGGTCCGCCGGCTTGCGCGCCCCGCGCAAAGCAAAGAGCAGAAGCATTGCAGCGGCGAGGTTGACCGTGGATTCCAGGGCATCGGCAAGAAGTCCCACCGAGGCAGTCCCCAAATACCCCGCCACCTTGATCCCCATGGTCGCCAACGCCGCCGCCATGGACACGAAGGCGTACCGATCCAGCACCACCAGCATAAATTCTCCTTGCGTTGACAAAACCCACACCCCCCGGCATGCACGCGAGCCATCGGTGCTCACGGCGGCAGATGAGTGTGACCGAGAGCGCCGCGTTTTTCAACTCCGGAAATCTCCCACTATGTGCGCAAAAATAGCCTCATCCCGAAAAGAATCCCTCCTCGCCGCGGCCAAAGTCCTTTTTGGCATGCACGGATATGCGGAAACCACCTTCAAAAAGATCGCCCAAGAGGCCGGCGTAGCCCTGGGACTGCTCACGCATTATTTCGGCACCAAAGAACGCCTGTTCTTGGCCGCAGGCCTCGACGTGCTCCACGATCTCATCCGCACCGAGGAAGCCGCCCTGGCGCAGGCCCAAACCGGGCTGGAAGCGGTACGCATCTTTGCAGAGACCTACTTTGCCTTTGCCACAGACCCGGACCGCCATTTCCTCATCCTCATCCGCTGTTCGCCGTTTAGCGATCTCAAAGGGATGGCGGAGCGGGAAGTCATGGAGCGCGATTTCCACAAACTCTACCTTCTCCTGGAAGAGGCCTTGGCCAAAGGCGTGGCTGACGGCAGCATCAGGCCGGTGGATCCCCTCCGCACCAGCCGGGTCATTTTCTGTAACCTGGTGGGCGGGGTGCGCCACCATTTGCTCACCCCCTATGCCACTGCCACCCTGCTGAACGATCTCGTCGATTTCGTCATCAACGGTATCGCCGCGCCCACGCCATGACCACCGCCGCCCTCCTTGCCGCCCTGGAACAAGGATGCCTCTATGGCATCATGGCCCTCGGGGTGTACATCACCTTCCGCGTCTTGGATTTTCCGGATCTCACCGTGGACGGCAGTCTGCCGCTGGGCGCGGCGGTGGCAGCGGTGGCCATCAGCTCCGGGATCGACCCCTACAGCGCCATGGTCCTGGCCGGTGCGGCAGGATTCATGGCCGGCGCCTGCACCGCCCTGCTCCACACCCGCCTCGGGATCTTGGGCCTGCTCGCCTCCATCCTCACCATGATCGCCCTCTACTCCGTCAATATCCGCATCATGGACGGCCCCAACCGCACCCTTTTGGGCCAGCCCACGTTTCTCGACGATCTCGAAACCCTGGGCCTTCCCCTCTATCAGGTGACCCCGTGGGCCATGGCCGCCCTGGTGCTGGTCATCGCCTGTGGACTCATTTGGTTCCTGCGCACCGAATACGGCCAAGCCATGCTGGCCACCGGCGACAATCCGGCCATGATCCGCGCTTTGGGGGTGAACACCGACCGGGTGCTCCTTATGGGCGTTGGCCTCTCCAATGCCTTGGTGGCCCTGTGCGGCGCCGTAGTGGCCCAAAATCAAGGCTCGGCGGATGTCACCATGGGGGTGGGGACCATCGTCGCCGGGCTGGCATCGGTCATCCTCGGCGAGACCGTCGTCGGCGCCGCTACAGTCTCCCGCGCCTGCATCGCGGTGATCATCGGCTCCATCCTCTACCGCATCGCCATTGCCCTGGCGCTCAGCATCCACATCGGGCCATGGTCGCTTTCCCCCAGCGATCTCAACCTGGTCACCGCCATCTTGGTCGTGCTGGCCATGACCTCCCCCCGGCTGACCCGGAGGCGCTCGTCGTGATCTCCATACGTGGCATTCAAAAATGGTTTCACCGGGGCACCCCGCAGGAAGTCCATGCTCTGCGGGGCGTAGACCTCGAAGTGGCGCCCGGAGACTTCATCACCATCATCGGCTCCAACGGCGCGGGCAAATCCACCATGCTCTCCTGCATAGCCGGGGCGCTTAGCATCGACGCCGGCAGCATCCATTTTCACGACACCGACGTCACCTCCTGGCCCGAGTACCGCCGCGCCGGACTGGTGGCCCGGGTCTTCCAAGACCCCCTGCGCGGCACCTTTGGCGGCGGCACCATTGCCCAGAACCTGGCACTGGCCCTGCGCCGGGGAGCGCCGCGCGGTCTTCGACCCGGCGTGCGCCGCCACGAGCTGGCCTTCTTTCAGGAACGCCTGGCCACGCTGGGCCTCGGCTTGGAACACCGCCTGCACGACCGCGTGGCGCTGCTGTCCGGCGGCCAGCGCCAAGCCCTCACCATGGTCATGGCCACCCTGCGCCGGCCGGAGCTTCTGCTGCTCGACGAGCATACCGCAGCCCTGGATCCCAAGACCGCGGCGCACATCCTGGAGCTTACCGAGCGCACTGTGGCGGAGCACGGCATCACCACCCTCATGGTCACCCACAACATGGCCCACGCCATCGCCCTGGGAAACCGCCTCGTGATGATGCACCACGGCCGCATCGTGCTGGAGACCCGCGGCGCGGAAAAGGCCGCGCTCACCGTCACCGCCCTCCTCGACCGCTTCCACGACCTCAATGCCGCTTCGGACCGGATGATCCTCAGCTAAGCCGCCCCGACGCCGAGCCCCAACCGTCCGTGCCCAGGAGAAATTGAGACACGTACTTGCCGTGCGGAAACCCAGCCGTTCCGCACATCCCGCCCTTGCCCTGAGGTCCGCTCCTTCGTAGAGCGTCTGGCATGCGCTCCCTACTCCGTTTGGCCGTCCTCCTGGTTGTCTGCTTGAGCGGCATCGGCTGCTCCGAAGGTGAAGACGCGCGTTTCGTGGATTGGAACAAACGCGCCCCCATGGCCCTGCCGCGCCAGGAACCAGCCATCACCTACGCCTATCTTCCCCAGTACACCCATGCGGTGTCCTTCGAACGCCACCGCCGAATCCTCGAATACTTGCGGCAAGCCACGGGGCTGCCTTTCCGCCAGGTCTTCCCCTCCACCTTTGCCGAGCACATGGCCATGGTGGAGCGCGGAGACATCGACATCTCCTTCACCAACCCCTTTGTGTACGTCCTCCTCCACCACCGCGCCGGGGCGCAGGTTTTTGCCCGAGCCGTGGAAGAGGAAGGCGGCGCGGACTTTCAGGGCCAGATCATCGTCCGCGCGGACAACGCTGCCGTCACCACCCTGGACGACTGTCGGGGCAAGACCTGGATCGCAGTAGAGCCCACCTCTGCCGGCGGCTACCTCTTCCCCTTGGCCCTGTTCCACGAACACGGCATCACCCTCGACCAATTCGCCCGCGTGGAGTTCGCCCGCGGCGTCGGCGGCAAGCAGGAGCAGGTGGTGCTCGCCGTGCTTTCCGGCGCCTACGACATCGGCACCATCCGCAAAGGCACCCTGAACATCGTCGCCCGGCGCTACGATACCTCCGCCATTCGAGTGTTGGCGGAAACGCCCCCCTATCCGGGATGGCTTTTCTGCGCCCGCAAAGATCTTGCCCCAGAGGTCGTGGACCAAGTCGCCCGGGCCCTGGTCGCTCTGCGTCTCCCCGACGACGCAGACATCCTGACGCCCGCAGGGCTCACAGCCATCATCCCCGCCACCCACGCCGACTACCGTCCCATCGAAAAACTCATGCACACACTCGGGATGGAAACGCTCCCATGAAGGGACTCCTCAGCCGACTCTCCTTCGAGACCAAACTCAATCTCGGCATCACCGCCATCATCGCCACCATGGCCCTGGCCCTGCTGCCTTTTGTGGCGAGCATCACCAAGGACGCCCTCTTGGAGGAACACCGCAAACGCGGCGTGGACACCGCGGTTGCCCTGGCTGCCCGCGCCGTGGACCCGCTGCTCGCCCTCGACTTTTTACGCCTGCAGGAGTTGGTGGCCGAACCTCAGGACGTGACCTACATCTTCGTCCAAGACCGGGCCGGCCGCGTCCTCGCCCACTCCTTCGGCCCCGATTTTCCCGTGGATCTTGCGGCCGCCAACCATGCCACCCCACAGAAGCCCATCCACATCCAACTCATCGATAACGGCATGGAGCGCATCGACGACATCGCCGCCCTGATCCGCGTGCACGACGAGCCCATCGGTACCGTGCGGCTGGGACTTTCCCGACGCACCGCCTCCGAGATCCTCGATCACCTCGTGGCCACCCTCATGATCATCTTCCTCACCGGCCTTACCTTGGCCTCCGCCGCCGGGACCCTCTTTGCCCGCACCATCACCTCCCGCTTGGATCGTCTCCAATCCCGGGCCGAAGCCTTGCGGCAACGCCATCTATCCGAGCCTTCCCCCGCGCATCCCAAGCCACCCGGACATGGGGACGAAATCAGCGCCCTGGAGCACGCCTTTTCCGCCATGGCCCACGAACTTGACCACCGGATGAACGAGCTCCTCCAAACCCAGCGCCGCCTGGAAGAACAGACCCGCCTGCTCTCCACGGTGCTCGACGCCAACCCGGACCGCATCTGTCTACGCGACACCCGCATGATCTACCACGCCGCCAACGAAGCCTTCTGCCAGGCCGTCGGGGTTGCCAAGAAGGACATCCCCGGCTGCACCGATTTCGACCTCTTTGCCGAAGACGAGGCCGAACGCCGCCACCTGGAAGGCCGGGACGTGCTCACCAGCGGCCAGCGCATGGAACGTCAAGAGCAGGAAACGACCTCCCAGGATGCACGCTGGTTCCACGTCATCCAAATCCCTGTGCGCGGGTCGCAAGGCCGCATCCTCGGCCTGCTCCGCATGGAGCGGGATATCACGGCCATGAAAGACTATGAACGCCAACTCATCCAGTCCCAAAAAATCGAATCCCTGGGCAAGCTCGCCGGCGGCGTGGCCCACGAGATCAACACCCCGCTGGGCATCATCCTCGGCACCACCCAACTGCTCCTCGACGACGTGCCCGCAGACTCCTCCATAGCGGAAGACCTGCGCACCATCGAGCGCCACACCAAGGCCTGCCGCAAGATCGTGGCCGATCTCCTGGAGTTCTCCCATGCCTCCACCTCGGAAAAGGTGGAGATGTGCTTCAACAATTCCGTCATGGAAGCGATCTCCCTGGTGCGCCACACCTTTTCCCTGGACCAGGTGACCATCGCCACAGACCTGGACGACTCCTTTCCCATCATCTACGGGGACCCCGAAGAGCTCAAGCAAGTGTGGGTCAATCTCCTCACCAATGCCCGAGACGCCCTCCCCAAAGGGGGCATCATCGCCGTGCGCACCACCTTGCTGCGTGCGGAGAGCTGCGTGCGCCTGGAAGTGGCGGACACGGGCATCGGCATCGACGCCGCAAGCCTCTCCAAGGTGTTTGACCCATTCTTCACCACCAAGCCCGTGGGACAAGGCACGGGTCTGGGGCTCTCGGTGAGCTATAGCATCATCGAAAAACATCGAGGGCACATCCAGGTACACAGCCCGGTACCCGAGACCTTTGCCTGGCCTGTGCCTGTGGACGGACCGCATCGCGGCCCCGGCACCCTGTTTACCGTAACCATCCCCCTTGATCATGCTTCCCTGGAGGACGACCATGGCCCATATCCTCGCCCTTGATGACGTCTCGGACGCCGCGGTCTTGATCCGCCGCATCCTGGAGCGGCGCGGCCACACCGTCAAAGCCATGACCGATGAAGACGACGCCATTCGCTACGTGAAAACTCAGCCCGTGGACATGGTCATTTTGGATATGAAGCTCAAACGCATGAGCGGTGTGGACGTGCTGCGCAAAATGAAAGCCTTCCGCCCCGCGCTCAAAGCCATTATGCTGACCGGCTATCCAACGCTGGACACAGCGCACGCCGCGCTGCGGCTGGGGGCCAGCGCGTATTGCGTCAAGCCCATCGACAAGACGGAACTGGAAGACACCGTAGCGCGGGTCCTGGCCGAGCCCCATGCGTGAAGATACTAGCCTTTCCCCGCGCCCTGAGCTACACGGCCCTTCCCGGGAGGACATCGTGAACGACACCATCCAAGGCATCATCAAACAATTCGTGGACGCCACGGCCAGCGTGCTCGGCACCATGGCCAATACTCCGGTCACCCCCAAGGCCCCCTACGTCAAAAAAGACTCCGTAGCCCAAGGCGACATCACCGGGGTCATTGGCTTTTCCAACCCCAAAGGCAAAAGCAAAGGGACCATGTCCATCACCTTCACCAAGCAGGCGGCCTTGGGGATCATCGGCGGTATGCTCTTTGAAGAGCTCACCGAGATCACGCCGGAAGTGGAAGACGCCGTGGGCGAGCTCACCAACATGATCTCGGGGCAAGCACGCAAGGGGCTGGTGGAACTGGGGCTTGTCTTCGAAGGCGCCATCCCCTCGGTGGTCACGGGCCAGGGGCACACTATCCGCCACGTGTCCACCAATGCCATCCTGGCCATCCCCTTTGACACTCCCCATGGCCCCATCATGGTGGAAGTGTGCTTTAGCTGAATCCTGGCCACGATGGCGAACGTCACCTTGGATCGGCGCCTCGACACGGCGCCGTATGCCGCTATTTTCTCTCTGACCTGGCCCCAGGCCCTGATGATGGTGTTCCACTTCCTCATCGGCTTTGCCGATGTGTGGGTGGCAGGCCGGTTGGGCCGCGAAGTTCAAGCCGCCGTGGGGTTCATGACCCAGGCCATGTTTTTCTTTCTCGTGGTGGCAGTGGCCGTGGCCAACGGCAGCGTGGCGGCGGTAAGCCAAAGCGCCGGGGCCGGGCTCACCCGCCGCGTGCAGCGTTTTGCAGGACTGGGAATCGGCCTGGCCATGGGGCTCGGCGCCATAATGCTCGCAGCGGGACAGGCGCTGGATCGGGTATTTTTACGCCTGCTCCAGCTTCCTCCGGCGGTCTTTCCCGTGGCTGCGGACCTGCTGCACATCTTTCTCCTCATCCTCCCCGGCTACTACCTCTTGACCGTCAGCAACGCTCTGTTTCGCGCCAGCAAAGACGTCATCACGCCCCTATGGGGCATGATGCTCGTGACCGCCATCAACGCCCTGGGGGATTTTGGACTCGGCCTGGGGTGGTGGGGGCTCCCCCGCCTGGGGCACCTTGGGCTCGCCTGGTCCACCTTTGGCTCCATCCTCTGCGGCACGCTCTTCAATGTCGCCATGCTGGTGCGCCGGGGCACGCTGACCCGCCGCAGCTTTCCCACGCTGCGCTGGTCCCGCCGCGCCCTGCCCTATCTGGTGGCCGTGGCCTGGCCTGCGGGGCTCATGCAGATTGTTTGGCACTCGGCCTATATGGTGCTTTTCGCCCTGGTGGCGAGCCTGCCCCGCGACAGTGTTGCCGCCATGGCGGGTATGAGCGCCGGCATGCGCGTGGAGTCGTTCTTGTTCCTCCCTGGGTTTTCCTTCAATTTCACCGCTTCGATCCTCATCGGCCACCTCCTCGGGCAAGGCCGGGTGGAGGACGCCCGACGCATGGGGCTGCGCATCATGAAGCTCGGGGTCGCGGCCATCTCGGTCCTCACCCTGCTGCTGTGGCTGGTAATCGAGCCCATCGTGGCCTTCATCGCTCCAGACCCCACCGCAGCTCCGCACGCCGTTTCCTACCTCGCCTATAACATGGCCGGAACACCGCCCATGCTGGCGGCCTTGATCTTGAGCGGCGCCTTCGTGGGCGCAGGGGCTACTTTGTACCAAGCCCTGATCTTCGGCGGCGCAGCCTGGCTCGTGCGCCTTCCCCTGGCCTATTTCCTCGGCCACCGCCTTCTTGGCAGCGCCGAGGGCGTCTGGATGGCCATGCTCGTCTCCATCCTCGTCCAATGCGCCGCCATGTTCTGGTTCTACCTCAAGACTCCGTGGTGGCGGTTCACCTTGCGCAAAGAGCGGCGCCCGCGCCCGCTTTAGTTGACGCTTCAGGCCGCGCTCTTTACAACCCACCAAATTTTCCAACTCCAACCAGTGGAAGACTTGCCATGCCTACGTGCCCTTCCCCCACCTCCACCCAGCGCGCCCTACGCGTGGAAAAAATCGGCGGCACCACCATGTCCCGATTTGCCGAGGTCATCGACAACGTCATCCTCCGCAATCCCGAGGACATCTATGGCCGTATCTATGTGGTTTCGGCCTACGGCGGCGTCACCAACAGGCTTTTGGAACACAAAAAGACCGGAGATCCCGGAGTTTATACCCTTTTCAAAAACCAGGGCAACTACATCCGGGCCCTGCTCGATCTGCGGGACCATCTCTGCGAGATCAACGCCTCCTTTGCGCCCATTGGTCTCGATCTCCAGGTGGCCGACGAATTCATCGCCGATCACATCGACCTCACCATCAATATCCTGCGCAGCATGGAAAACGTGCTCGCCTCGGGCTATGTCTCCCGCACCGAGCTCCTCCTCGCGGCGCGCGAACTGCTCGCCTCCATCGGCGAGATGCACAGCGCCTTCAATTCCACCAACATCCTGCAAAACCGCGGCTATGATGCCACTTTCGTGGATTTGAGCGGCTGGGAAGACAGCCGTCAGCTCACCATCGACGAACGCATCCACGAAAGTTTTCAAAATATCGATCCGTTCCGCACCATTTGCTTTGCCACCGGCTATACCAAAGGCACGGAAGGCATCATGCGCGAGTTCGACCGCGGCTACTCCGAAGTGACCTTCTCCAAGGTGGCGGTCATCCTCGGGGCGTCCGAGGCGGTCATCCACAAAGAATACCATCTGTGTTCCGGGGATCCGCTCATCATCGGCCTCGACAAGATCCGCCCCGTATGCAACACCAACTTCGACGTAGCCGACCAACTGGCCGATGTGGGCATGGAGGCCATCCATCCCAAGGCATCGAAACCTCTGGAAATCCGCAACATTCCCATCCGCGTGAAAAACGCCTTTGATCCGGATCACGCCGGAACGCTCATCACCAAGGACTTCATCGCCCCGCGCTCCAAGGTGGAGATCGTCACAGGCTCAGCCAAGGTGACGTGCATCGAAATCCACGACACGCGCATGGTGGGCGAAGTGGGCTTCGACCTGCGTATCATGCAGGTCCTCGCCGAACACGGAGTATCGTTCATCTGCAAGGCCACCAACGCCAACACCATCGACGTCATCATCAACGACCGGGACTGCCGAGAGACCCTCCTGACCGACCTGCGCTCCCGCTTCGAGCAGGTGCAGGCCATCCCTGTAGCCATCGTCTGCGCCATCGGCTCCAACATCGCCCAACCCGGCATCCTCGCCAAAGCCGCCAACGCCCTGGCCGAGCGAGGCATCAACATCCTGGCCATATCGCAAACCGTGCGCCAGACCAACATGCAGTTCGTGGTGGAACGGGAACATTTCGCCACCGCCCAGCAGGCCCTGCATGACTCTCTGTGCATGTAGGGAAGCACGCGCTCGTCGATACCAATGCGGCCCGCATCCTTCACACGGAAGATGCGGGCCGCGGTGCATCCGATCACAATGCGCCGTTCATCCGATTCCTTCCACGGCCAACGCCGCGTGAAATACAGGGTCCGCCGTGCCCACGAAGGCAAGCACTCCTTCGGATGCAGGCAAGGCCGCCTGCTCCTCAATCCATCCCCATAAAGCACCGGCCACCGCATCGAATTCGGCGTACGACGCGGTGATACGCACACTCAAGGCACGTGCGGCCAAGGCCAGCGGTAAAGACGCATCCACCCCCGCCACGTGGTACTCAGCCACCATGCGGGAAAGCCGTTCCAAGAGTCCGCTCATCCCCGCCATATCCAAGTCCGGAGCCACCAAGCACACCGCACCGTTGTCCAACACCCCCATGCGGTCGTAATTGCGGAGCCGCCCCCGCACCGATGCCCACACCCCGCCGGCAAACCACTCGGTCCACGCCTTGCCATAGCTTATCTGCAGGCCCGAAAACGCCGGAATGCCAAGCACCGCCAACGACAGCCAGCCGCTTCGACGGCCCACCCGGTTGACCTCCTCGGCCATGAAGGAGCGGAGTTCCTGGGCGGAAAGCAGTCCACCGCGATCGCCATGGAGGTGGGCAATCCGCCGCAGGGCCACGATTTCCCGCGCCAGCCGCAGCTTCCAGGCGATCTCCGGCGAAGACCAGCAGCCCACGAGATAGTCGTCGGCCCCGCACTCCGCCGCTGCCACGAGTTCCTCACGGTCCGCCTCCCGGCCCAAGAGCAGCACGAATCGGGACATCTCTGCGGAGCGTCGCTCCCACGAGCGAATCATGGAGCATACCGTGGCGCCCTCCACGTCCAGCCCATGCCAGGCCACCCAAACGGCATCATACGGCTCGTCCTGAACGCGCATAAATCCCAGCAACCCTTCCCGCACCCGGTCCACAGAAGCCCCGTGGGCAGTGAGTAGAGGCAAAAGGTATGCACACGCCGCATCGTCCGGCTCCACGAGCAGGACCCGAAAGGGGAGGCCAAGGGCTTGTGTCATGAAGACTCCCGTAGCCTACACCCAGCAGGCTTGTCCACGCGCCGCCCTTTGCCCTGGAGCGCCATTTGCGCTATGCGTGTATTCATGAAGTTCACCTCGTTTCGCGACCTCCCCCGCCATCCCCGGGTGCGCCTGCTCTTGGCTCAGCGGGAGGCCAAGGGAAAACACGCCCGCGCCGCGGTCTCCGAAGAAGACCTCTTCCACCAGGCCATGCGCGGCGTCACCCCGCTATCCCAAAGCGGTCCCCGAGTGCCCAAAAGTCCGCCGCCTGTCCCCAAAGAACGACGCCGCAAGGCCTTCGCCGACCTGTTGGCGGAGAACACCGACTTTGATATCGAGCTCTCCCACGAATATCTCCACGGCAAGGTGCATGACCTGGACCCGCGTATCTTCCAGCAGCTCCGCTCCGGCCAGATGAGCATCGAGGCCCACCTGGATCTGCACGGCATGAACCGCCGCCAGGCCAAGCTCGCTGTGGCCGATTTTTTACGATCCTGCTTTCTCCAGGGCATGCGCTGCGTACTTCTGGTGCCGGGGCGGGGCAAGAATTCCGAGGGCGGCACCAGCGTGCTGCGCGAGGAGCTCTCCCTGTGGCTCACCCAAGCCCCACTCAAGCGCATCGTGCTCTGCTTTGCCACGGCCCAGCCGCGCCACGGCGGCGCCGGCGCCGTATACGTGCTCTTGCGGCAGCTGCGCAAAGGTAAAGGCAAGATCATCTGGGACGAACTGCTCCTGGACGTGGACGGCTAGCCCCGTCCCTGCTGTTTTCTCAAATCCCAGCACGGGCAAAGGTGGCCGCCACCAAGGCCTGGGCCTCTTCCTGCAGACGCGCCAGGTGCGCTTCCCCCTCAAAGCTCTCGGCATAGATCTTATAGACATCTTCCGTGCCCGAGGGTCGGGCCGCAAACCAGCCGCTGGCGGTCACCACCTTGAGCCCGCCGATGGAAGCACCATTGCCCGGAGCATGGGTGAGCACCGCCTCGATGGGCTCGCCCGCCAGTTCCCGGGCCTGCACATCCTCGGGCCGCAAGCGCATCAAGGCCTCTTTTTGGGCGCGGGATGCCGGGGCGTCCATGCGGCGGTAGCAGGCCGATCCATGGCGGGCTTCCAGACTCCGGTAGGCATCCCCCGGATCCACGCCGGTAACCGCACGCATCTCCGCCGCCAAAAGCCCCAAGATGATGCCGTCCTTGTCCGTGGACCACGGGGTGCCGTCCATGGCCAAAAACGAAGCCCCAGCGCTCTCTTCTCCGCCAAAGCAGAGATCTCCGGCCAAAAGCCCGTCCACGAACCATTTGAACCCCACCGGGGTTTCATACGCGCTGCGACCATGGAATGCGGCCACCCGGTCCACCATGGCACTGGTCACCAAGGTCTTGCCGATGCGCGCCCCCTGAGGCCATCCGGGACGATGGGCCAAAAGATAGTCCACGGCCACGGCAAGATAATGGTTGGGATTCATGAGCCCGTGCCCCTGGGTGACGATGCCGTGCCGATCCGCATCCGGGTCATTGGCGAGCCCCAAGGCAAAGCGGTCCTTCAAACTCACCAGCGGGGTCATGGCCGCAGGAGACGAACAGTCCATGCGGATCTTGCCGTCCTTGTCCACCGCCATGAACATGAAGGTGGGATCGATGATGCGCGAGACCAACTGGAGATCCAGGCCATACGCATCAGCGATCCGTTCCCAGTAGGCGAGGCTGCTGCCCCCCAGAGGATCCACCCCCACACAGATCCCCGCCTCCCGGATCCGGTCCATGGCCACCACGGAGCGCAGCCCCTCCACGTACGGGGTGATGAAATCAAACGGCCGACACCACGAAGACTTCAGGGCGCGCGCCCACGGCAGACGGCGGATGGCTTCCGGCTGGGTCAGCAGCACATTGGCCCGGGCCTCGATGGCCTTGGTGACCTCGGTGCCCGCCGGCCCTCCGTGGGGCGGGTTGTATTTGATGCCCCCGTCCTCCGGCGGATTGTGGGACGGAGTGATCACGATGCCGTCGGCTTGGTCGCTGTGGGTGCGATTGTAGGCCAGGATGGTGTGGGAAACCACCGGGGTCGGGGTATACCCCATCCCTTCCTGGTAGCGGCACGCCACCGCATTGCCGGCCAGGACCTCGAGGGTCGTCACCAGCGCCGGTTCGGAGAGGGCATGGGTGTCCATGCCTACAAAAAGGGGGCCGCGCGTGCCTTGGCTTTGACGGTACTCGCAGATGGCCTGAACAATGGCCGCCACGTGCCGCTCGGTGAAGGAGCCACGGGCCGCGCTGCCCCGATGCCCGGAGGTGCCAAAGGCCACCCGCTGGGCGGGATCGGCCGG
>DPEO01000124.1 GCA_003530935.1 Desulfomicrobiaceae bacterium | reverse complement strand
AGCCCCGTGGCCAGGGCCTCGAGCACGGCGTTGGCGCAGGCGTCGTAGAAGGTATTGAGCACGAAGCCATCCAAGGCGGCGTAGAAGAGGGGCATGTCGTCCACCCGGCCGAGGAAATGCACCCGGTTTTCCAGGCCGTGGCGCCGGGCGTGAGCGAGCGCTTGGTGCGGGGAGCGGCCGCCTGCTACCCAGAGGTGGACTGCCTGCGGCAGATGGCGCAGGCTTTCGATCAAGGGAAAGATCCCCTTGAGGCGGAAATTGGTGGCCGCGGTCCCCAGGGCGACGCAGCCCGGCGGGATATTCCAGAGGCTGCGGGCGCGGGCGCGCGCTTGCGGCGAGGGCAGGGCAAAGCGGCTGGTGTCCGGGGCGTTGTAGATGACCGGGATGGGGCGGTCTTGGAGCTGGGGGAAGCTCTCGCGCATGAGGTCGCGCACCAGGTGGGAATTGGCCACAAGGATGCGGGAGCCGGAAAGCTGGAGCCGCTCCACGGCCATGGCCAGCAGGTGGCCGGGGTTGGCCCAGCGGCGCAGCATCTTGGCGTGCCGCGGCCATCCGTGGCCGTAGGCCGGGGCGGTGAGTTCCCAGAAACGCCGGGTAGGGGCGCCGCTGATGCGCAGCACGTCCTGGAAGAGGGTGGCGCCCATGCCCATGGTGGCCGCGTATCCGCCGGTACGCCGGGCCCACTCCGCGGCCAGGGCGAACCAGAGGATTTTGCCCGCCCGTCCCGGAAGGGGCCGGCCCAGACGCACCACCTGCACCCCTTCCGGGGCGCGGCCGTCCTGCTGCATGCAGAGCACGTGGACGGCATATTCGTCGCGCAGGTATTCGGCCAGACGCCAGGTGAAGCCTTCCATGCCGCCGTAGCGGCCAAGGCGCGGTACCATGAGGGCGATGCGCGGCTTCATCGCGGTCGCTCCACGCGGGTGAGGGCCCTCGCGTACACCTCCATGGTGGCCGCAAGGAACGTCTCGCTGGTGAGCTCCGGCAGGCGTTGGTCTTGGAGGTCGCGCAGGCGCAGGCGAAAATCCGCGTCCATGGCCTTTTCGATGCGCTGCGCCCAGGCCGCCACGTCCCCCGGGGGCGCCAAGGCCTCGGGGGCGAAAAGGTCCGGCAGCACGCCCACGGTGCTCGCCAGGGTCGGCACGCCGCAGGCCATCCATTCCAGGGCGGCGCGGGCGATGGCCTCGGACCACAGGGAGGGGACCACCGCCAGGTCCACGGCGTTGAGGTACTCCGCCACCGGCTCCACGCGGCCGGTGATGGTGATTGCGGCGTCCAGATCGGCTGCGCGGATCCAGTCCTGAACCGTGGCCTCGGCAAGGGCCGAGGAAAAGCCGAGGAGCAGCAGGCGCAGGTGCCGATGACCGCGGTGATGGAGGGTCCGGAGGGCCTCGATGATCTCCCGCTGGCCCTTGACCGTATCCAAGCGGCCCAAGAGTCCGAGCACCAGGTGGTCTTCGGTGAAGCCGAGCTTGGCCCGTACACGCTTTCGGGCTTCGGGGTTGGGGAAGAAGGTCTCGGTGTCCACCCCGCCGAGGACACAGAAGATGCGCTCGCGCGGCAGCCCCATGGCGAGAAAGCGCCGGGTGGTGGCGGAATTGGTGCTGATCACGGCGTCCGCCTGCAGGTGGAGCCAACGGTTGATGGGGTCGTTTTTGGGGGGGCGCTGATCGCCGCGGGTACGGATGAGGGCGAAGTCCCGGCGCAGACGGCGCAGGGCGGCCCACATCCAGAAATGCTCTCCCCGATGGCAATTGACCACCTGAGGGCGAAAGCGGGACGTGAGTTCGCCGATGGCTCGGGCCAGGCGCGCCATGCCCCAGGGGGTGCGGGTATTGTGGTCCAGACGGACCAAGGATAGGCTGCGCTTTTCGCCTGCCGCCTCGGCCAGGGTGCCGGGGAGGACCGCCACGCGCACCTGGTGGCCGGCGGCTTGCTGCAAGCGGGCCAGCTCCATGGCATACCATACCGTGGCGTTGAACCAGCGTACATTGGCAATATGGAGGATACGCACTGTGGTCTCCGTGATTCTTCCGGTCCGCAATCGTGCCGCGGTGGTGGAGCGCGCGGTGCGCTCCGTGTGGACGCAGACTTGGCAGGATTGGGAACTCGTGGCCGTGGACGACGGTTCCGACGACGCCACCCGTGCCGTGCTTGAGGACCTGGCGGCCCAGGAGCCCCGGATGCGCGTTCTGGCCACACCGCCGCGTGGGGTGAGCCATGCCCGCAACCGGGGGGTGGAGGCAAGCGCCGGCGCGTGGGTCGCCCTTTTGGATTCCGACGACCTGTGGCTGCCGCGCAAATTGGAGGCGCAGATGCGCTTTGTGGCGGACTCGGGGTTTTCGGCCTGCCAGACCGAAGAGATCTGGATCCGCCACGGCCGCCGGGTGAACCCGTGCCGCAAGCACGCCAAGCCTGCGGGATGGTTTTTGGAGCGGGCCGTGGCCCTCTGCCTGATCAGCCCGTCGTGCGTGCTCTTTTCCCGCGCCCTCTGGGAGCAGGTGGGGCCGTTCGACGAGGACCTGCCGGCGTGCGAAGACTACGCCTTGTGGCTGCGGCTGCTCCTCGTGGCCCCGGTGGGGCTTGTGCCCCAAGCCTTGGTGGTCAAGACCGGCGGCCACGAGGACCAGCTCTCCCGCCTTTTCGTGGGGCAGGACCGGTTCCGCCTGGAAGGCCTGCGCCGGGCCCTTGCCCGGGCGCAGCGCGCCGAAGACCGCCGCATTCTGGCCGCGGAAATGGTGCGCCGCGGCCGCATCTACCAGGCGGGCTGCCTCAAGCACGGGCTGGTGGACGAGGCCGTGCTCGTGGGTCAGTGGATGCGGCAGGCCCGTGTGCTCGTGGAGTCTTAGGCGCAAACCTCCCGCTTGGCGATGGCTTCGGCCTTGATGCGGTCCAGGAGCTCCGCCAGGGCGGGTTTGACGTTTTCCCGGATGTCTCCGGCCACGATGAGAAAGAGCAGGTCGTCACCCACCTGCAGCACGCCTTCCTTGGCCTCCACCACGACGCGGAAGATGCCGGGCCGGGCCTCGATTTCCTTGCGGATGGCCTCGATCTTGGCGCGGTCCGGATGGACTTCCACCTGGGTGACGGCCGCGCCGTCCTTGCGCGACCAGGCGCGGACCACGCCGTTGTGCACGAGGATCATGCCCACGTGCTCGGCGAACCCGGGTTCCTGCTTCAATTGGGCGATGGTGCGGGTGATGTCCATGATGCCTCCGTGGTTGCGGTGAGTTCTGTGAGGTGCTGACGGGCAAAATCCAGGCTGGGGTCGATGGCGAGCGCCCGGGTGAGAATGTCGCGGGCGAGGTCCGTGTGCCCCAAAAGCTTGTGGCAGACGCCGAGGTTGGCCAGGTCCATGATCGAACCGCTGTCCAATTCCAAGGCCAGCTCGAAATTGGCCGCTGCCGCCGCGTACTGACTCTCCTTGAAGTAGGCCACACCGCGCAGATTGTAGTATTCCTTGACTTCGGGGCACGCGTCGATGGCCCGGTCCAAGATGGGGATGGCCTCGCTCCAGCGTCCTTCCTGGGTGAGGGCGTACGCCTGGTAGAAGGCGGCAAGGCCCCGGTCGTCGGCGTCTTCCTGCAGGGGTTCGGCCTGGGCGAAGAGCTGGGCAGCCCGCGGCAGATCTCCTTCCCGCAGGGCCACGAGGCCGCGGAAAAAGGGCAGGTACGGCGCATCCGGCCACAAGGACTCCAAGGTCTGAAGTCCGGCGGTGGCGGTTTCGGGCTCCATTTCTTCGGCCAGGATGCGGCCTACGAAAAGCCCCACTGACGCCCGGGGGGTACGCTCGCGAAAAAGCAGTCCCGGGGCAAAGGTATAGGCCGTGGGGATCCCCAGGCGCGGGTGGGTGGTGGCCACTGCCAAGGGCGGATGGCCTAATTGGGCGAGCCCGCGCGCCACGGCGCGCAGTTCCTCGGTGATGTCGTCGCACGTGATGCTGGGGAGGCTTTGGATGGGGACTTCGGGACCTTCTTCCACCCAGGCGGTGTCCTCCATGCGGAGAAATTTGGGCAGCCCCGAGGCCTCGTAGTTGCTTTCGGTGATGAAATCCCCCGCCAGCTGCGCCACTTCCGTGAGCGCCCGGATGGCGGCCTTCTCCGGGGAGCTGGCGGTGCCTGCGGTAAAGACGATTTCGCTTTGGAGTGGAAAGGTTGCCGGATCGTAGGCCAGGGCCGCCACGGTGGGCACGGGCATGCCCAGGGAAAAATCCTTGAGCCAGACCCGCACTCCGGCGGCGGCGAACTTGGCGAGCAGTTCCCGCAGGACCGGGTCCTTGGCGCTTTGGGGGGCGATGGTGGGGGTTTGCGGGCGGGTGCGGTCCCATAGGCAGCACACGTGGCGCTCCACGAGTTCACACACCCCCTGCAGCAGCGCCTCCTCCATGGAGTTCCCCGCGCAGGACCCGTTGAATTCATTGAGCTTCTTGAACCAGGTGATGGGCACCCACAGCGGGCGTTCGCCGGCGAGGTCCGTTGCCTCGGCAAAGCGCCACGGCACCAGGTCCAAGGCGGTGCGGGCGGCCTGTTTCGTGGCCGGGTCGGCCACGGAGTGGAGGATCCATTCCACGGGGATGAGGTCGGTGCCGAAGCGGGCTTCGGCTTCGGACCAGGTGAGGCTGGGCAAGTCCGCGTCTTCCCAGAAACTGAAGAAGCTGAAGCGTTCCACGAGCTCCATGAGGGCCGAGGCTTCGGCCTGCGCCGGCGAGGAGCCTTTACCCATTTGCTTGCGGGTGGGCATGATCTTTCGGGCATGTTCGCCGCAGACGGACATGTACACCGGGATCCCCAAGCGTCCGGTGTCCACGCGGCGGGTTTCGGCGAGAACGTCCATGCCGCTTTGGGCAAGGGCGGCGCGAGCTTCGGCCACGGTCTGGGCCGGGTCGCGGGTCTTGTCCAGATCGGCGGTGAAGCCTTTGGGGCAGGGTTGAAGCTGGATCATATGAGTCTACTTTGGTTGGAGGAGACAAAAAAGGCCAGCAATGCTGGCCTCCAGTTTTTTATGTGGAGCGGGAAACGGGATTTGAACCCGCGACTTCAACCTTGGCAAGGTTGCACTCTACCACTGAGTTACTCCCGCTCGGCGTGGAGGCGGCATCCAGATTTGAACTGGAGAATGGAGGTTTTGCAGACCTCTGCCTTACCACTTGGCTATGCCGCCTTGATGTGGAGCGGGAAACGGGATTTGAACCCGCGACTTCAACCTTGGCAAGGTTGCACTCTACCACTGAGTTACTCCCGCTCAACGGAGGTCGGTCTCTATAGAGCCCCGTCGTGGCTGTCAACAGGAATTTTTTCACGCGGGGATGCGGCCGGGTAGTAGCCCCGGGGGGTCAGGATGCGTGGGCCGACCATGCGCGAGGAGGAGCTTCCCACCAGCACGATGGTGCGCATGTCCACGCCGTGGGCGGTGGCGTGGGCGATGGTGGAGGTCCACATGGTTTCCCCGTGCCGGTAGGCGTTGCGCACGAAGCCCACCGGAGTGGTTTGCGGACGGTGGGC
>DPEO01000137.1 GCA_003530935.1 Desulfomicrobiaceae bacterium | reverse complement strand
ACCGAGGCTATCATGCGTGAAGTAACCGTATTCCTCTCCACCCAAAAACTCCGTCCCCGACGCACCCATACGCTGCGCCGCGTTTTTCGCGCCGCCATGGGACTGATGGGGGGCGTGCTCCGCTAACGAAACACATGCCATACCATGCACAGAGGCCAGGGAACTTCCCTGGCCTCTTGCATGGTACAGATTGTCCGTTTCGGAAAGCGCCTTACGCCTGCAAACACGTCTCCATGGCGTATACCTTCCGGTCCTTGTACTCCGCCTGCTTGCCCTTGTTCCAGAGCTGCACCGGTCGGTAATATCCCACCACCCGAGTATAGACTTCCGCAGGCGCTCCACACGTCGGACAGGTGTGGTGCTCTCCCGCAAGGTATCCGTGATCCTTGCACACGGAAAACGTCGGAGTGATGGAAAGATACGGGATCCGGGTCTTGGACAAAGCCTTCATGATAAACGAACGCAGCGCCCCCGTGTCCGGCACGGCTTCCCCAAGAAAGCAATGGAACACCGTTCCGCCCGTATAGAGCGGCTGGAGCTTGTTTTGATGCTCCAGGGCCTCGAAGACGTCCGCCGTGGCGTTTACCGGAAGCAGCGTGGAATTGGTGTAGTATGGCACGCCGTTTCCGGATGCATGAATGTCGGCATAGAGTTCCTTGTCGATCTTGGCCAGGCGGTAGCTCGTCCCCTCCGCCGGGGTCGCCTCCAGGTTGTAGAGGTTTCCGGTCTCCTCCTGGAATCGTACCGTCATCTCCCGCAGATACTCCAGGGTGCGCTGCATGAGTCGCATGCCGGCTTCGGTATCGATGCCCTTGCCCAGAAGGTTCAGGCATGCCTCATGGCCGCCCACGATGCCGATGGTGCTGAAATGCCCGCGCAGGCCGTTTTTGAGATACCGCCTTGAAAACGGAAACATCCCCTTGTCCATGTTGTCCTGCACCATCTTCCGCTTGAACTCCAAAGAGTCCTTGGCGAGCTCCGCATATTCGCGCACCAGATCCAGGAAGTCCTCCTCTCCTTGGGCGAGATAGGCCAGCTTGGGGAGATTAAGCGTCACCACGCCGATGGACCCGGTGAGATCACCCGCGCCGAAGAGCCCGCCGGTGCGTTTGCGCAGCTCCCGAAGATCCATCTGGAGCCGACAGCACATGGAGCGCACGTCTTCCGGCTTGAGGTCGGAGTTGATGAAGTTCTGAAAGTACGGAGCGCCGTATTTGGCGGTCAGACGAAGGAGCAGGTCCCCCACGGGGGAATCCCACGGGAAGTCTTCGGTGACGTTGTACGTGGGGATGGGGAAGGAAAAGATGCGGCCATGATAATCGCCTTCGAGCATGACTTCCAGGAAGGCCCGGTTGATCATCTCCATCTCCGCCGCATACTCGCCATACGTGGAGTCCTGGAGTTTTCCGCCGAGGATCACCGCTTCCCCGGCGATATGCTTGGGCGGCACCAGATCGAAGGTGAGGTTGGTGAACGGGCTCTGTCCGCCCCAACGAGAGGTGGTGTTCACGTTGAAGACGAACTTCTGCATGGCCTGTTTGACTTCATCGTAGGTCAAGCGGTCATGGCGCACGAACGGGGCAAGATAGGTGTCCACGTTGTTGAACGCCTGAGCGCCTGCCCACTCGTTTTGCAGGGTGCCCAGGAAGTTGACCATCTGCCCCAGGATGGAGTCGAAGTGCTTGGCGGGTCCGGAAGAGCACCGGCCCTCGAGGTTGAATCCCTCCAAAAGCAGATCCCGCAAGGACCAGCCGGCACAGTATCCTGCCAGGCCGAAAGAGAGGTCATGGATATGGAAATACCCGTGTTCATGGGCCTGTCGGATCTCTTCCGGGTATTTTTCCAGGGCGTAGCGGGCCTGCACGGAGCCGGAGAGGTGGAGCATGAGTCCCTGGAAGGAGTGGGCGAGATTGGCGTTTTCGTTCACCCGCCAATCGGACTTGTTGAGATAGCTGTCGATGGTCTGCGTGATGTCTAAAAATGCGGCCTTCTGGCTGCGGATCTGCCGCCGCTGTTCACGGTACAGGATATAGCGCTTGGCGACCCCGTAGAGCCGGGATTCCATGAGGACCTGCTCCACGGTGTCCTGCACCAGTTCCTGCTCCGGAGTGTCCACGTCGGCGAGTCGCGCTTCCACCTTGCTGGCCAGACGCTTTGCAAGCAACGGATCCTTGATGCCGCTGGCCTTGAGGGCCTTGAAAATGGCCTGGGCGATGCGGTCCACCGACCAGGTCTCGATACGTCCGTCACGCTTACGAATGTGTTTGGGCATACTCAGTCTCTAGAGGTATTGGGCGAGGAGGGATGAACTCCTGCCAATGGACGGGGAACATTTCCGGGACCTGTTTTCGCACCTGCGCCAGATCCTCCTCGGTGAGCTGGGGCACACGGGTGCAGCGAAAGAGAAACTGCTGCGGCTTTTGCTTCGCCATGGCGAAGATGCGGGCGAACCAGGCCTCCACCGCCTCGGAGGAAGCGGCCTGGCCTGTCAGCTCCGGATAGCGCGACCACGGCCCTTTGACGTCCACCGCCACGGTGTCCACCAGGCCGGCAGCAAGCAGCGCCTCAAGCCTGGCAGGATCGCTGCCGTTGGTATCGAGCTTCACCGGCAGGCCGAGACGTGCCACGTCTTCAAGCAGCGCCTCAAGCTCCGGGGCTGCGGTGGGCTCGCCGCCGCTCACCACCAAACCGTCCAACCACAAGCGCCGTCGGCGCAGATCCGCCAGGGTCGCCTCGCGGTCCAAAGGGGCGAGGAGATGCGCACGCCAGGCAAGGACAGCGTTGTGGCAGGTGGGGCAACGCCATGGGCATCCGGCAACAAAGAGCACCGCAGAGACCCGTCCAGGCCAGTCGCACAGACTCACCCGCTCAAAGCCCCGCACCGCGTTCCAGGGAGAAGACATGCAGCGTAGTCTTTTTCGGTGACACCGTATGCCGACGCCAGCGCCGGCAGGTTCCAGAAATGCGCTTCAGGATGGTTTTCTGGCTTCCCCACCTGGGGGGTTACAGAGGCAGCACCGCGCCGGACTTACACCGGACTTGCCTTGTCCTGAAGGAATCACAAAAGCGAGAGACCTCTAGCTCAAAGCATTCCACGAGACAAGGGGGAAACCTGAATCCACAGGCTTCCCCCCAATGTTCCTTCAGACGATTTGCCCGGCCGCCCTTGGAATACCGACTTACCGCCGCGCAGAAAGTCCCAAAATTTCCACAACCCGCCCGGCAGCGGTGCGGGTGTATTCGTCCTCGGCCAGTCGGCTCTTGGCCTCGTCGTCCAAGACCGGCTTGGGGAGATTGGCCAGCGCGGGGTTGGGGGTGATGTTGTACTCTGCAGGCAAGGTCCCGGAAAAATACATATCCTGGAATCCCGCAAACTTGAGGGCATGCGCCGTGGCATCGAGGATCGCCAGCTCTTGCGGCTCCACAAGCCCCAGTTCCCGCGCCCGCAGTAGTCCTGCCAGACATTCCCCTCCTTGAGTGCAGGCGATGTGGCCGTGACGATTGGCCAGGAGCATGCTTTCGATGATGGCCTGCTCAGACACCTGCACCACCTGAAAGGCCCCGGCGCCGCCTTCTTTTTCGTAACGCTCCGCCAGGGCGCGCACGCGGGGGAAGGACACGGGATTGCCGATCATGGCGGCCTGGGCCACGGAAGGACGCACCCGCACCGGAACGAAGCTCCGATGCTCCGGGGAAGCGGCGTAATACTGGAATACCGGGTCCGCATGCTCGGACTGCACGCCAAAAAGCCGTGGAAGCTGCTCGATGATACCCAAGTCATACAGCTTCAGGAACCCGCTCATGACCGCGGTGATGTTGCCGGCGTTGCCGATGGGCACGAACACCGCCTTGCCGGCCAGGTCCCAATCATACCACTGGGCGATCTCGAAGGCATAGCTTTCCTGGCCGAGGATGCGCCAGGCGTTCTTGGAGTTGAGCAGGGCCACCCGGTAGTTTTCGGCCAAGTACTCCACCACCTTCATGCAGTCGTCGAAAACACCGGGCAGCTCCAGCACGTGGGCGCCGCTTCCCAAGGGCTGGGAGAGCTGCTGCGCCGTCACCTTGCCTTTGGGCAGCAGCACCACACTCTTGATGGGATCGCCCACGTAGGCGGCATACAAGGCTGCCGCCGCCGATGTGTCGCCCGTGGAGGCGCACACCGTGATGACCTCCTTCCAGCCGTGCACCGCCACCAAGCGCTTGAGGTAGGAAAAGGCGCAGGCCATACCACGATCCTTGAAGGAGGCCGAAGGGTTCTGGCCGTCGTTCTTGAAGGCGAAACGCTGCCCCACCTGGCGCGAAAGGGCCGACGAGGCCTCCACGATGGGAGTATTGCCCTCGCCCAGGTAGACGATGTGCTCTTCGTCCACCACCGGAGCCATGAGTTCGTAGAAGCGGAAGATCCCCCGCAAGGCGGTGCGCTTGCTGGCCGCGCGTTCATCAAAGGTCTTGCGCCACCAGACAGGCGCATGCTGCCGCAAGACATCGAAGGTGGTGTCCTCCAACAAGAATACCCCGCCACACGAAGGACAGGTGTAGTGAAGTTCATCGATGGAATAGCGTTCCTGACATCCCAGACAACGGTACTCCATCCGGCCGCGGTACGAGGGGAACTGGCTCATGGCATCCTTCCTTCACGTGCGTTGCAACGGGTCACCACAACAAATCCACCACCGCACCAACCGCCAGCGCGATGGCCACACATCCATTCATGGTAAAAAAGGCCAAATTCACTCGGGAGAGGTCCTGCGGCGTCACCACCCGGTGTTCCGCCCAGAGCACTCCGCCCACGACCGCCACAAAGGCGGCGTAGATCCATCCTGCCCCTGCCGCCCAGCCCGCCAGCGCAAAGAGCACCGCAGCCACGGCGTGCATGAGACGGGCCACCAGCAGGGCCGCCGGGATGCCGAAGTCTGCGGGGATGGAGTGCAGCCCCTTCTGACGGTCGAAATCCTCATCCTGACAGGCGTAGAGAATGTCGAATCCCGCCACCCACAAGGCGACCGCAACCCCCAGGATCACCGGCGCCGGATGCCACTCGGGAGCCACGGCGATCCACCCCGCGATGGGGGCGAGCCCCAAGACCGAACCCAACACTACGTGGCATGCCGAGGTAAACCGCTTGGTGAAGCTGTAGAAGGCCGACCACGCCAGGGCACACGGCGCCAACGCCAGACAAAGGGTATTGAGCCCGGCGCATGCCCCCACAAAGAGTACGGCGCACCCCGCCACAAACCCCGCCGCCTGCGGCAGGCTCAAGGCCCCTGTCACCAATTCCCGATTCTGGGTGCGGGGGTTTTGGGCGTCGATATGCCGGTCTACGATGCGGTTTATGCCCATGGCAAAGGCACGCACCATGACCATGGCCAAGGTCAAAAGCCCAAAGACCCGCCAGCCGGGCCACGGCTGGGCGTGCCAGAGCATGCCCATGTAGGCGAAGGGCAGCGCAAAGACCGAGTGTTCGATTTTCACGAAGCGCGCCAAGCGCACCAAGAGGTTCATGCGCACACCACCCGCAGGAAGCGTTTTTTGCCCACCTTGAGCACAAAGGTGCCCGCGGGGAAGACGAAGCCGAAATCCTCCTCCTTGCGGCCGTCGATGGCCACGGCGTTCTGCTTGCACAGACGCTTGGCCTCGGCCTTGGAGGCGCACACCCCGCTGGCGGCGAGCACGTCCGCGAGCACGGCCCCCGGGGCGGCATGGAACTCCGGCGTGTCCTCCGGGATGGCGCCGGCGCCGAACACCGCGCCGAACTCCTCCCGAGCCGCCTGGGCCGCCGCCGCGCCATGGAAGCGGCGCACCAACTCTTCGGCCAGATCCTCTTTGACGGTCTTGGGGTGCACGCGCCCCGCCTCCACGTCCGCCCGCAGCGCGGCCACGGCATCGAGGCTCAGGTCCGAGAGGAGCTCATAATAGCGCCACATGAGCGCATCGGAAATGGACATGAGTTTGCCGAACATCTGCGCCGGAGGTTCGTCGATGCCCACATAGTTCCGCAGGGACTTGCTCATCTTCTGCACCCCATCGAGGCCTTCCAGGATGGGCATGGTGAGGATGACCTGCGGCGCTTGGCCGTATTCCCGCTGCAGATGGCGCCCCATGAGGAGGTTGAATTTCTGGTCCGTCCCCCCCAATTCCACATCGGCCTGCAGGGCGACGGAGTCATAGCCTTGCGCCAGGGGATACAAAAATTCATGGATGCTGATGGGCTGCTCGGAAGTAAAGCGCTTGTGGAAGTCATCGCGCTCCAGCATGCGGGCAACGGTGTAGTGGGAGCACAGACGGACGAAGTCCGCCGCGCCGAGCCTGTCCATCCAGGTGGAGTTGAAGGCCACTTGCGTGCGTTCCGGATCGAGGATCTTGAACACCTGGCGTTTGTAGGTCTCGGCATTGGCGAGCACTTCCTCCCGGGTGAGCGCGCGGCGGGTCTCGGACTTGCCCGTGGGGTCACCGATCATCCCGGTGAAGTCGCCGATGAGAAAGATCACCTGATGACCAAGATCTTGAAAATGCTTGAGCTTCTGGATGAGTACCGTATGGCCGAGATGGAGATCCGGCGCCGTGGGGTCGAACCCGGCCTTGACCCGCAAGGGTCTTCCCGAGCGCAGCTTGGCTTCCAATTCCTTCTCGTCGATGATCTCCACCGCCCCGCGCCGGATCTGTGCCATCTGGCGCTGTACTTCTGCTTCCGTCATAGCCCCTCCGTATATTCCCAGGGGCTCATGCCCACGCACCGCCCCTCGGCCCAATCAATGATCACCCCGTGGGCCGCGCCCGGCCCATCGGCCACGGTAAAACGTACCGGCCGGCCCGTGCGAAAACGCGCAAGCACGGCCTTGGGGTCCATACCCAGGCAACTCTCCCGCGGTCCGCACATGCCTACGTCCGTGATGTATCCAGTCACGCCGTCGAGAATGGTGGCGTCACGCGTGGGCACATGGGTATGGGTGCCCACCACGGCGTGCACCCGCCCCCGCAGGAAATGGGCCATGGCCCATTTTTCGCTCGTGGCCTCGGCGTGAAAGTCCACCACGATACACGCGTCGGCAGGCGCAGCGGCCACCAGGGCGTCGGCAGCGGCAAAGGGACAGTCCACCGCCTCCATGAAGGTACGCCCCAAGAGGTTGATCACCACCACCGGCCCCGCCGGCGTGGAATGGAGATGCATCCCCGTTCCTGGTGCGGGCTCCGGATAGTTGGCCGGCCGCAGCAGCCCGTCTCTGCGCGCCAACACGGGCTCGATATCGCGATGCTTCCAGACGTGGTTTCCCGTGGTGCCCACGTGGATCCCCATGGCGCAAAGCTCGCCCCAGGTCTTGGCCGCAATGCCGACCCCGCCCGAGGCATTCTCCACGTTGGCCACCACCACGTCCACGCCCAGCGAGGCCGTCGCTTTGGCCACGGCCTGGCGCGCGATGCGCCGCCCCGGACGGCCTACGATATCGCCCAAAAACAAGATGCGCATTATTTGGCCACGCCCACGGCGCGTTTCTCCCGAATGACCGTCACCCGGATCTGGCCCGGGTACGTCATCTTTTCTTCGATTTGCTTGGCGATGTCTTTGCTGAGCAAAAACACGCCATCGTCGCTCACCTGGTCGCAGTCCACCATGACCCGTACTTCCCGGCCGGCCTGAATGGCGTAGGCACGGGTGACGCCCGGAAAACTCGTCGCAATGCCTTCGAGCTCCTCCAGGCGCTTCACGTAGCTCTCCAAAAGTTCCTTGCGGGCCCCGGGCCGGGCGCCGGAGAGGGCATCCGCCGCCTGCACCAATACCGCCAGGACGCTCTTGGGGGGAACATCCTCGTGATGTGCGGCGATGGCATGGATGACATCCCCGGGTTCATTGTATTTTTTCGCCAGATCCGCGCCAATGAGGGCATGCGGGCCTTCCACCTCATGGTCCACGGCCTTACCGATGTCATGGAGCAACCCCGCACGCCGGGCCTTTTTCACGTCCATGCCCAACTCCGCCGCCATGATGCCGCAGAGGAAGCCCACCTCGAGGGAGTGCTGGAGCACGTTTTGTGTAAAGCTGGTGCGGAAGCGCAACTGTCCCAAGAGTTTCACCAGATCCGGATGGATTCCGTGCACGCCGAGATCGAAGGTGGCCTGCTCGCCGATCTCGCGCACCTGCACTTCCATCTCCTTCTCCACCTTCTTCACGATCTCTTCGATGCGCGCCGGATGGATGCGACCGTCACTGATGAGGCGCTCCAAAGAGCGTTTGGCGATCTCCCGGCGCAAAGGACTGAAGGCGGAAAGCACCACGGTCTCCGGGGTGTCGTCGATGATGAGGTCCACACCCGTGGCGGCTTCCAGGGCACGGATGTTGCGCCCCTCACGACCGATGATGCGGCCTTTCATGTCCTCGCTGGGAAGCTCCACGGCGCTCACCGTGTGCTCCGCCACGTAGTCGCTGGCATAGCGCTGCACCGCCGTGGCGATGATCATCTGCGCCTTGCGGTGCGCCGTCTCCTGGGCCTCCACCTCGATCTGACGGATCATGCGGGCGGCTTCATGCCGGGCCTTGCTCTCCACTTCCTGCATGAAACGATTTTTGGCCTCCTCGGCCGTCAACCCGCTGATTTCCTCCAATTTCCGCTGCTGCTCGGCCACCAATTCGGAGAGGCGATGTTCTTTGGCCTCCAGCTCCTTCTCCTGCTTGACGAGCTTTTTTTCCAGCATGCCCAACTCGCTCTCCCGCTGGGCCAATTGCTCGACCTTCTGCTCCAGGCGCTCTTCTTTGGCCTGCAAGCGAGCCTCGCTCTTCTTGAGCTCCCGCTCACGATCCTTGGCGTCCTGCTCCGCCTCTTTCTTGCGCGCCAAGGCCTCCGCTTCCGCCTGCACCAAAATCTCTTTTTTCTGGGCAAGCGCTTCTTTCTTGGCTTCGTCCAAAATACGCGCAGCCATCTGCTGCGCTCCGTCCATCTCCTGCTCCAGAAGATGCTTCTTCAAGAAAAAACCGCCAGCCGCACCAATGGCGATCCACACCAGGGCGGTCATTATTTCACCCATACGCACTCCTTTTTCGAAAATACATGCTTTCCGACGCCGCAAACATCGTTTACAGCGTATGCGATGGGATACACTACTAAGGGGAAGACGACAGGCAGGCCGTTGGAAGGACCCCGGAGAGCCGTGTCGAGAACTCTTTTGAACCTCTTTCGTCAAGAGGGGGTCGGCGGTGACCTTTTAGGCTTCATCCTCGAGGGATGCATGCACACCAGGCCACGAAGCTACCCTAGTTCTGCGTTATTGGCTCAAAAACGCGTTATCGATCACGCACTCTCCAGGGTTTGATGCATTGCGGTATCTATTGTCTGGATGAGCTGAAGTACTCGATGATCGATCTTTTCCATCTCATCCGCGTGCTGCAAACATTCATCGGCCAAACTCAACGCCACATAGATGAGCAGCCGTTCCTTTCCAATGGTTCTGCCTTGAGACTCCAACTGTGCATAGCGACGTTCCACCAGATCGATCACTCGCTGCAGGCGGTCTTCGGTCACATTCGCCTGAAACGAAAGTTCCCGACCCAATACCGTCACCGTGTACCCAGGCATCGCTTACTGGCTAGCAACGTCACGTAATTTATTCAAGATGTTTTCTACCTGCTTTCGTGCGGCCTCGCGCAATTCCTCTGCGGCGGCCAACTCCTCGCGCAGCTGCGCATTTTCCGCCTCCAATTGCTGCAGGCGCTCTCGCAGGGCGTCCACCTTGGCCGCGAGCAACTCAAGCTTCTCCAGCATGGTCCTTCTCCTTGCGCCGCCACGGAAGGTGCACCTGCCTGGCGCGCGCCACACAGAGCATGTCTCGAGGCACATCCTTGGTCACCACCGAGCCCGCGCCCACCACAGCGCCTTCGCCTATCGTCACCGGCGCCACCAGGGCCGTGTTACTGCCGATGAACGCACGCGGCTCGATGCGGGTGCTGTGCTTGCGGACGCCATCATAGTTGCAGGTGATGGTCCCCGCGCCGATATTGGTGTCCGCCCCGATGACAGCGTCCCCCAGGTAACTCAAATGCCCGGCCTTGACCCCTGGGCCCAGGTGCGCCTTTTTGGTTTCCACGAAATTGCCTACCCGGGCGCCGGATTCCAACACCGTACCAGGGCGCAGGCGGGCAAAGGGCCCCGCCACGCAGCCAGGCCCCAACACCGCGCCTTCCAGGTGGGAAAAAGAGCGCACCGTAGCGCCCTCCAGGCGGCAGTCGCGCATCCACACATGGGACTCCACCCGGGAGCCTGCCATAATCTGGCTTTTACCGTAAATTTCTACCGGCCCGATGATCTCCACCCCTGGCGCCAGCTCCACATCCGGACCGATGCGCACGCTCTGAGGCATACGCACAATCACGGCACGGTTGCGCCACATATCGACCACGCGCCGCCGCACCACCTCTTCGAGGGCCACCAATTGGGCCGGGGAGTTGACGCCCCAAAAGTCTTCGGCCGCCTCCGCCGGCACCGCGGCCACCCGCAGTCCTGCCTCCCGGGCCAAGAAAATGACCTGCGGCAGATAGTACTCGGCCTGGGCATTGGCGGTATCGAGCTGTTCCAAAAGCGGCCCCACATCCTGCACCCGCAGGGCGTAGACCCCGGCGTTGACTTCACGGATGCCCGCGTCCACCCCCAAGCGGCCCAAATCCTTCTCTTCCACCACGGTTTGGACGGCACCGGAAAAGTCCCGCACCACCCGGCCGTATCCCGTGGGGTCGTCCAATTCCACACTCACGAACCCCACCGCAGCCCCGCAGCTGCGGCACGATTCCACCAGGGCGTCCAAATGGCGCGCCTGCACCAGGGGGGTGTCCCCACTCAGCACACACACGTATTCCACGCCGCTTGCCACCACACGCGGCCAGGCCTCGCGCACGGCGTGTCCGGTGCCCAATTGCTCCGCTTGGAGCACCATGGACGATGCGTGCCCGGGAAATGCAGCCTCAACCAGGTGATGCCCATGTCCCACAACGATCCAGCGATGCGCTACCGAGGACGTCGCATCCAAGAGATAGCCCAGAAGGGGCTTTTCCAGGAGCGTGTGGAGCACTTTGGGGAGATCGCTGCGCATCCGGGTGCCCTTGCCGGCGGCAAGGATCACGACGCCATAGTCCTTGTTTTTCACGTTACGCCCCTCCACGCCGATACCGCCGAAACACTACCGCCGCTCCGGAAGGGTGACGTTGAATTCCAAGACCTCGCAATTGCCCTCTTTGGAGACGTCTATGCGAATATGGTCCAACTCCACAGACACATATTTCTGCACCACACACAAAATCTCCCGCCGCAGCTGTGGAAGAAAATCGTATCCTGAATTCTCCGCCCGCTCATGGGCGACGATAATCTGGAGCCGGTTCTTGGCGACCTGGGCGCTGGTCTTTTTGGATCGAAAATAATTGAAAATCCCCATATCAGCCTCCGAACAGGCGCGAAAAGAGGCCCTTCTTCACCGGCTTGAGAAAGCGGTGCTCCCGCTCCTCGCCCAAGAGCCGCGCCACGGCGTCTGCGTAGGCCTGACCAGCGTCGCTTCCTGCATCCAGGATCACCGGCTCTCCGGAGTTGGAGGCCTGAAGCACGGACTTGGATTCCGGGATCACCCCCAAAAGGGGAATGGCCAGAATCTCTTGCACGTCCTCCACGCTGAGCATCTCGCCCCGCTCCACGCGGATGGGGTCATAGCGGGTCAAAAGCAGGTGCTCGCGCACGCTGCCTCCTTCCCGGGCCTTGCGCGTCTTGCTCTGCAACAGTCCCAGCACCCGGTCCGAATCCCGCACCGAAGAGACTTCGGGGTTGGTCACCACAATGGCTTCATCGGCGAAATACATGGCCATCATGGCTCCATGCTCGATGCCCGCCGGAGAGTCGCAGATGATGTAATCCACCCGATCCGAAAGCTCAGCAAGCACCCGCTCCACCCCTTCCGGGGTGAGGGCGTCCTTGTCCTTGGTCTGGGAAGCCGCCAAGATATACAACTTATCGACGCGTTTATCTCGAATCAGGGCCTGATTGAGGGTGGCGTCGCCCTGAATGACGTTGACGAAGTCATAAACCACCCGACGCTCACAGCCCATGATCAAATCCAGGTTGCGCAACCCCACGTCGAAATCGAGCACCGCCACGGAAAACCCCCGCAGGGCCAAGCCCGTGGCCAAAGACGCGCTCGTGGTGGTCTTGCCCACCCCGCCTTTCCCTGAAGTGACGACAATAATATGTGCCACGTTGTTCCTCCTTCCTCTCCCGCCCTTGGGGGAGATTACAACACCTGAAAATCCAATTGCTGGCCGCAGAGACGAATCTGCACACTCCGGCCGATGACCGCCTCGGGCAGGTCCTCGCTCACCCGATACAGCCCGGCCACGGCCACCAGCTCGGCCTCCAGTTCCCGACAAAAAATCCGCGCCGACGTATCGCCCAGCGCCCCGGCCATGGCCCGGCCCCGCAACGGACCATACACATGCACATGGCCATCAGCAATGACCTCGGCCCCGGGGGCCACGGAGCCGAGCACGATGAGATCCCGGCCCTTGGCGTAAATCTGCTGACCCGAACGCACCGGCCGGTCCACCACCATGGCCGACGCCTGCGCCGGAGCGTCCGTGGCCGCGGCCTTCTCCGGCCGGTGGTCGGTCACCACCGCCAGGTCCAACTGCTCGGCCAAGGCCACGTCCCCACCCAAGACCCCCACGGGTACCAGTCCCACCTTGCGCAGCGCGGCCACAAACCCCGGCAAATCCAAACGATCTCGGTCTTCACCCAAGGCCGCCACATCGAGCAGCACCGGAAGACGCCGGAAAAACTCCGGGCTACGCGCCACCTGCGCCTGCACGTCCATGGTAAGACGGCGAAGATCTCCCACAAAAGGACGCAGCACCGTGCACGGCACCATACGCCCCTTGAGCTCAAACGAGGCCATCATTCCTCCTCATCTGCGATCCGCACTTCTCCCGCACCTGCGGAAACCTCCTGCACCCAGGCGGCGATGGCCGGGGCCATCCCTTCCGGGGCCAGGATCGTCATCTGCGCCCGCAAGCCGCAATCCTCCGCCACCAATTGCGCGCCCCACCCGGGCAAGGCGCGGTAGAAGGCGGAGATCTGCGGATAATCCAAGGTGAGCACCAACCGCTGCCAGCGGACCTTTTCCACCGTGGGAAGACTCCCCATGGCCCGGGCGAGCACCCCGGAGTAGGCGCGCACCAAGCCGCCCGCGCCCAGCTTGATGCCCCCAAAATACCGGGTCACCACCGCCACCACTTCCCCCACCGCGGAGGCCACCAACACCCCGAGCATGGGCCGGCCCGCCGTGCCCGCCGGCTCGCCGTCGTCCGAAGCCCGCACTTGGGCGGTATCCCCAGGCGGCCCCAATTGCCAGGCCCAGCAATTGTGGGTGGCATCGGCAAACTCCTCCCGCACCGCGGCGATCTGCGCCTGCGCCTGGGAGGCGCTCTCCGCGTGCGCCACGGTGACGATGAAGCGACTGCGGCGAATCACCTCTTCAGTCCGGTATACCCCGGCAGGGACCAAATATCCGCTCACGCCGCCTCCAGGCGGGCAAAGGCGGCCTTGGCCTCCCGCACGAAGGCCCGCACCAGACAGGGGTCTTTGTCTCCCTCGTCGTCCTCCAGGGCGGTGTGGGCGTCCACCCCCGCCGGGCGCACCAGGGCAATGGCCGCGGCCACATTCACCGGAGACAGACCGCCGGCCACGATCACCGGGAGCGGCGACGCCTCCACCAAGGCGCGGCTCACCTGCCAGTCATGGGTGCGGCCCGTGGCGCCCATGGCGCCGGTACGCGGGTCGAAGGTGTCGGTCAAAAATGCGTCACACACCGGGGCAAAGCGCTCCACAAAGGCGGAAATCCCCTCCACGGCAAAGCCCACCACATAACTCTTGATGATCCGCACCGCCACGGCCTGACGCACAGCGGCGATGGTCTGGGGCGTGACGTTCCCATGGAGCTGCACCCAGCCCACAGGCAGCCGCTGACAGAGCTTGATGATCTCGTGCGGGTCGGCGGCGTAGGTGATGAGCACTGCCCGGTCGCGCCCCAAGGCCTCGGCAATGGGTACGGCCTGAGCCTCGGTCACGTCCGGCTGATGATAGGCCAAACGCAAGGGAATGCCCACCTGATCCACGCCAAGGCCCACCAGCATACGCGCCTCGGCCACGGATCGCACCCCCGCCACCTGGACCACGCCACGCATGGGTCAACTCCGGCCGGCAGCGCGGCGGCGCTCCTCTTCCAAGAGGGCCTTGGCCACCGTGAGGTCGTACAGACGAGTGGGGTCCACATCCTTGGAACGCTCTTTGCGGAAGAGCTGCGCCCCGCGCTGCACCAAATCCATATCCAACCACCCGTGCCGCTCCCAAATCTCGGGATAATCGGGGTTATAGAGCCGAAACTCCACCACCCCGTCGCGCTCGCGCACGTACATGCGGATGCGCTTGTTGCCCGGCACCGGATAATAAAACACACCACTGGGTGTACGCATACCAGATTCCTCCTGAAAACTGCGCCATCTTCCTAGCCACCGCCGCCCATGGAGGGAAGGGCCCTGCAGCCGATTTTTTTATTTGACAATCAAAACACCGCAATTTAGTTGGCCGATAAAGTTTTTTGAAACTCAAAACAAAGGAGCGCTGCATGTCTTCCTGCACCTGCCACCACCATCACGAGGCCGAGCGCGGCACCCGGTGGGTATGTCTCATCACCCTGGTCACCATGGCCGCGGAAATCCTTGCCGGATGGCTCTTTGGCTCCATGGCCCTCATGGCCGACGGCTGGCACATGGCCGGCCATGCTGGCGCCATGGGGGTCGCCTGGTTTGCCTACGTCTACATGCGCACCCATCGTGAGGATGCGCGTTTCGTCTTCGGGCCCGGCAAGATCAACGCCTTGGCGGGATTTGTCTCCGCCCTGGGTCTGGGGCTCGTCTCCGTGTTCATGATCGTCGAATCCGCCCATCGACTGGTGGCCCCCACCACCATCGCCTTCACCGAGGCCATGGTCGTGGCCGTGCTCGGGCTTATGGTCAACATCGCCAGCGCCTGGCTGCTCCGCGACCGGGAGCAGGCCTCCCATGACACGGACCAGAACCTGAGGGCCGCCTACCTCCACGTGCTTGCCGACGCCCTCACCTCGGTACTGGCCATCGCGGCCTTGGCAGGCGGAAAATTCTGGGGGCTCACCCGCCTGGATCCCATCATGGGCGTGGTGGGGGCCGTGGTGGTCGGCAAATGGGCCATCGCGCTCACCCGGGATACCGCCGCCGTACTGCTCGACATGCGCGCCCCGGAGCATGTGAGCACCACCGTGCGCCAGCGCCTGGAAGCCGCAGGGGCTTCCATCCGGGATCTTGCCTTGTGGTACGTAGGACCGCAAGAGATGGCCGCCTCGGTCTGTCTGGCCGCGCCCAAGGCCGCGCCGCCGGAGACCTACACGGACATCCTCCGCGCCATGCCCGAAGTGGCCTTCGTACGCGTGGAAGTCCACAACCTACCCTGTCCGGGAGAAAAAGACCATGACCACTAGCCCCGTGGACCTCGAAGCCCTCTCGCATCTTCTGGTGGAGTTCTACGAGCGCCTCTCCTCCTGGGAGCAGGAGGTGGCGCGGGAAAGCGGCCTTTCACTGCCGCAGATGCACACCCTGGAAATCCTCGGGCACCATGCCCCGTTGCGCATGAAGGACCTGGCCGAACGTCTGGGGGTCACCACCGGCACCATGACCGTCACCGTGGATAAATTGGAGCGTCTCGGACTGGTGACCCGCCAACCTCACGGCACGGACCGACGTTCCTTCCTTGTGGCCCTCACGCCGGAGGGAGAGCGGCTCTACCAAGAACACCACGGCCACCACCTGCGCCTCACCCAGGAGCTCACCGCGGACCTCACGGAAACCGAGCTCGCCTGCCTCACCCAAACCCTCGCCAAGATGCGCGCCGTCATTTGACAGCGCCACCAAGCTCGCTACAAGCCGGGGCGGAGGTCATCATGTTCACGGTCCCCATCTCCGACACCTATGATTCCCTGCCCCGGCGCGTGGGCCCCATCTCCCGCTGGTTTCCCTCCCTGGCCTTCTACGCCCGGGTACTCGAGGTCGTGGTGCGCGCTGCCGCGAGCACCCGGCGCGGCTACACCCACGCCATGTGGGTGAACGACAGTGTGCGCTTCATCCGCGCCGCCGAGGCCACAGGACTCACCTTCCACGTGGAAGGACTGCACCACTTCACCAACCTCCCCGGGCCCTGCGTGGTGGTGGCCAACCACATGTCCACCCTGGAGACCTTTGCCTTGCCGGCCATCCTGGGCGCCCACCGCCCCATCTGCTTCGTGCTCAAGGAAAGCCTCCTGCGTTACCCGGTGTTCCGGCACGTGGTGAAAAACACCCATCCCGTGGCCGTGCGCCGTCAAAACCCACGGGAAGACCTGGAGATCATCCTCACCCAAGGCGCCGAGCGCCTCGCCCAGGGATTTTCCGTAGTGGTCTTTCCCCAGACCACCCGGCGGCCGGACATCGATCCCGCAAGCTTCAACTCCATCGGCGTCAAGCTCGCCAAGCGGGCCCAGGTGCCGGTGCTCCCCATGGCGGTGGATACCCGCGCCTGGGGTACTGGGCGCATCATCAAGGATTTCGGTCCGATCCGGCCGCACATCCCAGTGCGCTTCGCCTGCGGCGCGCCCCTTGCCATCACCGGGAACGGCAAAGACCAGCACGCTCAGGTGCTCGACTTTCTCCAATCGTCCCTGCGCCGGTGGCACGCATGAGACCGGTGCGCATCCTCGCCACCGGCGGCACCATCGCCATGGCCCCCACGCCCCACGGCTTTGCCCCCCGGCCGGGATACCTGAAGGAGCTCCTCGCCCAGGATCCCCGCTTCCAGCACCCAGAGCTGCCGCCCTTTACCCTCCATGAGTACAGCCCGCTCATGGACTCGGCCACCATGCGGCCCGAACATTGGCACACCCTGGCCCGGGACATCGCCGCCGCCCACGAAGACGGCGCCGGGGTTGTGGTACTCCACGGCACGGACACCATGGCGTATACGGCCTCGGCCCTGGCCTTTCTTTTGGAGAACCTGCACCACCCCGTGGTGCTCACCGGCTCCCAGCTCCCCATGGGAGAGCTGCGCAGCGACGCCCCGGACAACCTCCTCGCGGCCCTGCTGCTCGCCGCACAACCGCACTTGCCGGAAGTGGCCCTGGTCTTCGGACACCGCATCCTGCGCGGCTGCCGCGCCACCAAGGTGGACGCCTCGGGGTTCATGGCCTTCGACTCGCCAAACTATCCCGACCTCGGCGCCCTCGGAGTGCGCCTGACCCTCTTTGCCGACAGGCTCCGGCCCAAGCCGCAGGCTCCGCTGTGCGTCCACACCCTCGACCCCCGCGTGCAGGTGGGCGTGGTGCGCCTCTTTCCGGGCATCAGCGCCGCCTTCCTCGCCAACGTGCTGCGCTCCCCGCTGCAAGGCCTCATCCTCGAGACCTACGGCATGGGCAACGGCCCCAGCAGCGACACGGCCCTGCTGGCCACCTTGGAGCGGGCCAGCCGGCGCGGCGTCGTGGTGGTGAACTGCACCCAATGCCTGCGCGGCGGGGTGGATCAAGAAGGCTACGCCACCGGTTCCGCGCTGGCCCGGGCCGGCGTGGTGAGCGGCGGAGACATGACCGTGGAAGCCGCCCTCACCAAACTCCTCTTCCTCCTCAGCACCGAGCCCAGCGCCGACGCCGTGCGTGCCCGCATGGAAGAAGACCTGCGCGGCGAGCGCACCCCGCTTGCCCCATCCCGTTCATAAGTCACCCTTGTGTTGGCGCACGATCCCCGCGCTCGCATGCTGCACCCCCCAACACGACACCAAGCCAATGTGTCTTTTTGATACATCATCCAGACAACTCGTAGTATACCAATCCGATTCCCACACAAAAACCATCTCCACGAGAAGGATCTTGTAAGCGCATCCAAAATGGCATAGGCAAGGCCCGCCTGTATTCCTTGCATTGGAGAGCGCTCATGGTCTTTGCCCTGCTCGACGACATCCGCATGCGGCCCAAACTGCTCCTTCTCTTTCTCTTTACCGCCATCGTACCCTTGGTGGTGGTGGGCAGTGTGGGAGGCTACTTTGCCATCCATACCCTCACGCAACAAACGGAGCGAGAACTCACGAGCCTTCAGGACATGCAGGCCGACAAGCTCTCCTCCGCCTTCACGATGCTCCAGGCCGTGCTCACCCCCCTTGCCGAGGCCCCGCATGTACGCGCCGCCTTCACCAGCACCGATCTGCATATCGAAGACACGCTCAAGGGCACGGCGCGCTCCCTCAATCTCACGGCCATCGCCCTGGTCACCCACAAAGGTGTCGTACGCGCCAGCTCCCTCAAGGAACTGAACGGTCAAGACCTGACTTTCGGTCGGCTGGCGGCCTCGGCCATGAGCGCTGCCTGGAGCAGCGCCAAAGAACAGAACCGCCCGGTATTCGTGGATTTCTCCGCAGACCCTCTCGGCTGGGGCGAACCCCTGGCCTTCCTCGCCCTGCCGGTCTTCGACGCCGAAGGCGGACGCCTGGGCGTCCTTCTTGCCCTGCTGGGCGCAGATTTCGTCGATCAACCTTTGGCATCCCGCCAGGGACTCGGCAAAACCGGCGAGACTTACGCCATCCGCTTCCTTGCCGATGGCAACCGCTATGAGTTCCGCTCCTCCATGCGCACCATGGGCATGGGCCGCTACCGCCCGGGGGTGACGCTCGACCGACCGCCGGCATACTGGCGGCAGGCCACCCATGAGGAGACTGGTTTCGGCGAGTACACCGACAGCAGCGGCACCACCGTGTTCGCAGCCTTCCGGCCCGTAGACATCCTCGGAGTGCGCTGGATCTTGATCTCCAAGATCGACAAGGCCGAGGTCTTCCAGCCCATTGTCTGGTTCACTCTCGCCATGATAGGGGCTGCGGTCTTCTTCGTCCTCTCCATCACCCCGGGCGTCCACGTCCTGGCCCGACGGCTCAGTGCCCCCCTGGAGGCCGGGGTGCGTTTCGCCCAAGCCATTTCCTCCGGCAACTACACCGCCCGCTGGGAAGTCTCCCAGCACGACGAGATGGGAGATCTGGCCCATGCCTTGAACCGCATGGCCCAAGACCTGCGTGAGCAGGATTGGCGGCGCCGGGGCATCAGCGGACTCGACAACGCCCTGCGCGGCGAGCACACGCCGGAAGAAATCCTGCGCCGCGCCCTGGACTTCCTCACGCGCCACACGGAGGCGTCTTTGGGTCTTGCGTATCTCGCCGAAGAAAACGGCGAACTCTCGCTGCGGGCAAGCCGCGCCTTCGTGGACCGCACCGGGACCTTCCACCGGGTGGAACCCGGGCACGGGCTCGTGGGCCAAGCGATCCAAGAAGGGGAAATCTTGACCTTCCATTTCCTCAAAGACGCAGAGCAAGCCCCAACCTTTTCCTCCGGCGTCCATGAGGCCGTCCCCTCCCATTTGGTGGCCCTGCCCTTGGTATTCGAGGGCCGCACTGTGGGCGCATTGCTCCTCGGCATGGAGGCCCCCATCACCCGCCTCATGCGCGATTTTCTCACCCAGGCAGGACAAAACCTCGCCGTGCTGCTCCAGGCGGCCCTGTCCCGCCAGACCATCGACGGGCTGCTGCGCACCGCCCAAGAGCAGCAGGAGCAGCTGCGCCAGGCCAACCAGGAGCTGGAGACCCAGGCCCGCGCCCTCAAGGAGTCCGAAGCCGAACTCCAGGCCCAGCATGAAGAATTACAAGTCACCAACGAAGAGCTGGAAGAACAGGCCCGCGCCCTCAAGGAATCCCAGACCAAACTGGAGGCCCAGCAAGAAGAGCTGCGCGCGGCCAACGCCAAGCTGGAAGAGCGCACCAACGCCTTGGAAGAACAGAAGATCGCCATGCGCAAAAAGAACATCGATCTGTTGCGCGCCCAAGAGCAGCTGCGGCAAAAGGCCGAAGAACTGGAACAGGCCAACCGCTACAAATCCGAATTCTTGGCCAATATGAGCCACGAGCTGCGCACCCCGCTCAATTCCATCCTCATTCTCTCCCAGCTCTTGGCCGCCAACAAAGACGGCAACCTCACCGCGCGCCAGCAGGAATCCGCCCAGGCCATCCACGCCTCGGGATCGGACCTCTTGCGGCTCATCAACGACATCCTCGACCTTTCCAAGGTGGAGGCCGGCAAAATCGAGGTCCACGAGGAGCCGCTCGCCCTCGATGCCTTGGTGGCGGACCTCCAGCGGCTTTTCACCAGCATCGCCGAGGACAAGCACGTGCGCTTCGTGGTGGAGCGCGAGGAAGGTCTGCCGGACACCATCCTCACCGATGGCCTGCGGCTCCAGCAGATCCTGCGCAACCTCCTCTCCAATGCCTTCAAGTTCACGGACAAGGGCACGGTGACGCTGCGGCTCTTCCACCCCGCCCCGGACCAAGTCCCGGAACACCTCTCCGCCCCAAGGCTTTTGGCCATGGCCGTACAGGACACCGGCGTCGGCATCCCCAAGGACAAGCACGCCACCATTTTCGAACCCTTCCGCCAGGCCGACGGCTCCACCACCCGCAAATACGGCGGCACGGGCCTAGGGCTGTCCATCTCCCGGGAGCTCGCGCGGCTGCTTGGCGGCGACATCACCCTGGAGAGCGAGCCCGGCGAGGGCGCGACCTTCACCCTCTTTCTTCCGGAAAATCCGGC
>DPEO01000159.1 GCA_003530935.1 Desulfomicrobiaceae bacterium | reverse complement strand
GCCACCGGAGGCTTTGCCCCCACCATCGCCCGGATTACCGACGCCCTGGAGCACCTCGTCCCGGACCTGCTGCTGCGCGGGCTGCAGCGGATCGCATTTTCCCCTATCCCCTAACCGTTGAAGGAGGAGGCATGAGCACCATTACCGGCATTTTCGCCCGGGAGATTCTCGACTCTCGCGGCAATCCCACCGTGGAAGTGGAAGTGGTTCTGGAATCCGGGGCCAAAGGCCGCGCCGCCGTGCCCTCAGGGGCGTCCACCGGCACCCGCGAGGCGCTGGAGTTACGCGACGGCGACCCCGCCCGCTACGGCGGCAAGGGCGTGGAGACCGCGGTCAAGAATGTCATGGAAGACATCGCCGCAGAAGTGGTCGGCATGGACGCGCTGCGGCAGAACGAGGTTGACCAGGCCCTCATCGATCTGGACGGCACGGAGAACAAAAGCCGGCTGGGCGCCAATGCCATGCTGGGCGTGTCCATGGCCGTGGCCCGGGCCGCGGCGGCACACGTAGGTTTTCCCCTTTTCCGCTATTTGGGCGGGGTCAATGCCAAGGTCTTGCCCGTGCCGCTCATGAATATCGTCAACGGTGGCGCCCACGCGCCCAACAACCTGGACATCCAGGAATTCATGATCGTCCCCTTGGGCGCCGAGACCTTCCGCGAGGCCCTGCGCATGGGCGCGGAGACTTTCCACACCCTGAAAAAAATCCTCCACAAGGACGGCCACGTCACCAGCGTGGGCGATGAGGGCGGCTTTGCCCCCAACTTGGCGAGCCACGACCAGGCCCTCGGCTACATCGTCCGCGCCATCGAAGAGGCTGGCTACGTGCCGGGCAAACAGATCTCCCTCGCCCTGGATGCTGCGGCCTCCGAGTTCTTCCATGACGGCAAGTACGTTTTCGCCGGCGAGGATCGCACCTTCTCCGCCGAAGAACTCACCGACTACTACGCCGAATTGGCCAACAAATATCCCATCATCAGCCTGGAAGACGGCCTGGCGGAGGGTGATTGGGACGGCTGGGAGTACCTGTCGGAAAACCTCGGCGACCGGCTGCAACTGGTGGGCGATGATATCTTTGTCACCAACCCCACGCTTTTGGCCGAAGGCATCCTGCGCGGGGTGGGCAACGCCATCCTCATCAAACTCAATCAGATCGGTACGGTCACCGAAACCTTGGACTGCATCGAAATGGCACGAAGCGCGGCCTACGCCACGGTCATCTCCCACCGCTCGGGCGAGACCGAAGACAGCTTCATCGCCGACCTTGCGGTGGCGGTGAACGCCGGTCAGATCAAGACCGGCTCGCTGTGCCGCTCCGATCGCTTGGCCAAGTACAACCAGCTGCTGCGTATCGAGGAAGCCTTGGACGACATTGCCATCTACTATGGCCCGGCCATGGCGGCCAATTGGTACGACGAAGACTAAGGCAAGCGGCCCCTCGGGGCCGCTTCGTTTTGCGGTGGCCAAGGCCCCGCTTTCGCATCCCATAAGGAGAACTGCATGATCGTGCTCGACGGCAAGGCCGTAGCCGCCCAGATGCGGGCGGAAATCCGCGCCGAAGTGGAGAACATCCGCGCCCGTGGCGGACGCGTCCCCGGGCTCTGCGTCATTTTGGTGGGGGAAGATCCGGCATCCCAGGTATACGTGCGCAACAAAGAACGGGCGTGTGAGGAAGTCGGCTTTGTCTCTCAGGTCATCCGCATGCCGGAGACAACCACACAGGAAAGCCTCCTGGCCACCATCGACGCCCTCAACGCCGACCCTGCGGTGGACGGCATCCTACTCCAGCTCCCCTTACCTCGCGGCCTCGACACCCAAAAGTGCCTTACCCGCATCGCCCCCCACAAGGACGTGGACGGGTTCCACCCGGAAAACATGGGCCGCCTCGTACAGGGCCTCCCCGGGCTGCGGCCCTGCACCCCGGCCGGAGTCATGGAGCTTCTGCGACGCTACGACATCACCTGCGCAGGCAAACACGCCGTGGTGGTAGGACGCAGCACCATTGTGGGCAAGCCCATGGCCCTCATGCTCCTGGAAGCCCACGCCACGGTCTCCGTGTGCCACTCCCGCACTCCGGACCTGGGGGCCATCACCCGCCAGGCGGACATCCTCGTGGCCGCAGTGGGCATGCCGTGCCTCATCCGGGAAGACATGGTGGCCGAAGGCGCCGTCGTGGTGGATGTGGGCATCAACCGCACCGAAGCAGGCCTTGTGGGCGACTGCGACTATCCCGCACTCACCCCCAAGGCCGCGGCCATGACGCCTGTGCCCGGCGGCGTGGGGCCCATGACCATTGCCATGCTGCTTGCCAACACCCTTACAGCCTACCGCCAGCACTCCGCCCCGCGCGTTTAAGCAACGAGCACGCCACAATAGCCCACCACCCGGTCGGTGTCGCCGCCGGCATCGGCCGAGGTGGCATAGCCCACCAGTTCGGCCGTCTTGGCGCCCCGGATGCACGCCCATTGCAGCCCCAAGGTCATGGGGTAGGCCCCGCACATGGAGATCCCATGCTCGCGCACGACACCGTAGAGCCCCATGGGATCGAGGGCGAGGATGCGATCAATGGCCAGACGGTCCACCTTCCGGGTGGTGGCGTCGTCGGCGAAGTGATTCATGTCGGAACTCACCACCACGCTGACGGGCTCCTCCCACGCCTGAGTCACCTCGGCCATGCGGGCGGCAACCCCCGCAAGCACCTGCGGCCGAGGGTCGGCCACGGCGATAGGTACGATGCGCATGGCAGGATTTTTTCCGAAAAGGAAAGGGAGGAGGACTTCCAGTGAGTGCTCCCGCAGATGCGCCGCCGTGTCTGCAGTCAGGCTGGGCTCGGCCTCCAGGAGCGCCTGCGCCAGCGCGGCGTCCACCTCCAGCGCCCCTCCTGGGATATGCCACCGGCCGTGGGGCCATACTGCCATGGGGGCTCCCAGGCCGGTGTGGTTGGGGCCTAAAAGGATCACGGTCTGCGCCAGGTTGGCCGCACCAAGCGTTTCGCCCGCCAGACGGCCGGAGAACATGTAGCCCGCATGGGGGGCCATGGCCAAAAGGGTCGGGTGCTGTCGCTCCTTTCCTTTGGCGAGGGCGGCACGCACCACGCCGCTGAGGGTTTCTGGGTCCTGAGGATAAAATTGTCCGGCAACGATAGGGAACCGATCTTGGCTCATCGACATCTCCTTTCCCAAAGGCGCTTTTCGCCGCATCCAATGCCCGTGGGCATGCCGCCTTCACTCCCACTGTACGCGGTTATTGAAGGCGATCCAGACGCTCGGCAATGGCCGCGGCCGTGAGGTCCGAACGGGCCATGCGGGCATACAGGGAATCCGGGGCCGCGTCGATCAGGGCGTTGAGGCTCGCCCGCCAGGCCTCTTCCCGGGCCAAACGCCGCTCAATCTGGGCCTTACGATACACCCATGCGGACCACTGGGGGGTCTTCGGCTCCAGCCGACGCTCGTATTCTTCAGCCCACATGAGGGCCTCATCGAGGCGGCCGGTGTTTTCCGTGATATCCGTCAACATGGCCAAAGCGTCCCGGATCTTTTCGGGATCGCTGTTCTTGTGCAGCAGTAAGGAAAGGGCTTCCTGGGCAGCAGTGTACGCTTGCTCCCACTCTCCTTCGGCATACGCGGCGCGAGCGAGAAAATAGAGGGCATGGCCCCGCTGCGTGGGCGGGAGATCCACGTCGATGGCCAAGTGCCGCCAGATGGCAAGGGCGTCTTTTTCCTGATTCAAATTCTCAAACGCAAGGGCGAGGGCGTAGTCCACCTGACGCTGCCGCGCTTCACCCAAATTCCAGTCCTTCACTCGGGAGGCCAAGTCCACCACGTCGCTCCAGCGCCCCAAATCCACGAGCACGGCCAGGGCCAAATCCAGGGCAGGCAGGGAAAACTCCCCTTGGGCAATGGAGCCGTAGAAGAAGGGACGGGCGATCTCCAACGTCTTCTCAGGCTGTCCGAGCTTGAGGTAGGCCATGGCCAAGGCCAGGCGCAGACGATCGCTTTCCAAAAGCCGCTTCGCCATATCCGGATTGGCCTCGAAGCGGGTCACAATGCCGCGATAGTTTTCCTCCTCCGCATCCCGGGCCATCCACCGGGTAAGCGCGGTGAAGATGGTTTCCTTTGCCCGAGACGCCAGCGCATGCTGGGGATAGTCCTGCAAAAAGCGTCGGCCTTGGGCCACGGCCTCATCAAAGCGGCCGGTCCACAAATACCACATGGCGAGCTTGAGGCGGGCGATGGGGGCCAAGGGCGAGTCCGGAAACCGGGTGACGATGTCGGTATAGATGCGCTCCGGCCGCAGGCTGAAGGGCCGATCGAACACCGCGGCCATGCCTTCCAGGGTGGGAGAATCCACGATGCCTTCTTCGGCCAGACGCATCATGGCAATGAGCCCGCCTTCCTTGTCCGGAAATTCGGCGGCCGCCTTTTCGTAAATCCTTTTGGCGGCCTGAGGACTATTTTGCCGAAGATAGATATCACCGATGCGGGCCAGCGCCATGTCCGCGGAGGCACCTTTGTCGCCCATCAGGTTGTAGTAGAGCCACAGCCGCTCCCGAGCCGCATCGAGCAAGCCATGATTCATGGCCACCTGCCCGGCCAGGGAGAGGAATTCCGGGTCGTCGATGTAGTAGCGGGGCCAGCGTTTCTCCACGAAGTCCACGATCTCCCAGGCCTTGGCCCAGAATCCCAGTTCAGCCAAGGCGCGCACCAAGCCCACCGCACTTTGGAGCACCGGCTGGGAATCGGGATACTGCTGGATTACGGCCTGAAAATGGTCTGCGGCCTGACTCCACTGTCCCCGCCGGGAAAAATACTCCCCCCAATAGTAATCGATGAGCGGGACGTGGAAATCTCGGGGGTACTTGCGGCGCAGAAGATCGAAATAGGCCTTGGCCTCGGGCTCGTTGCCCACGGCAAGATTGAGGTACCCCAGATTGATGAGGGCTTGGGGCGCGCGGACGGAGGCAGGATTAAAGTTCAGGGCCTCCAAGAAGGCTTCGCGGACCTTGAGGTACTGACTCGCCAGGTCGTCCTTGGCCTCTTTCATGCGGAGCTCGGCCAGGGTGTACAGCACCTCTTCACGCAAGTGATCCGGGAGATCTGGATACCGACGCAAGGACTCCAGGCCGTCGAGAGCGCCGGGGATATCCCCTCGGGCCAAGGTTTCCTGTACGGTTTGAAAGAGATTTTCCAACTCCGCCGTGCGCTGGGCGTCCGTGGCGTTGGCCTCGGACTGCCCAGGAGAAACAGTTTCCGCACTGGCGTTGGTGTTTGCGGCTACCGACGCAGGAGGCTGTTCCGCCCCGGCCAGGGGGGTGGACTTGGCCGTGGCATTGCGAGCGTCTGCGTTTTCGCGCGGCGAGGAAGATTCAGGAGCGCCACCAACGGCAGCCGCGGGGGGCTCTGCAGGGGGGGCTGGGTTCGCGGCCCCATCCGCAGACACCGAGGCATTGACTTCTGCCGCTTGCAGTGCCCCTGGCGCGGCGGACGGGCTTTCTCCGCCCGTTTGCTGCGGCCCCGAGGGCGCCTTAGTGAACGTCGGCGACGCAGCAGCCTGCAGCACTTCGCCGGGACGCTCCGGGGTAGCGGTCGCATCGATGCGGGAGCGCACGCGGTGGGGGGACGGCGGCGGAGGCCCCGCCGGGGCAATGGCGGCGCGCATCCGGTGTGCTGGCGTTTCGTTCCCCCCTGCCGCGGGCGGCTGTATCTCCAGGTGGGGGATCGATATGGTCGTATTGGCGGAAACATCCGCCGGAGGGAGCTGCGCGGCGGAGGCGTTTTCCGGAGGCGGCGGAGTGTCGGCCGAGGTGTTGGACGCTCCCTCAGGAGTCGCGTTCTTCTCCGTGGCATTGGCCGCCGGGGGAGTTTTGGGCCGGCGCGTAAGCTCCAGCACAATTTTGTTCTCCCGCGGCAACGGATAGGCGAGATAATCCACATCTTCACGCCGCAGCTGGACCACCAAGGCGTCCCCTTCCACCCGTACGGCGGCGACAAGACGGGATGGCGTCAGGTCAAAAGGTGCAGGCCGGGCTTCGGCTTTCCAAATGCCTTGAGGCAGGCGCAACGTAATTTCCGTGGCGCTGGTGCGGGCCGTGTCCAACGGCGGCATGACGGTATCAAAGTGGAAGACGAGCCGCTCATGCTGAGGCTGCCGGCTCCAATAATAGCTCGCCGCCCTTACAGGAAGCGGGACAAGGAGCAGAAGGCTGCCAAAAAGGGGCCAGATGCACCTGGCAAAAATAGAGTGCCGCACGCCGAGCCTCTAGCAAGAATCGGGCAACTTGAAGCAACACCAACCAAAATTCCGTCATGTTCCTGCTGCGATCCAGGGCCGCGGCTATCCACGCTTTTTGAGCTTTTCGATGAGGGTGGTCCGCTTGATGCCCAAAAGTTCGGCCGCCCGGTTTTTGACCCCATCGCTTTGGCTCAGGGCCTCGTCCACCAGCCGGGCCTCGGCGGCATCGAGAAATTCCTTGAGCCCCAAGCCCAGGGACTCCAAATCCGCCAAGGTCGGCCAACGAAATCCCTCCGACGCGGACGCGGGTTCGGGCAGGGGCGGCTCGCACCCCACTTCCTGCAAGATCTTGGCAGGCAAATCCTGAAGGCAGATTTGGTCCCCTTCGCAGAGGATGGTCATGCGCTCCATGAAATTTTCCAGCTCGCGCACGTTGCCCGGCCAGGAATAGGCCAGCAGCGCAGCATGGGCCTCTGGGGAGAGCGGCAGCGGCGGCCGCTTTTGGCGCTGGCAGAAGCGCTGGAGAAAGTGTTCGGCCAGGAGCACGATGTCGTCTCCGCGTTCACGCAGCGGCGGCAAATGGATGGGGATGACGTTGAGGCGGTAGTAGAGGTCCTCACGAAAACGCCCCTGACGGACTTCCTCTTCCAAATCGCGGTTGGTCGCCGCCACCACGCGCACGTCAGCATGCAGGGTCTTGGTGCCGCCGACGCGCTCGAATTCTTTTTCCTGCAGGACGCGCAGGATCTTCACTTGCAAAGCAAGATCCATCTCACCGATTTCATCGAGAAAGACCGTCCCGCCTTCCGCCAGCTCAAAACGCCCTGCCTTGGTACGGATGGCATGGGTAAAAGCCCCTTTCTCATGACCGAAGAGCTCGCTCTCCAGAAGATCCCTGGGAATGGCCCCGCAATTGATGGGCACGAATGGTTTGTCCCGGCGGGGGCTGTTCCGGTGCAGGGCACGCACCAGAAGTTCCTTGCCCGTGCCGGACCCCCCCGGCACGAGCACCCCGGAATCCGTGGGGGCTACTTTGGGGAGGACCCGAAAAAACCCCTGCCATGCCGGGCTTGCGCCCAGTATCCCCGATGTGTCGAATGCCATGGTCACCTGCCTCGTTGCCCACCTCCTTATGCGGAG
>DPEO01000004.1:3439-15527 GCA_003530935.1 Desulfomicrobiaceae bacterium | reverse complement strand
GCGGTTGCCCTGTATTACCAGGAAGCGCCGGACATCTTGCCCTACTTTCTCGACGTACGCTGCGGCCTGGTGGATGCGGAAAATGTCCAGGCGGAAATTAATGCCATTTTCGACTGGACATCGGATTTGACGAAAAAGTTTCACTACTTACTTTCCCAATAAACAAACAGACGAAGCACGCAGATTTTTCTTGCCTTGCTCCACGAATCTGTGGTGAGGTGAGATCAAGCCCCAGGAGGTGCCGCATGACTCCGGAACGTTTATGGGAAAGACAGACCTGCTTCGAGCCATGCGAGGCCGAAGTGACCGACACGGGGGAGCGTGTGCTCTGTCACGTGCTCGATTACAGCTTTACCGGAGTGCGTTTAGGGGTTGACCGCCCCTTGTCGGTAGGCGCACGGCTGCATGTGCGGCTCCGGGAGGGGTCGCCGGGCCCCCTTGCCTCCCTTCTTGTTCGGCCAGCGGCCATAGCATGGTGTCGGCCAGCGCAGGATCCTGGACAGTGGTTTTTTGAAATCGGGCTCCATGTCGCGGATGCGTCTTCTCCTCGTCGCCGAAAAGTTTGAAAATTTGTACCAGCGAAGGGCTTGTTCTCGTGCTATCTCCTGGATAAGGCGGCGTACGTATAGTCTTTCAGGACGCATCAGCCGCAACCTAGGGATATGCTTATGCGCAATAATTTGCACAACTCCTTTCGCCGTCCCCGATCCCTTTTTGCTCGCTTCTTGACGTGCTGCGTCGTGGGCGTGGCCATCAGTATTATGGGAGGAGGACTCTTCGTGCTCCTTTTCCATCCAGAGCTGACATTTTCCAGTATCCAACAGCAGACCGAAGAACCTGCCCCGCTGGAGGGCACCACTTCTCAGGAAATCGTCGTCCCTACAGCGCAGGGCACCACGGATTTCAATACCACTGCAGAGGTGGACAGCAGCCCGGATTCCACGCTGAAAGAGCCGGAAATCACCCGCATCGTTCGGGAGATCCAACGGGGGGATACCCCCACCTCACTGCTCACTGAACACCTTGATATCAAAGATATCTATTCCTTGTGCAGTGCAAGCGAAAAGGTCTATTCCTTGGAGCAGCTGCGGGCGGGTCAGCCCCTGGCGATGTTGCTCGAGGGAGAAAAGCTCGTGGGGCTGGAATACGAAATTGACGCCAATGAACGCCTGGTTGTTGATCTTCAAGGAGAAAGCCCGAAGATCCGCAAGGAACCAATTCCATACGAAGTTCGCCAGGAAACCATCGCAGGGACCATCGATGGGTCTTTGTGGAATTCTATGCAGGCCCTAGGAGAAAATCCGGCGCTTATCGTGCGTTTGGCCAACCTTTTTAGCTGGGACATCGACTTCCACCGCGAGATCCAGCCAGGCGACTCCTTCGAGTTGATTGTGGACAAACGCTTTCGTGAAGGTGAATTTGCCGGATATGGGGATATTCACGCCGCCAGCTTCACCAATGCAGGCACCACGTACTACGCCTTTCACTATACCACGAGCAGCGGTGAATCTGGATATTATGATGTGCATGGTAGATCTCTGCGCAAGGATTTTTTACGCGCACCCTTGCCATTTCTCAAAATTTCTTCGGGGTATTCCATGAGCCGGATGCATCCCATCCTGGGATACCGCAGGCCACATCAAGGCATTGATTATGCAGCGCCCACAGGGACACCTATTTTTGCCGTAGCCGATGGAACCATCGTTGGTCGAGGCTACAATGGATCCCAAGGAAATTTCATTGTTATCCGCCATTCCGGTGGAATGGAGACAACGTACAACCATATGAGTAAATTCAACCCTAATTATAAAAAAGGCTCACGTGTCAAACAAGGTGCGGTCATCGGATATGTAGGAAGTACCGGATACGCTACTGGTCCACACCTCGATTTTCGCATGCGGATTGGAAAAAAATACATCAATCCTCAGGAATATTATAAAAAGCACAAGGCCACGCCCTCAAAGATCCTGGCCGGAAAGGAATTGGCCCGCTTCCGCCAACACATCGCCGTATGGCAGGCAGAGCTGGAGCGTCGCGCCACAGCCATTGCTCAGGCTCAAAAACAGCCCTAGTCGTTTCGCAGCCACCCCCAGGGGGGCAGCCGCAGCACAACCCAGGTGCGTCGCAAGGCCAGTCCCATGGCAATGCAAGCACCTGCCAGAGGGACGAGCACCGCTTGAGCGGCGCTCCAGCGAAAGGTCAAGCGCAGCATGCCTTCCACCACCGCCTGAGACGCGAGCGTTGCAATGCCCATGGCCATCACGCTCGCCACGAGCGCCGCGAGCAAAAACTCCACTGCAAGGATGCGCACCGTCTGCAGACGGGTGGCCCCGCACACTTTGTAGACCACGGCTTCGAAATGCCGTGCCTCCTGGTCTGCGGCAAAACTTCCTATGAATACCACAAGGCCCACCGCCACGGCAATTCCTCCCAAGAGCGCCATGGCAAGCCCCAAACGTTGTACCACGGCGCTCACTTCCGCGAGGATACGCCGCACATCCACCACCGCCACTTGGGGGAACGAGCGCGTGAGCGCGGCAAAAATTTTTTCCGCGGCCCCTGGTGCGGCATGCAGGGTGCCGAGCAAGGTGCGGGGGGCGGCTTCCAGCACTCCAGGGGCGAAAATGACGGCGAACTGGAGATTCAAGGTAGTCCAGTCCACCCGGCGTACGTTCATGATGGTCGCCTCCACTTCGCGGCCCAAAATATTGAAGCGCAGCGTGTCCCCCACGTGCACTCCAAAGCCTTGGGCCAGGTCTGCGGTGATGGAAACACGCGGCTCGGCAAAGGCAGCGTTTTCCGGCCACCATGTACCCGCCACCAGGATACTGCCTTCTGGCAGCACCGCCGCCGAGGTGAGCGCCCGGTCCGAACGCACGGCCCACTGCACCTCAGGGGCGATGGGCACGGTTTCCACTGCTTGACCGCGAATATGGGTGATGCGGCCGCGTACCACCGGCTGCAAGCGGACACGCTCTGCTCCAGCCGCATGGGCCACTTGACGGAAGTGCTCCTCTTCGTGCGGCGGCACGTCGAGCACAAAAAAGGTGGGGGCATGCCGGGCGATCTCTTCGCCCAAGGAAGTGTGCAGTGAATCCGTCACCAAACGTATGGCCCCCAGCATCCCCAAACCCAGCCCCAAGACGAGCACCATCCGGGGGGCCGACGCTCCGGGGCGGGCCACATTGGCCATGGCCAGGCGCAGTGTCGGCCAAGGAAGCCTCCGCCCCAAGCGGGCTGCAGCACGCACCCCCATGGCCGCAAACCAAAGTGCCGCAAAGCTTGCGCCGACCCCGAGCACAAACCACACGCCCAAACGAGGGCGATCCGCCAGGAGAATGACCAGCGCTCCAAGTCCGATCCCTCCCAGCGCCGCCACCCCCCATGCCCACAAAGGCGCTTTACGGGCAAAGCCTACGCCCCCGGCACTCTGACGAAACACCACCGCCGCCGGCACCGCCACCGCACGGCCCAAAGGGAGGGCCGCGAATATGACCAACACACTAAGGCCGCATGCGGCGCTCATGAGCATGGGGAATAGATACCAGCCCGGGACCACCACTTCCACGCCCCACGCCGCAAGGATCCAGGGCGCACACGCCCCGAGCGCCACCCCTGCTGCGATGGCGAGCCCTCCCGCCAGGAGCACGGCACCTCCGTGCACCACGAGGAGCACCCGGGCCGAAGCGCCCAAGGCCTTCCACACCGCGAGTTCCAGCAGTCGGGACGCCATATGGGCGCGGACCCCGCTTGCCACGCCCAGGCCGCCCACCAAAAGGACTCCCAAGGCCACGAAGGAGCTTACGGTGCGCAGGCGTTCGAGTACGGTTTCCATGCGACCGGAGGCGCGTGTAAAGGGGCGCACCCGCCATCCCGAGTCCCCGATGGCGGCGAGTTCTTGCGCCACTGCTTCGGCGCGGGAAGCATCGGGCAGGCGCAGCGCGTAGGTACTCTGAAAAAGGCTGCCGGGAACCATGAGCCCTGTGCGCTCCATGGTCTTCAGGGAGACCATGACCCGCGGCCCCAAGGTGAAGACATCCAGAGACCGCCCGGGTTCGTATTCGATGACCCCCTGGATGGTCAGCCAAGAGCTCCCCAGCCGTACCCGGTCTCCCACTTGGACATCCAGACGCCTCAAGACTTCAGTGTCGACCACCACGCTTTCCGGAGCAATCTCCGTGCCGGTCATGCTCCCGCGGCCGGCGACGGCAAGCCTGCCGTAGAGCGGGTAGGTTTCGTCCACGGCTTTGACCTCCACCAGTGTGCTCTTTTCCTGGGTGTGGAGCATGGTGCGCAGCGTGATAGAGTGGCTTTGGTCCCCGTATGCGGCAACACGCTGCAACTCTGGGGAAGACAGGGTGCGCGAGGTCAATCGGATAGCGACGTCTCCTCCCAGGATCTCGCGGGCGTCCAACTCCAGGGCCTGACGTACGGAGGCCGCGGTGGTGCCGATGGCGGTCATGGCTGCCACGCCGATGGCCAAGCAGGCCAGGACCAAGCGGCTGCCCTGCACCCCGCGCCGCCATTCCCGCAGGCACCAGGAAAAGAGCGTCCTCATAGCTCCTCCAGATGCCCACGAGTCAGGCGCATGCGACGCTGGCAGCGTGCGGCCAGGCCAGGGTCATGGGTCACCAAAAGGAGGGTGGTGCCATGATCTTCGTGCAGGCCGAAAAGCAGTTCCATGACCCGCGCGCCGGTGGCGGCGTCCAGGTTTCCGGTGGGTTCGTCGGCGAGGATGAGGGCCGGTCCGCCGGCAAAGGCCCGGGCAACGGCGACGCGTTGCTGCTCTCCGCCGGAAAGTTGGGAAGGCAGATGATGCAGCCGGTGCTCCAGCCCCACCTGAACCAGGGCCTGCCGGGCCCGCTTGCGGGCATCGGCTATCCCGGCCAACTCCAAGGGAAGAGCCACGTTGTCCTCCGCGTTCAAGGCAGGGAGGAGGAGGAAGTTTTGGAAGACAATCCCCACGTGCTGCTGCCGGAACCGGGCCAACTCATCTTCGTTCATGTGGGAAAGATCGTGGCCGGCCACGTGGATGTTTCCTGCGCTCGGGCGCTCCAGGCCGGAAAGGAGCATCAAAAACGAGGTCTTGCCCGACCCCGAAGGTCCGACCACGGCCACACTCTCACCGGCCTCCACCTGAAAATTGAGGTTCTGGAGCACGTTGACCGGCGCAGCGCCGGAAATTAGAGTCAAACTGAGATCACGTACGACAATCATGGGGGCATGCATGCGTCTTTTCTCCGTATTTTCCGCCCTTGGCGCCATGATGGCAACGCCGGCCCTGGCAGGGGGGATCACGATTCTTGCCATGGGTGATAGCCTCACCGCTGGCTATGGTCTACCACCTTCACAGGCATTCCCTGCAGTGCTCGAACGTGAGCTCGTCTCCCGCGGCTGGGAGGTACGGGTCATCAACGCCGGGGTTTCCGGGGACACCTCCGCCGGGGGGCGCAGCCGTATGGCCTGGGCTTTGGCGGACAAGCCCCGACTGGTCGTCCTCGCCCTTGGGGCCAATGACGCTCTCCGCGGCCTCTCCCCCCAAGCGTTGCACGACAATCTCGAGGCCATGATCCAGGCGGCGCAGGACTCCGGGGCCCGGGTGGTCTTGGTGGGCATGTATGCCCCGCGTAATTGGGACGCCGACTACCAGCAGCGTTTCAACGCCGTGTACCCGGAACTCGCCCAACGCTACGGCCTTGCCCTGTACCCCTTTTTTCTCGAAGGTGTCTACGGGCATCCCGAACTCTTGCTGGAAGACGGCATGCATCCCAACGCCGCTGGCGTCGAGCGGATGGTGGCCGGGGTGTTGCCGCTGGTAGAAGCGGAGCTGAAGCGCCTGCGTGTCGAAGAAGGCGGGTCGGCCGATCATTCGTGATGTCCACACCAATCCCACCCTTTTGGCGTTGGCGCCCTGCGTTCCTGGACGCCTCGGTGCCTCCCGTTGGTCCGTACACCCCTCCTGCTGGCTTGGATGTGGTCTACGAAGACCGGGATATGGCCATCATTCACAAGCCGGCAGGGCTGCTCAGCGTCCCCGGACGGGATCCGGCCTTTGCCGATAGTGTCCTGGCTCGGGTGCGGCAGCGCCATCCCCATGCCCAGGCGGTCAACCGTTTGGATCTGCCCACCTCCGGGCTTGTGGTGGTGGCCCTGCGCCGCAAGGCGGAAAGCCATCTCAAGGCCCAGTTTCAACATCGCCAAGTGGCCAAGGCCTATCTGGCGGTGGCTGCCGGCCGCGTGCGCGCCCCGCATGGACACATCACCTTACCCATGCGCTGCGACTTTCCCCGTCGCCCCATGCAGACCATCTGCCTGAGCGCAGGCAAACCTGCCTGGACCGAATTCACGGTGCTCGAATACTTCCGCGACGAGGCCACCCTACTTCTCCTCACCCCCCACACCGGCAGGTCCCACCAGCTGCGCCTGCACCTGGCGGCCATAGGCCATCCGCTCCTCGGGGACTCTTTCTACGCCCCGCCCGCCGTGGCCACGGCGGCTCCACGTCTGCTTCTCCACGCAGCGGCCTTAGGTCTCATGCACCCTTACCGCAACGAATGGATGTACTTTACCGCGCCCTGCCCCTTTGTCCCGGAAGTCCGCCTTCCAGACCTGGTCGCGTCTCAGCCGGGCCCGTGGATGCCCCTGGAGGGGACGCTGACAGCGGCGAGCGTGCACCACCTGCAGACGCCGCATTGACCAGGCCGGGACTGCACTGCTCAGAGATACGTCCCGGCTTTGCGCTCTACTGCACTTTCCCTGGAATGACCTGCGTTCCTTGCGGTGGCGTAAACGTAAATATTTTGGAATCCACCGCCGGGTCGAGCTCGATGGCCTTGAGCTCGATGGCGTTTTCATTTCCAAAGAAGTCTACGATGCGGATGCGCTCGAGCAGCCCATCTTCAGGACGGATCCATACCCGTGCGAAGGTCAATCCCGGCTCAGGCTCCTTGGGGGTGAGCTCCAAGAGATACAACCCCGCATCCATGCCTTTGTCGACAATCGCAAAATCTTCTTTGAGGTTGGCTTCCCCGGAGATAAAACGCAGCATGGTCTTGGATTGAAAAATCTGTTCCGTAGTGTATCGGTATGCAATACCGTCTTCCGGAAGGTACTCCCACACCGCTTGCGGCCCGACAATCAAGAGTTCTTCTTCGGGGCTGGTGGTCTCCCAGCGCAAGAGTTTGGGTTTGGAAAAGACGATGGATCCAAGGCGCTCCTCTGTTTTTTGGGTTGCAGCATTGGTGAGGTGCTGGGTGAAAAATGCGCGAAAAGAGTGCAATGTTTCATAACGCTTTTGCACCGTATCCGTAATATCTGCGGCAAATACCAAAGCCGGAAAAATCGTGCTGCAAAGAAGTGTTACGAGAATTCGCATATCATACTCCTGGAACTCGAAAGTTGCCTTGCACACAAGGACAGGATAGGAGCGCGGGCTCGCAACCGCAACTGCCCGCGCCATGACCACCAACACGCCCTCTTTTCGAAAAGCCGTTCCGGCTCTGCTCCTGCTGACCGGAGTATTTTTTGTCAATTTTCTTTCCCGTACGGTACTGGGACCACTCCTTTTGCCCACGAGTGAGCGCCTGGGCGTGAGCCTTGCCACCGCGGCCCAGGCCTTCGTGGCCCTGTCTATAGGCTACAGCACCGCCGTATTCGGGGCGGGATTCCTTTCCAGCCGCATCGGCCACCACCGCACCATTTGTCTGTGTCTTTTCCTCTTGGGAGGGAGTCTGCTCGGCATCTCCAGGACCACAACCTTGGGCGGGCTTCTTTCCTGGGTGCTGATTTTGGGCCTGGGGGCAGGGCTCTACATGCCTTCCGGCGTGACCACCATCACCACTGTCACTCCCCAGTCCGGCTGGAGCCGGGCCTTTGCCCTGCATGAGATGGCGCCCAACCTCTCCTTCGTCCTGGCCCCATTTGTCGTGGAATTAGCCGACCGCTTGGGGGCCGCCACCATGACCTTTGCCTGGATCGGCTGGGCGAGCCTCGCCATGGGCATTCTCTATGCGTGGCGCGGGCCTCGTATCGAGCGCTTGGGCGTGGCGCCCCGCCTTGCTGCCTTGCGGCCGCTCGTGCAGAATCTTTCCTTTTGGGCGGTGGTCGTTCTCTTTGTCATCACCGTGGGTGTGGAGGTGGGCGTCTACAGCGTGATCCCCGCATATCTGGTTCATGACCGGGGGCTTTCCGAGGCAGCGGCCAATACCTTCTTGGGTGCTTCCCGTGTGGTCTCCTTGGTGGTGCTGCCTTGGATGGGGTGGATCACCGAGCGGTTCGGCTTGGTGCGCACCCTTACGATATGCATGCTCGGGGTGAGCCTTGCCACATGCGTGGCAGGCGTCGGCCCTCTGCCGATGAGCCTTGCCCTGCTCACCCTGCAGCCGCTTCTGGCGGTATGCTTCTTTCCAGTGGGGTTTGCGGTCTTGGCCCGGGTGGTGCGCAGGGAAGAAAGCGACCTCAGCGTCTCTTTGGCGGTCACCTGCACGTCTCTTCTGGGCTCCGGACTGCTTCCCGCCGCCTTGGCCGCCTGGGGCGAGCGCGCAGGCTTTGCCTGGGCCTTTTTGGGCTTCGGCGTGGCAAGTCTGGGGGGAAGTGCCATCGCCCTGCGCTCTCTGTGGCGCCACCAAAGGCACACGCTGACGGAGAAGCCGTAAGCGCGAGTCCCCGGTGCCTTTGGTGCGTCTTCTGGCGAGAGGCTTGCGTCAACAAAAGCAGGACGCGGGCAGGATTAAGCCAGCGGCGTCAGGGCGCGGTCGAGCTCTTCTTCGTCCATGGCGAACCCCTGGTCAGCCTCGGGGAAAGCGCCGTGACGCACCTGGTCGGCAAAAGCGGCGATACCTTTCGTGGCCAGAGCGCCCAGGTCCGCATAGCGGCGGACAAATTTCGGCGTCTGTCGGGGATACATGCCGAGGAGGTCATGCCACACGAGCACCTGGCCGTCGCAATGGGGACCTGCGCCGATGCCGATGGTGGGGATGCGCAGTCGCTCGGTGATGACGCGGGCAAGGGGCGTGGGGATGCACTCCAAAACCAGCATGAAGGCCCCTGCGGCCTCCAGGGCCTGGGCGTCTTCCAGCAGCGCCCGGGCCTGGGCCGCGGTTTTGCCCTGTACGCGAAATCCCCCCAAGGCCGTGGCCGATTGTGGAGTCAGGCCGATATGGCCGCATACGGGTACCCCGGCGCGCACGATGGCCTCCACGTGAGCGGTAATGCTGCGTCCGCCTTCGAGCTTGACCGCATGGCAGCCTCCTTCCTGCACCAGGCGGCCGGCCCGCTCCACGGCGCAGGCCACCGAGCTCGTGCTCCAAAAGGGAAGATCGCCCAGGATGAAGGTATCCGGAGCTCCGCGCCGTACTGCCTGGGTATGCCGGACCATGTCGTCCATGGTCACCGGTACCGTGGAATCATGGCCAAGCACCACCATGCCCACGGAGTCGCCCACCAGGATGAGATCCACCCCGGCCTTTTGCGCGAAGTAGGCGGACGGATAGTCGTAGGCCGTCACCATGACGAGTTTTTGGCCTTGGGCCTTGGCCTGAGCAAACTCCAGCACGCCTTTCATGGTCGCACCTCTTTGATTTCGTTGCGGCGGTCCACCAAGACCACCCGCGGTTGGTGCCGCCCCATTTCCTCCGGGGTCATCTGGGCGTAGGCCGCGATGATGAGGAGATCACCAGGCATGGCCAAGCGGGCGGCCGCGCCATTGACGAGAATTTCCCGGCTGTTTCCTTCGATGGCGTAGGTGGTGAATCGGGCCCCGGTGGTCACGTTGTACACGTCTACCCGTTCGCCGGGGACAATGCCCGAGGCTTCCAACAATTTTGGACAAATGGCGATAGAGCCTTCGTAGTCCAGACAGCTTCCGGTCACCGTGACCCGGTGCAACTTCGCCCACAACATGGTTCGGAGCATGGCAGTATCCTTAAGGGAGAGGCCTCCCCAGACGTCTTTTGATGATGTGTCGTGTCAATCGATGCGCATGTTATCGATGAGTCGCGCCTTGCCCAGAAAAAGCGCCACTGCCGCCAAGGTGGGCGGCTCCGCCTGCGTGCGTGGGACCAGAGTGTCCGGGTGCACGAATTCCAGATAGTCGAGCCTGCCGAGGGGCAGATGCGCGGCAAGATAGCGCAGGGCAGCAGCTTTCAGGGCCTCCACATCCCGCACCCCAGCCGCCACGCGCTGGCGCAGATCCTGAAGCATGGCACAAAGGGCCGGGGCCTGGGCGCGCTCCTCGGCAGTCAAATAGACATTGCGCGAGCTCATGGCCAGGCCGTCCGGCTCGCGCACTATAGGACAGCCGACGACCTCCACCGGACAGGAGAGGTGGCGCACCATGGCGCGGATGACGGCTAGTTGCTGCCAGTCCTTCTCGCCAAAAAAGGCGACATGCGGCTGTACGATCCAGAAAAGTTTGGTCACCACCGTGGCGACCCCCCGAAAATGCCCAGGCCGCGATGCCCCGCAAAGCCCTTGGGAGAGGTGCGGCACTTCCACCCAGGTGTCGTGGTCCGGGGCGTACATATCCTGCGCTTGCGGACAGAAAACGAGATCCACGCCGTGCGCTTGCGCCAAAGCCAGATCGTTTTCGAGGTTGCGCGGATAACGCTCCAAGTCTTCGTTCGGACCAAATTGCGTGGGATTCACAAAGATGGAGGCCACCACCTTGGAACACCGCTGCCGGGCGGCATCGAGCAGGCTCACGTGCCCTGCGTGCCAATATCCCATGGTAGGGACGAAGCCCACCTGGTGCCCATGGCAGCGCCACTGCATGACCTCTTCGCGGACGGCGTCGGGATGGCGCAGAACTTTCATGCCCTCTTCCCTCCCTCTTTCTTGCGTGCGGAAATCGGCTCTTGAGCGGTCCATAATTCATGCAGCTCTATGTCCAGCGCCCGCGTGGATATGAAGATTTCCATGGCCGAAACCACCAAGGATGCCATAAGAAGAAAGAGACTTGCGGCGAACACCCATTTTCCGAGAACGAACCATCCTTCAAAGAGGAAAAGCATGCACACCACGCAACACAGCAGGCTCAGGATGCCCAGGAGTTGCATCAGACGAATGAGCCGCACCCGGCCGTGAAGGCTTGCGATCTGCTGACGCACCCCAGATGCTTGTTCATGCCGGTAGCGGTCGTACAGGGAACGGATACGTGTGGACAGGGCCAAAAAACGGTTCGTATACGCCAAGAGCAGCAGCGAGAGCGTCGAAAACAGCAGCGCAGGGGTAGTCAGGGAGATTTCCATGATACGGACCTTGTCGGGATGAAAAAATCGGGGGCTACCTAAAGGGGAGCGGTGGTATTGTCCAGACGCGCACCTTCGTCACTGGCGATCAGACGACGCCAATAGGCAAAAAGGAGGCAGGTAAGCGGCAAGGCCAGGAGCAAACCCAAAAAGCCCAGCAAACTGCCCCATATGGAAAGAGATAAAAGTATCCACGCCGGAGAGAGACCCATGGCCTTGCCCAAAAAGCGCGGCACCAACACCATGTCCTGAATGGCCTGGACAACGGCAAAAACCACCAACACGAGCCCCAACACCGTCCAAAACGACGTCCCGGTCTCCAGGGCGTGCACTCCGGCCAACAGCACGGCAGGCACGAATCCGACCGTCTGCAAATACGGCACCATGTTGAGCAGCCCTAAAAAGAGCCCTAAGACCACGGCCAAAGGCAGCCCGATCAGGCTAAAGCCAATGGCAAAAAGGATGCCCACGGTGCCGGCCACCAGGGCTTGGCCGCGAAAGTAGCGGCTCATAGCGCTGTCGAACTCCGCAAGAAATTCGAGTATCGGCTGCCGCCAGGATGTAGGAAGCACGGAATGCCATCTCTGGCGCAAGGACTCGAAATCCAAGAGCAAAAACACCGTGTAGAGCCCAATGACCAGCACCACGGCCACGGCCATGACCATGCTGTAGGCCCCACTGATCAGCCCCATGATCCCCGGCACGATACGGCGGAGCATCCCTTGGGCTATGGAAAACACACTATCGCTGCGCAAGAAGTCCTGCACTTCGGGGCTGGCCAACACACCGCGCACGGCTTCCCAGATATCCGGAGGAAGCCGCTTGGCGGCCTCGGCGGCCAG
>DPEO01000004.1:0-3208 GCA_003530935.1 Desulfomicrobiaceae bacterium | reverse complement strand
CACGACGGCGCCCAAAAGCACCACGGCAATGGCCGCTTGCCGGGAACGGACCCGCACCTCCACCCGCCGCACCACGGGATCGAGGACGTAGGCGAAAAGGAGCCCCATGAGAAAAGGGATGATGGCGTCACTGAGCGCCCCCAACAGCCGGACTGCCCCCCAAATTACGGCAGCAACCAGGGCCAAACGCACCGTGCGATCAAAAGTCCACGGCTCATGACCGAGCATCGTTCCTCCACGCTTTCGCTTGACAGTTTTCAATGGCCTCTTACCTATCGGTGCACCACACCACACCCTGTTGGAGGAACACATCCATGACGCAAACGCAAGAGATGGAATTCAAGACCGAAATTCGACAACTTTTGGAAATCATTACTCATTCCATCTATACCAGCCGCGAGATCTTTCTGCGCGAACTCATCTCCAACGCCTCGGACGCCTTGGACAAACTGCGCTTCGAGCAGGCCCGCTCCGCGGATATCCAGGACCCGGAAGCCGAGCTTGCCATCCGCATCACCACCGACGCCGACGGCCGCTGCATCACCATCACGGACACCGGCATCGGCATGACCCAAGAAGAAGTCGTGGCCAACATCGGCACCATCGCCCATTCCGGGACCGCGGACTTCCTCGCCAAGGCCAAGGAAAGCGGCGGCGACGCCTCCAACCTGATCGGGCGCTTTGGAGTAGGCTTTTACGCGGTCTTCATGGTGGCCGACCAGGTCACCCTGCGTACCCGTTCTTTCCAGCCTCAGGCCAAACCCGTGGAGTGGATCTCCAATGGACAGGGGTCGTACCGCATTCGTGAATTGGACGAAGCCCTGCCCCGTGGCACCTCCATCCACATCCACCTCAAGGAAGACGCCGCCGAGTTCGCGAACAAAGATCGCCTGGCGGCCGTCATCAAAAAGCACTCCAACTTTGTCTCGTTCCCCGTGTATGTGGACGGCGAAAAGGTGAACACGGTTCCGGCCCTGTGGCGGGAAAACAAGTTTTCCATCACCAAGGAGCAGTATAGCGAATTTTATCGTTTCCTCACTCTGGATACCGAAGATCCAACGCACACCATTCACATCAGTGTCGATGCGCCGGTGCAATTTTCGGCGCTCCTCTTCATTCCCCCAAAAACCATGGATGTGTTCGGTATCGAGCGCGACGCCCACGGCCTTGATCTCTACGTGCGCCGTGTGCTCATTCAGTCCAAGAACAAAGAGCTCATCCCCGAATACCTCGGATTCGTCCGCGGCGTGGTGGACACCGAAGACCTGCCCCTCAACATCTCCCGCGAGACCTTGCAGGAGAACCGCGTCATTCGCAAAATCGCCCAGACCATCACCAAACAGGTCTTGGGAGAACTCCAAAAGCTTGCTCAAGACCAGGAGCGCTATGCCGCCTTCTGGAAGGAGCACAGCAAGCGCTTCAAAATGGGCTACGCGGACTTCGCCAACCAGGAGGCCTTTGCAGGGCTTCTGCGCTTCCACTCCTCGGCGGCTTCCGACCCCGGCGCCCTGGTTTCCCTGGAAGAGTACGTGAGCCGCATGAAAGAAGGGCAAAAGGCCATCTACTATATCTCCGGCCCATCCCGGGAAGCCATCGAAAAGAACCCTCATGTGGAGATCTTCCGCGCCAAGGGGGTCGAGCTGCTCTACCTCTTCGACCCCATCGACGAATTTGTCATGGAGGCCGTACGGCGCTACCGGGACTTCCCTCTCGAGGCTGCGGAAAACGCGGATCTCAGCAAGTTGGAAGACCTTCCCGACGCGGCCTCGGCCGACGCAGCTTCCACCCCCCACCAGGCAGAAGCCGAAGGCATGGACGCGCTGTTGACGGTCATGGGCAAGATCCTGAAAGACCGCGTGACCGAGGTGCGCGCATCCAAGCGCCTCAGCCACAGCCCAGCCTGTTTGGTGAGCCCCGATGGCTCCACCTCGCAAATGCACCGCATCATGCAGATTTTGGCCAAGGACACCTCCATTCCACAAAAAGTCCTGGAGGTGAACCCCAAACACCCGCTGGTGCACAATCTGCAAAAGATGGCCCAGCACACCCCGGACGATCCCTTCTTGGCCATGGCGGTGGAAGGCCTCTTCGAGGCGGCCCTGCTCCAGGACGGCTACTTGGCGGATCCCCATTCTCTGGTGGAGCGGACGTACCGACTTTTGGAAGAGGCCAGCGCTTGGCACGCGCCCAAGGAGTGATATCAGGGAGTTCTATAGAGACGGGTTCTTTGCATTGACACTCCCGGGGTTCCTGGCTAGCCCTCAAGCCTCTGGCATTACCAATTCGAGGAGGTTTTCATGTTTGAATTGAGCAAGGCCGCAAAGGAGCAGTTGGACATGCACTTTGCGGGAAAAGACGTATCCCCCATCCGCGTGTATCTCGCCGCTGGCTGAGGGGGGCCGCGTTTGGCCCTCGCTCTGGATGAGCGAAAAGACAGCGATACGGTCTTGGATGTGGATGGATACACGTTTTTGGTTGAAACAAAGCTGCTTCAGGAAGTGTCCCCCATTCGAGTGGATTTCAATCACCACTACGGCTTCAATGTGGAGTCACGCCTGAAAGTCGCCAGTTCGGGCTGCAGTTCCTGCTCGTCCTGCGGCTAGCAGGAATCCATATCGCAGACGAGACCACAGCCTGGGGGAAACCCTGGGCTTTTTTGTTTGGAGCGGTGTTTTTGACTTCCCCTGTCCGCGTGGGTACACCAAAAGCCTCGTCTCTTCCCACTTGAGAGGTCCTCATGGAGCGTAAAAAACTGCCCATCGGCATCCAGACTTTCGCCAAAATCCGCGAAGAGCAGTGCTACTACGTGGACAAAACTCCCTTCGTGGCCAAGCTCGCCAGTGAGGGGGGCTACTACTTCCTCTCCCGGCCGCGGCGCTTCGGTAAATCCCTGTTTCTCGACACCTTGGCCGAGGCCTTTGCGGCAAACCGCGCGCTCTTCACTGGGCTGTACCTGGAAAATCACTGGGATTGGGAACGGCGCCATCCGGTGGTGCGCATCTCCTTCGCCGAGGGCCGATTGGAGCGCCGGGCGGATTTGGACCGCCGCATCCGCGGCATCCTGCGCGAAAACGCCGAGCGTCTCCAGGTGCGACTCGATGATCTGGACGACATCTCCGGTAGCTTCGGCCAACTCATCACCCGCGCGGCGGAGAAGCACCAACGTCAAACCGTGGTGCTCATCGACGAGTACGACAAGCCCATCCTC
>DPEO01000112.1:7708-21665 GCA_003530935.1 Desulfomicrobiaceae bacterium | reverse complement strand
CCGATCTCAGGCGGAAGACCGGCAGCATGGCCCCCAGGGCCCCGCCGCCAGGGCCCAGCACCACCCCGAAGCGGGGGACGATCACCCGGTGGCCGCAGGCTTGGGCGCTCAGGGCGGCTTCCTGCCAGGCTTGGGCCACCTCGGCGAGAAACCCGGTGCCGGCCGGGGCGTCGTCTCCCAGTGGGGTGTCGCCCTGGTCGCCGAAATAGCCCACGGCGTTGGCGCAGACGAAGACCTTGGGCGGCGCAGCGCGCAGGGCCTCCACCACCATTTCCGTGGTGCGCACCCGGGAGAGGCGGATACGCTCTTTGGTGGCGCTGTCCCAGCGGGTGGCGATGGGGGCTCCGGCCAGGTTGACCACCGCATCGTGGCTTGCGGCGGCTGCTTGCCAGGGCCCTGGGACCATGGGGTCGCCAGGCATGGCCTGGATGCGCGGATGCGGGGCAAAGGGGGTGGCTTTGCGTACCAGCACCGTGACCTCATGGCCGGCCTCCGCGAGCATCGGCACCAGGGTCCGCCCCACAAATCCCGTTGCTCCTACGGCAAAGATCCGCATACGTCCCTCCCTGTTGCTGCAGGGGTCGGGTGGAGCGCTGGCGAACCCGTCTCCACCCGCCGCAGAGATCCGCTTAGAGTCCGAAGTGCTTTTCGATGAAGGAGGTGAGCACCCGCTGCGCCTCCTCCTGGCATTCTCCGCACCCTGTGCCAATCTTGGTGCGTTCTTGCAACTCTTCGAAGCTGCGCGCGCCTTCGAGGACTGCGTGCTCGATATCCTCTTCGGTGACGTTCAGGCAGTGGCAGACCACGCGCGGTCCCAAGGTCTGAATGCGGTCTTCCATACCATGACGGCGGTAGTAGTCGTCAATGGCCGCGCGCAGGGCCTTGTCGCCCAGTACCGAGCAGTGGACTTTGTTGTCCGGAAGCCCCCCCAGGGCGGCGAGGATGTCCTTGGAGGTGATGCGGGCGGCGGCGTCCAAGGTCATGCCGCGCACCATCTCCGAGAGCATGGACGTGCTGGCGATGGCGCTGGCGCAGCCGTAGGTCTGCCACTTGCAGTCCGTGATGGTAAGGGCCTCGGGATCCACCTTGAGGTACACGACCATTTCATCGCCGCACTTGACGTTGCCGGTGCGGCCCACCGCGTCGAAATCCTCGGGGTTTTCGTCGCGCAGTACGTTGCGGGGATTGAGAAAATGGTCGCGGACGGTGTCGGAATATACCCATTGGGTCATGACTTACCTCCGGTAAGCGCTGGAGATGGAGCGCAGGTTGGCGATGATGGGGGGCAGTTCCCGCAGCATGGTGTCGATATGTTCTTCCGTGGTCTCCCGGCCGAGGGAAATGCGGATGGAACCGTGGGCGTACTCCACGGGCACGCCCAGGGCCATGATCACATGGGAAGGATCCAGGGATCCGGACGCACAGGCCGAACCTGTGGAGACCGCGATGCCCACGGCGTCCAGATGGAGGAGAATGGCCTCGCCTTCCACCCCCATGAAGGAGACGTTGAGGGTGCTCGGCAGGGTGTGCTCAGGATGGCCATTGAAGGTGACATCTGGGATGGCGGCTTCGATGCCCTGACGCAGGCGGTCCCGCAGGGCCGCAAGGCGGGGGGCCTCGGTGTCCATTTCCACCAAGCGCATACGCGCCGCCTCGCCCATGGCCGCGATGCCGATGGTGTTTTCCGTGCCCGCGCGCCGGCCGGCCTCTTGATGGCCGCCCAGGATGAGCGGACACAGGGGCGTGCCGCGGCGCGCCACCAAGGCGCCCACGCCTTTGGGGCCGTAGATCTTGTGGGCTGAGAGTGTGAGGAAATCCACGTCCCAGGCCCGCACATCCACCGGGATCTTGCCGACGGCCTGTACGGCGTCGGTGTGGAACAGGGCCCCGGCCTCATGGGCGATGCGTGCGGCTTCCGGGATGTCCTGGATGGTGCCGGTCTCGTTGTTGGCGGTCATGATGGACACGAGTCCCACTTCCGGGGTGACGGCGGCGCGCAGCTCGTCCAAGTCGATGCGGCCGGAGCGATCCACCCCGAGGATGGTGACCGGGTGCCCCAGACGGCGCAGATATTTGGCCGTCTCCAGGACGCACGGGTGCTCGATGGCCGTGGTCACCAACCCTTTGCGCGTGCCGAGGTCGCAGCGGCAGGCGGTCTTGGTGCAGCGCACCAGCGAGAGTACGGTGTTGTTGCCTTCCGAGCCGCTGCCGGTGAATATCACTTCCACAGGGTCGGCGTTCACCAGGGCCGCCACCTGGGCGCGAGCGGCCTCCACGCGGGCGCGGGCCTCGCGGCCGAAGGCGTGGAGACTCGATGGGTTTCCAAAGACATCCAGCATCTCCACCATCACCCGTTTGACTTCCGGGTGGAGGGGGGTGGTGGCGTTGTGATCCAAATAGATGGGTTGCGGCATAATGACTCCTTAATAGGCAGTGTTCCCATCAGGGACATGCATCTCCTTTGCGCATTGTCAGGGCGCTTGTCCACAGGCAGTGCTGTTTTTTGCAGCACAGCTCATGGTCCGGGCGAACGTCCCGTCTTTTCCCAAGCCTTGCGTTCCCACGCGTAGCGCTCTTGGGGCCGGAAGCGTTCCTTGTAGGCCATGCGCGGGCAGCCGGCCACCACGAAGCCCAGGTAGTAGAAGGCAAGGCCCAGGCGCCGGGCCAGGTCGATCTCCCGGAGAATGCTGAGGTTGCCCAGACTCAGCGCCGCATAGTCGGGGTCGAAGACGAAGTACACGGAGCTTAAGCTTTCTTCGCCGATGTCGAGATAGCTCACCCCTACCAGGCGCTCGCCCAGGTGATAGAGCGCGAGCATGGACGGACAGGAGGGGCTGTGCAGGTGCACGAGAAAGTCGTCGGCATCGGCTTCCTGGCCGAAACGCATCCGGCTGTGGCGGGCGTAGAGTTCAAAAAACTCCGGCCGGTAGTGGAGGGGTTCTAGGCGCATGGTCACTTGGTGCCCCAGGCGCAGCACCCGGCGTTGGCTTTTGCTGGGCTGGAAGTGGTGCACCGGGACGCGTACGGGCCGGCAGGCGCGGCACCCCTGGCATGCGGGACGGAAATAATAGGCCCCGAATTTGCGCCATCCCTGAGTGAGGAGCCAGTCGAGCTCCTGGGGCCGCACTTCGCCGGCGAAGAAATGCTCGTAGGTGAGGTGGCGGTCCGGGAGGTACGGGCAAGGGACCGAGGGAGAGGGCTCCGGGGCCTGGTAGAGGATCATGGACGGCGGGCCGCCTCCTTGCTCCAGGAGTCGCGCAACCCCACGATACGGTTGAACACAGGTCGTTTCTGGGTGTGGTCGAAACGATCCGCGCAGAAATACCCCAGCCGTTCCAGCTGGAATCGGGCCTCGGCCGGGCAGGCGGCAAGCATCGGTTCTCCCCATCCCTGACAGGTGGCAAGGGAGTCGGCGTTGACGTCCTCAAGGAAGTCTCCCTCGGCGCCAGGATGCTCGGTGGTGAACAGGCGGTCGTAGAGCCGGGCCGTGAGGGGCACGGCGTGGCGGGCGGACACCCAGTGGATGGTCCCTTGGACTTTGCGGCCGTCCGGGGCATTGCCGCCGCGGCTTTCCGGATCGTGGGTGCAGAACACCGTGGTCACCGCGCCGTGAGCATCCTGTTCCACCCCGGTGCAGGTGACGAGATAGGCTCCGCGCAGGCGCACCTCCGCCCCGATGGTGAGCCGCCGGAAGCCTTTGGGCGGAGCGAGGGCGAAGTCGTCGGCCTCGATCCACAGTTCCCGGCAGAAAGGGACCTGGCGGCTGCCCAGGGATGGATCCTTGGGATGGTTGGCCAGGGTGAAGAATTCTTCGGCCTCTTCCGCATACGAGGTGATGACGAGGCGTACAGGCCGCAGCACCGCCATGGCCCGCGGCGCGGTGCGGTCGAGCTCCTCGCGGATGCAGCTCTCCAGCAGGCTCATGTCCACGCAGCTCTCGGAACGGCTCACCCCCACGCGCTCCACGAACTGGCGGATGGCCGCCGGCGGCACGCCCCGGCGTCGGAGGCCCGAGAGGGTGGGCATGCGCGGATCATCCCAGCCGTTCACGATGCCGCGCTCCACCAACGTCTTGAGTTTGCGCTTGCTGGTGACCGTGAAGGTGAGGTTGAGGCGGTTGAACTCGATCTGCTGGGGGTGGCAGGGGACGTCGAGCTGCTCCAAAAACCAGTCGTAGAGCGGCTTGTGGTCGGCGAATTCCAGGGTGCAGATGGAGTGGGTGACGCCTTCCAGGGCGTCGGAAAGACCGTGGGCGAAATCGTAGGTGGGGTAGATGCACCAGGTGTCGCCGGTATTTTGGTGCGGCCGTTTGAGGATGCGGTAGATGACCGGGTCGCGCAGGTTGATGTTGGGCGAGGCCATGTCGATCTTGGCGCGCAGGGTGCATTCCCCTTCGGCGAATTCGCCGGCGCGCATGCGGGCGAAGAGATCCAGATTTTCGGCCACGGAGCGGTTGCGGTAGGGGCTTTCGACCCCTGGTTCGGTGAGGGTGCCGCGGGTGGCGCGCAGTTCGTCGGCGGAGAGCTGGCACACGTAGGCTTTGCCTTTATGGATGAGCTCCACGGCGAATTGGTAGAGGCGTTCGAAGTAGTCCGAGGCGTGGTAGAGGTGCGGTCCCCAGTCGAACCCCAGCCAGCGCACGTCCTCCTTGATGGCGGCCACGAAGGCCGGGTCTTCTTTTTCCGGGTTGGTGTCGTCGAAGCGCAGATGGCAGCGGCCGCCGAATTCCCGGGCCAGGCCGAAGTTGATGCAGATGGACTTGGCGTGACCGATGTGGAGAAACCCGTTGGGTTCCGGAGGAAAGCGGGTGACCACTTCGCGGACGGCGCCGCGGGCCAGGTCTTCGGCGATGCGCTCGCGCAGGAAATGGGATGGCGGTGTGGTGGTATTCATACGTGCTCCTTGGAGACGGAAAATGTCGGCGAAGCGGCGGGCATAGGGAGCGCCGGCGGCCTTGGCAAGCCCAGGGCGGCAGCCAGGGCCATGGCCGTAGCGCGAAAGGCGAGCTCCTGCCAGGGGATCGCCGAGGGGGCGAAGACCGCGGCGCTTCGAGTCTCCCCCCGTGGCGTGGGGGCGCCGTGGGCCTGGGCGGTGTAGGCCACGACCACCATGGTCTCGCCCGGGTGGGAAAAGACTCCCACCAGGCCGGTGATGGCGGCCGTAAGTCCGGTTTCTTCGGCGATTTCCCGAAGGAGCGCCGCTTCCACCCCTTCCCCTTGATCCACATGCCCGCCCGGCAGCATCCAGCCGTGGTCCTTGAAGGCGCGGCGCACGAGCACGATGCCCGCTTCCACCTGGAGTACCGCGCAGGCCACGAGCTTGGGGTCCGGATACAGGGCGCGGCCGCACGACCCGCACACCCGAGGGCTTCCAAGGGGCAGGGGGTAGGGGGCGCCGCAGCCGGGGCAAAAGCGGAGCTCTTCCCAGGAAAGGGGCTTGGGGCGGCGGCAGGCGGTAGAGGTCATGGCGCAGGGATGTGGCGGATCTTGTCCCAGGGGAGGCTTTCCCGGGCGTGGCCGCGTTTGCGGCGCTCCGGGTGGCCGACGGCGATGATGCACAGTACCCGGGCGTTTTCCGGAAGGCCTGCGGCCTCCCGGACGAAGTCTTCGGCGCTGCCGCCTGCGGCGTGCTGCCGCAGCCGCACCTGCACCCAGCAGCTCCCCAGGCCCAGGCTTTCGGCCGCGAGCTGGAGGATGATGGCGGCGATGGAGCAGTCCTCGATCCAGGTGTCGGCGCGCTCGGGGTCCGCCCAGACCACCACGCCCAGGGGGGCTTGGGCCAGAAACTCGGCGCCGTGCGGCTTGCAGGTGGCCAGTTTTTTGAGCAAGGTCCGATCCGTGACAAAGACGAAGGCCCAAGGGTTGAGCCCCCGGGAGGATGGGGCGCGGAGCACCGCCTCCTTCAGGGCGTCCAGTGTGGCGTCGTCCAGAGGGGCTTCGGTATAGGCGCGGATGCTGCGCCGCTGGCGTAGGATATCGAGCATGAGGACCTCCGTGGCGTTGGGATGAACGCTGGTTTAGCGATGGACGCTTGGCCTGGCAACGGTCCGGGAGGATGCATGGACGTGTGGATATGGGCGGTGGTGATGCTGGCGGGCTGCCTCATGCCGGTGCAGCCGGTGCTCAATGCCTGGGCGGCGCACGCCTTGGAGAGCCCGTGGTGGGCGGCGTTCTTGTCCTTTGCCGGCGGCACCGGGGTGCTCTTGGTCTTGGCCTTGGCCTTTTCCGGGCTGCCTTCAGCAAAGGCCGTGGCCGCGTTGCCGCCTGCGGTGCTGTGGGCCGGGCCCTTGGGGGCGCTTTTTGTCACCGCCACCTTGGTGGCTGTCCCCCGCTTGGGGGTGTTCCCGGTGATGGTGCTGTTGGTGGCCGGCCAGTTGCTCACCGCTGTCGTGATGGATCACTACGGCTGGATGGGGGTGCCGCGGGTGCCCCTTTCCTGGTCGCGGCTGCTGGGTGGGGCTTTGGTGCTGATGGGCGTCCTTTTGGTGCGGCGATAAGGAGATGCAGATGCGTACGGTGCTTTTTGTGTTCAATGCGGACCCCATGTGCTTCATCCATGTGCTTCTCAACGCATTGGATATGCATGGGAGGGGCCATGCGGTCTCCGTAGTCCTGGAAGGCAAGGCGGTAACCCTGGTGCCGGAAGTGGCGGCACAGGAGCATCCGCTCCATGCACTCTTCGCACAGGTACACAGCGCCGGGCTTCTGGACGGCGCATGCCGGGCGTGCTCGAAGAAGTTGGGCGTGGACGGCGCTATCGAGGCGGCAAACGTGCCCCTTATCGGGGATATGCATGGACACCCCTCCATGGCCGCCTACATGGAACGTGGATATACGGTCATTTCATTCTGATGTGTTAAGGAGAGAGACGATGCTTCCTTTTTTGGTGTACCGGTGTCGCGAGAACGATCCCGTCAAGCAGCCGGAGGCGGTGATTTCCCTGTGGCCGGAAGACGTGCCGCGTTTTGCGCAGATCCTCGACGAAGCCGCCGGCCAGCGGCCGGGGAAGGAGCGCAAGCCTGGAGAATACTGGGAGATCGTGGCCAAGGACGATGCGGACCCGTATGACTGGGAAAAGGTCACCGGGAGCCTCAAGCGCCGGGAGCACGATCCCTTGGGCGATATGTGGCGGGAGCGGGCGCGCATAGAGCGCCTGGTGGAGCAGGGCGTCCCCCTGGAGGAGGCCCTGGCGGTGATGACCCCCCTTTCCCATACCCTGCGCTACGAATCCACGCCGCCCAAGGAGCTCTTGCCGCGCCTGAAGGACGCTTCGGAGTGATACGGAGGTGCGGCATGTTGCGCGTGCTCTGGGTGCTGTGCGTGGTCTTGGCGGCTGAGGCCGCCTGGTGCGGTCCGGTACGCGAACAGACGGTATACGTGCCGGTCTATTCCCACGTGTACCACGGCGACCGGGAGCGGCCCTTTCTCTTGGCGGCCACGGTGGCGGTGCGCAATGTGGACCGCGCCATTCCCATTACCGTGGTCGCCGCGGACTATTACGACAGCGACGGCCGCCTGCTGCGGCGCCTGGTGACTGAGCCTCGCGTCATTGCGCCGTTGGCCTCCTTGCGCGTGGTCATTCCGGAGTCGGATGCCGCGGGGGGCAGCGGGGCGTCGTGCGTGGTGCGCTGGCAGGCCGAGCGGCCAGCGGCGGCGCCGGTGGTGGAGGCCGTCATGATCGGCACCCGTTCGTCCCAGGGGATTTCTTTTGTCTCCCAGGGACGGGTGCTGGAGGAAACGCCGTAGCGACTGCGGAAACGTACAGGAGGAATACCGACGATGGAGACGCTCGAACAATTCTTGGAGTCCTGGGAGGACTGTGCGGCCAAGGAGGCCTTTGGCATTTTACGGGAGGCGCTTGCCGCAGTGCCCGGAGTGGTGCTTTCCACCAAACTGCGCCCAGGAGTGAGTATTTCCCTGCGTGGGGGCCATCCCCGTCAAGAGGGGCGGGAGCTTTTCGTCATGGTGGACATCATCGACGATGATCCGGAAAATCGCTGGTTGTCGGTGTGCTTTTACGACGACCTGGTGAGCGACCCGGAAGAGCGCGGTGACTTCGTGCCCCAGGGCCTCTTGGGCGAGGACGCCCGGTGTTTCGACCTCGACGAGGCCGATGAGGATGCCGTGGGCTACGTGGCGCAACGCATCCGTGAAGCCGGTGCGCGGGCAGGCCGGTCATGATCCGTCTTGGCCTCGACGCTCGGGCCCTGCAGCGCCACCGCCTGCGCAACCTGCTGCAGTCCGCGCTGCTCCTTGCCTTCATGGCGGTCCATGCGAGCCTCGTGGGCTACTTGATGTGGGGGGCGCAGGGGCTGTGGCTCATGGTCTTCTGGTTGGGGGTTGCCGTGCTTCTGGGCGGCGGCCGCGCTTGGCGCTGGCAGCTGCGCCTCATGGGCGCCCGTCCGGTGTCCGTGGCCGCGGCGCCGCGCATGTACGCTGTGCTGCGGACTTTGGCGCAGCGCGCCGGCCTTGCCACAGTCCCCGCCCTCTGGTGGATCCCTGCTGCCGTGGCCAATGCCTTTGCCATCGGCAGCCGCCAGGACGCGGCGGTGGTGGTGACTCAGGGGCTCGTGGACACCCTGAGCGAGGAGGAATGCATCGCGGTCTTGGCCCACGAAACCGCCCACGTGGCCCACGGGGATCTGTTCGTCATGGGCCTGGCGGACGGCATCTCGCGTCTGACCGCAGTGTTTGGGTGGATGGGCTGGATGACCCTGGTGCTCGCTTTGCCGTACTGGCTTTCGGGGGCGGATGGGCCGTGGGGGGCGCTTCTTCTCATTGCCCTTGCCCCGCAGGTGAGTCTGCTTGCCCAATTGGGGCTTTCGCGCACCCGGGAGTTCGATGCAGACCTCACGGCCGCCATGCTCATGGGCCGGCCCGAAGCCCTGGCCTCGGCCCTGGTGAAGCTCGAGCAGGCGCAGCGCGGCTGGCGTCGGATCGTTTTTCCGCGGCGTTCCACCCCGGAGCCCTCGTGGCTGCGCACCCACCCGTCCACTGAAGAGCGCGTGGCGCGCCTCATGTCCTTGCGTGTCCCGGAGCGTGACCCCTGGGACCTGGCCCTGGGGGTTGTCCCCTGGCAATGGTAACCTTCGCGGAGAACGTCGTGCCCAATCACATCCTCGTCATCGACGACGAACGCAATTATCTTTTGGTGCTGCAGGCCATCCTCGAGGAAGAAGGCTATCAGGTGACCGCCTTGGCCGACCCAGTCCTGGCCGTGGCCTTTCTCGATGAGTCCGAGGTGGACGTGGTCATCACGGATATGAAGATGCCCGGCATGAGCGGCCAGGAAGTCCTGGAGACGGTGCGCCACCGCTTTCCCCACGTCCCGGTGCTCATCATGACCGCCTTCGGCAGTATCGACCACGCTGTGGAGGCCATGAAGGCCGGGGCCTTTGACTACATCACCAAGCCCTTTGCCAACGACGAGATCTTGCGCTCCGTGCGTCGGGCCATGCAGCTGGCCCAGGCCCAGCGCCACAACCGCCTGCTCCAGGAGCATTTGGCGCAGCGCTTTGGCGAAGGGGCCATCGTGGGACAATCCCGGGCCATCCGCGAGGTGCTCGCCCTGGCCGCCAGGGTGGCCCCGTCCCGCAGCACGGTGCTCATCACCGGGGAGTCGGGCACCGGCAAAGAGCTGGTGGCCCGGGCCATCCATTTGGGCTCGGACCGACGGGACATGCCGTTTGTGTCCGTGAACTGCGCTTCTCTCAATCCCGGGGTCCTGGAGAGCGAGCTCTTTGGCCATGAAAAGGGCTCGTTTACCGGGGCCGTGGCCATGCGCCGCGGCCGGTTCGAACTGGCCCAGGGCGGTACGCTTTTTCTCGATGAAATCGGCGAGATCAGCGCCGAGATTCAGGTGAAGCTCTTGCGGGTGCTCCAGGAGCGGGTGCTGGAGCGGGTAGGCGGCACCGAGCCCATTGCCGTGGACTTCCGGCTCATCACCGCCACCAACAAGGACCTCGCCGCGGAAGTGGCTGCAGGCCGCTTTCGGGAGGACCTGTTCTATCGTCTCAACGTCATCAATATCCACGTCCCGCCCCTGCGCGAGCGCCGTGAGGACATCCCGCTCTTGGCCACCCATTTCCTGCGCCGCTTTGCCGAGGACAATGGCCGCCAGGACCTGCGCGGGTTCACCCCTCAGGCCATGGACTATCTGTCCGCCTTCGATTGGCCGGGCAATGTGCGCCAATTGGAGAACGTCATCGAGCGGTGCGCAGTGCTGGCTCCAGGCCCGGACATCGATGTGCCGGACCTGCCGCCGGAGCTGCGCGACGAAGAGACGCAGTACAAGAGCGCGGTGGACCTCTTGCCCCTGCAGCTCAACCTCTCCGAGACGTTGGAGAAGATCGAGGCGGCGTTGATCCGCCGGGCGCTCGTGCGCTCGGATTTTGTACAGGTGAAAGCCGCGGAGCTTTTGGGCGTCTCCAAGAGTCTTTTACAGTACAAACTCAAGAAGTATAACATCAGCCTGCGCGGCTAACAGGGCCGCGGCGGGGGCTTGGGCGTCACTTGAGGATGCTTGCGTCGAAGCGGCCTGCGGACGAGGGGGAAGGTATGGGGATGTTGCTGCCGCTCTGTTTGGCCAACTTCGCCGTGCTGCTCATGATTTCTGCCGTGGGCGTGGCTCTCCCCGCCATGCAGCAGGACTTGGGCGGGTCGGCGGTGCTTTTGGGCTGGGTGGAGGGGGCCTATACCCTGTCCTTGGCCATGGCCTTCGTGCCTGTGGCCCGGGTGGTGGACATTTGGGGCTTTCGCCGCATGTTCCGCCTGGCGCTCGTGGTCTTTGTGGCCGCGGGTGTCGCTTTGGCCGCGAGCCCGAGCCTGGAGTGGGTCATCGCGGTGCGCAGCGTGCAGGCCGTGGCCGGAGCGACCCTCAATACCGCGGCCTTGTCCATGCTGGCGGTGGGGGTGTCCCAGGCGCAGCGCGGGGCGGCCATGGGCTGGTTTGTGGCCTCCATTTATGCCGGCCTTGCCGCGGGCCCGCTTCTCGGCGGCTTTCTGGTCCAAAATTGGGGGTGGCGCAGCGTCTTTGCCGTGAGTGTGCCGCTGGTGGGCACGGCCTGGGGGGTCTCGTCGCGCATTGCCGGGGAGTGGCGGCCGCGGGCCGGGCAGCGCGTGGACGGCCTGGGTGTCGTGCTCTATGCGGGCAGCGTGGGGACCTGGCTTGTGCTCCTGGCCTCGGTGGACAACGTCCACCGGGCAGGCCCATTGGCGGTGGCTGCGGTGCTCCTTTCCTGGTGGTTTGTGCGCCGCATGCGAACGGTCCCCCGGCCGCTTGTGGATCTGCGGGCGCTTGTGGGCAATCGTACCTTGATCTTTTCGCTCCTCGCCACGGGCATCAACTACGCCAGTGTGTTTTGCGTCGGGTTCTTGCTCAGTCTCTTCACCCAGATTGTCTGGCATTTTTCACCCATGCAGGCCGGGCTCGTCTTGGTCATCCCGCCGGTGGTGCAGTCTTTGGGCTCTCCGTGGGCCGGGCGTTTTGCGGATCGCGTCTCGGCCCCGCTTTTGGCCTCGGCGGGCATGGCGGTGTGCGCCGCAGTACTGGCGGCCTTGGCCTTTGGGGTGCCCACACTTCCGGTGGCAGCGCTTTTGGCGATTTTGGCGGCTCAGGGCGTGGGGTTTGCCCTGTTTTCCTCCCCTAATATGACGGTCATCTTGGGTTCGGTACGACCCGAGGATTACGCCATTGCCTCCAGCCTTACCGGTGCGTTCCGCACCTTTGGCATGGCCGTGTCCATGGCGGGGATCACGGTGGTCTTCCGCTTGGTCATGGGGGAGGCGTCCGTGCACGCCGCAGGTGCGCAAGCCCTGGTGACGAGCATGCGCACCGTGCTTTCTCTGGCTGCTGTATTGTCCGTGGCGGGGGTGGTGCTGTCCTTGGGGAGGGTGCCGTGGCGGCGCTAGGCTGGGTGCGGTGGCTTGTGGCCGCGGGGGTGGCGCTTGGGGTGTGCCGCATGGTCTTTTGGGGCGTTGATGCGCCCACTGCGGTGGGTGTGGCCCTGTTGCTCGTGCTATGGCTGGTGCGTCCCAAGCCGCGGCCGTGGCGGGAGGCCTATTATTGCCAGACGTGCGGGGCGGTGTACCCCCTGCAGCCGCCCAAGCGGTGCGCGTGCGGGTGCGTGCGCTTCTTCCGCGAAGACGCTACCCCATCCACCAAATCTTGATGCCCAAAAGTACGAGTACGCTGCCCCCAAAACGTTCGGCCCATGCGCCCAGGGGGACCCGACAGCCCACTTGGGCGCCGAGAAAGAGTCCCACGCCGGTGAGCAGTGCCGCGGTGACGCCGATCACTCCGCACGGCGCCAGGATCGGCACGTCAAGCAGGGCCAGGGACACGCCTACGGCCAGGGCGTCGATGCTGGTGGCGATGGCCAGGGCGATGAGGCGCATGCCTTGGGTGGGGTCGGTGCAGGTGGTGTCCGTGCCGTGGCCGCGGCTTTCCCACAGCATGTGGAGCCCGATGCCTGCCAAGAGGAAAAAGGCCAAAAGCGGGGCATAGGCGGCGAGAAAGGCCCGGGCGAGGCTTCCGCCCGCCCAGCCCGCCACAGGCATAAGTGCCTGGAAGAGGCCGAAGGCGCTGCAGAGGCGCACGTAGTGCCCCCGGGTGGGATGCTGGAGGGCGGCACCGGTGGCGACGGCCACGGCAAAGGCGTCCATGGCGAGGCTTACGGCGAGAAACAGGAGGGCGAGCAGCGACATACAGACCCCATATGTTCCAAAAAAGGAAAGCCTTTTACGTCGAGTCCCCAGGGTTGGCAAGGGGGACGTTGACGGGGGGGCCCTGCCCGTCTACAGGGGGCAAGACGCGAGGACGCGTCGATTTTTCTTTTGGTGAAGGAGGAGGCATGCGGTCGCGGAGCTTGGAAAAATGGACAGCAGCGCGCTCGGCCGAGCTGTATGGCGTGGACAATTGGGGCGGTGGGTATTTTCGGGTCACAGCGGATGGACTCTTGGGCATTACGCCGTTTCCAGGTTCCGAGACCTGCGTGCCCATCATGGATATCATCGGCGGCTTGCAGGAGCGCGGTCTGGGGTTGCCGGTGCTCTTGCGGGTGGAAAACCTCCTCGATGCACAGATCACCTTGCTGCACGAGTCCTTTGCCGCCGCCATCGCCACCCTGGGCTACGGCGGTGAGTTCCGGGGGGTATACCCGGTCAAGGTCAACCAGCAGCAGCAGGTGCTCGAAGAGATCGCCAAGGTGGGCGGCCGCTTCAACCACGGCTTCGAGGTGGGGAGCAAGGCGGAGCTCATCGCCGCCCTTTCCTTTCTCAAAAACCCCCACGCCTGTCTGGTCTGTAATGGCTACAAGGACAAAGACTACATCGACTTGGCCTTGTATGCCTGCAAGATGGGATTTTTGTGTTTTCTCGTCTTGGAGATGCCGAGCGAACTGCCGCTCATTTTGGAGCGCTCCCGGGTCTTGGGTATCGAGCCGCGCATCGGCGTGCGCATCAAGGTCTCTTCCCAGGCCGGCGGGCATTGGGCGGAATCGGCCGGAGACCTTTCCATCTTCGGCCTGTCCACCGCCGAAGTGGTGGACGCCTTGGACCTTTTGCGCGAGCAAGACATGCTCCACTGCATGCAGTTTCTGCATTTCCACTTGGGCTCGCAGATCCCCAACATCCGCGACATCCGTATGGCGGTGCGCGAAGCCACACGCATGTATGCGGAACTCGTCGCCGAAGGCTGCCCCATGGGATTCTTGGACCTTGGTGGCGGCCTTGCCGTGGACTATGATGGGTCGCACACCAACTATCCCTCGAGCCGCAACTACACCTTGCAGGAGTACTGCATGGACATCGTGGAATCCGTGATGTCCACGCTGGATGAACGCGGCATTGCGCATCCGCATATCATCACCGAGTCCGGCCGCGCCACTGTGGCCTACTATTCGGTGCTCCTTTTCAATGTCCTCGACGTGAGCCGCCTGGAAGACCGTCCGGTACCGGAG
>DPEO01000112.1:0-7432 GCA_003530935.1 Desulfomicrobiaceae bacterium | reverse complement strand
GAAGTGCGGCAGCTCTTCCGCCTGGGCCAATGCAACCTGCGGCAGCGGGCCTTGAGCGACACCATCTTTTGGGCCGTCATTCGCAGCATTGCCGAGCGGCTGCCGGGCATGAAGAACCCGCCCTCGGCCCTCAAGGACATCGATCTGGCACTGGCGAGCATCTACTACTGCAACATGAGCGTCTTCCAGTCCCTTCCCGATGCCTGGGCCATTGGACACCTCTTCCCCATCATGCCGGTGCACCGCTTGAGCGAGGAGCCCACCGAGACCGCGATCCTTGCAGACATCACCTGCGACAGCGACGGCAAGCTGGACCGTTTCATCGATATCCATGGGGAAAAACGGGTGTTGGAGCTTCATAGTCTGACCTGCGGCGAACCGTATTATTTGGGGGCGTTTTTGGTGGGCGCGTATCAGGAAACATTGGGGGATCTCCACAACCTCTTTGGCGACACCAATGTGGTGAGCGTGCGCATCAACGAAGACGGTACGTACGATCTCACACGGGAGTTGGAAGGCGATAGCGTCGCTGATGTGCTCTCCTATGTGGAGTTCGACCCCAAGCAGGTCTTGGAGAACTTTCGCAAGGTGGCGGAAGCCGGCGTGCGGGAAGGAAAGATCAGCCCGCAGGAGCGGTTTCTCATCATGCGAGCCTACGAGCGCGGGCTCAGAGGCTACACCTATTTGCATGAAGGCCGCGGCGGTTGCGCCGTGGAGTCTGTGGATTCATCCCAAGGGAGGTAACCATGTCGCGAGTGCTTATTGTCGGTGCCGGTGGCGTGGGCAGCGTGGTGGCGCACAAATGCGCCCAGGTGCCCGAGGTCTTTTCGGAAATCATGCTGGCCAGCCGGACGGTGTCCAAGTGCGAGGCCATTGCCGCTTCGGTGCGTGAACGTACCGGCCGCACCATCGCTGTGGAGCAGCTGGACGCGGACAACGTGGCCGAAACCGTGGCCCTGTTGCGTCGCTTCCAGCCGCAGGTGCTCATCAATGTGGCCTTGCCCTATCAGGATCTCCCGCTCATGGATGCCTGCCTCGAGGCCGGGGTGGATTACCTGGATACCGCCAACTACGAACCGCCCCATGAGGCCAAGTTCGAGTACAAATGGCAATGGGCCTACGACGAGCGCTACCGGAGTGCCGGGCGCATGGCCCTCTTGGGCTCGGGCTTCGATCCGGGGGTGACCAATGTGTACTGCGCCTACGCGCAAAAGCACCTGCTCGACGAAATCCACGAGCTCGACATCATCGACTGCAACGCCGGTGACCACGGCCAGCCCTTTGCCACCAACTTCAACCCGGAGATCAACATCCGCGAGATCACGCAGCGGGGCCGCTACTGGGAGCGGGGCGAGTGGGTGGAGACCGACCCCTTGTCCTGGTCCATGACCTTCGATTTTCCCGACGGCATCGGACCGAAGAAGTGCTATCTCATGTACCACGAGGAGCTGGAGTCTCTGGCTCGGAACTTGCGCGGCCTCAAACGGGCGCGATTCTGGATGACCTTCTCGGATAACTATTTGAACCACCTGCGCGTGCTGCAGAATATCGGCATGACCTCCATCGAGCCTGTGGAATTTCAGGGCCAGAAGATCGTGCCCTTGCAGTTCCTCAAGGCCGTGTTGCCGGAGCCCGCTTCCCTGGGGCCCCTCACCAAGGGCAAGACCTGCATTGGCTGCCTCATGAAGGGGATGAAGGACGGAAGACCGCGGACCGTGTATATCTACAACGTCTGCTCCCATGAAGCGGCCTACAAGGAAGTGGGCTCTCAGGCCATTTCCTACACCACGGGTGTGCCGGCCATGATCGGCGCCATGCTCATGATGACCGGTGTGTGGCATGCCCCCGGCGTCTATAACATGGAGCAGTTGGACCCGGATCCGTTCATGGAAAAGCTCAACAAGCATGGTCTTCCCTGGGTGGTGCGGGAACTGTGATGGACGGCCGCACCCAGTTCCGCTTTGATGCGACGGCAGTGGAGACCCCGTGTTTCGTGGTGGATACGGGGCTCCTCGCCCGCAATCTGGAGATCTTGGCCGCAGTCAAGGCCCGCACTGGCTGCAAGATTTTGCTGGCGCTCAAAGGTTTTGCCATGTGGAGCGTGTTTGCCCAACTGCGGGAGGTCCTCGACGGCGTCTGCGCCAGCTCTCCCCATGAAGCGCGCCTGGGGCGGGAGGAGTTCGGTGGTGAGGTGCACGCCTTCGCCGCCGCCTATTCCGAGGCCCATGTGCGTGCGCTCTGCGCCACGGCCGACCATGTGGTGTTCAACTCCTTCGGCCAGCTCACGCGGCTTGGGCCCGTGGTGGAGGAGGAGTGTGCGCGTCTGGGCCGGCAGGTGCGGCTGGGCATCCGCATCAACCCCGAGCACTCCGAAGGCACGGTGCCCATCTATGATCCGTGTAGTCCAGGTTCCCGCCTGGGGGTGCGGCGGCGGCATTTTCGGCCGGAGCTCTTGGATGGGGTGTCGGGCCTGCACTGGCATACGCTGTGCGAACAGAACGCCGACAGTCTGGAGCGCACCGTGGCCGCGGCGGAAGCGGCCTTTGGGGAGTTTTTCTCCCGCATGGAGTACGTCAACTTCGGCGGCGGGCACCATATCACCCGCGCCGATTACGACATTGCCTTGCTGTGCCGCATCATCACCGACTTTCAGGACCGCTACGGGGTGCAGGTGTACCTGGAGCCCGGAGAGGCCGTGGCCCTCAATACGGGCTATCTCGTGACCACCGTGCTCGACCTCATCGAGGCGGACATGCCCATGGCCATCCTCGACACCGCGGTGCCGGCGCACATGCCCGATGTCCTGGAGATGCCCTACCGGCCGCACATCGTGGGCTCGGGGGAGCCTTTCGAAAAGCCGTACACCTACCGCCTGGGCGGGCTTTCCTGCCTGGCCGGGGACGTGGCCGGGGAGTATTCCTTCGATGCGCCGCTGCATCTGGGCCAGCGTCTGGTGTTCACGGACATGGCCCATTATTCCATGGTGAAGACCAACACCTTCAACGGCGTGGGCCTGCCCAGCATCTACACCTTTCATCCGGGCCGCGGCTTGCAATTGGTGCGGCGCTTTGGCTACGAGGACTTCAAGGGCCGCCTTTCGTAGCGGGCTTCGTGCCCGCAGCGCAGAACGGCGCAGAGACCACGGCATCTTCAACCGCATACGGAGGCGTGTATGGAACTCACCGGCAGGAAGGTCATGATCTTCGTAGAAGAGATGTACAACGATTACGAGTATATCTACCCTTACTACCGTTTGCTGGAGGCTGGGGCTGAGGTGGCGGTGGTGGGGCCGGCGGCCGGGGCCAAATACACGGGCAAGGCCGGGACCACGGCGGTGACCACCCTGGCGGCGGCCGAGGCCAAGGCTGCGGAGTTCGCCGGCCTGGTCATCCCTGGGGGCTACGCTCCGGATATGATGCGTCGGCACCCGGCCATGGTGGACTTGGTGCGGCAGATGGACGCCGCGGGCAAGGTGGTGGCCGCCATCTGCCATGCGGGCTGGATGCTTGCCTCGGCCAAGATCCTGCGCGGACGCACGGTGACTTCTTTTTTCGCCATTCGCGACGATTTGGAACACGCCGGCGCCACCTGGGTCGACCAGGAGGTGGTGCAGGATGGAAACCTCATCACCAGCCGCACCCCGGCGGATCTGCCGGCCTTCATGCGTGCGGTGGTGGCGGCGTTGCGGGGATGATGGCCGGGCGCGGCGCGTGGAGCCGTCTGGGCCGCGCCCTGAACTGTTGAGGCAGACACCATAAGGAGCAGGCATGGAGTGTAATCCCTGGTGCGCGGAGCTCACCTCCTTCAAGGTCATGGACGTGCTGGAGCGGGCCGGCGAATTGGAGCAGATGGGCCGCAGTATCGTTCACCTGGAGATCGGAGAGCCTGATTTTCCGTCCCCCGAGGCAGTACGCCGGGCGGCCATTGCGGCCATCGAGCGGGGGGAGACCCATTACACGCATTCCCAGGGGATCCTCCCGCTGCGCGAGGCCATTGCCGAGCATTACCGAGCTACGTACGGGGCTACCGTGCACCCGGACCAGATCGTGGTCACCCCCGGCACCTCGCCGGCCATGCTTCTGGTGTTCTCGCTACTGTTGCGGCCTGGGCAGAAAGTGATTCTGCCCGACCCTTCCTATGCCTGCTATCCCAATTTCTTACGCTTTGTCGGGGCCTGTCCGCTCTTTGTGCCGGTGCGCGCCGAGGACGGGTTTCAGATCGATGTGGACGCCGTGCGCCGGGTGCTGGGGCCGGACGTGGCCGGGGTGCTCATCAATTCTCCGGCCAATCCCACGGGCGTGGTCCTGGAAGACCGGGTGCTGGAGGGGCTGGCCGGTTTGGGAGTCCCCATCTTTTCCGACGAGATCTACCAGGGGCTCGTGTACGCCGGTCGGGCGCGCAGCATGCTGGAGTTCACGGACAACTGTTTTGTCTTCAACGGGTTTTCCAAGCTCTACGCCATGACCGGCTGGCGCTTGGGGTACGTCATCGCGCCCAAGCGGTTCGTGGAGCGGCTGCGCACCATGCAGCAGAACTTTTTTCTCTGCACCAGCTCCATCGCCCAATGGGCGGGGCTTGCGGCCCTCACCCAGACCGCGGCGGATGTGGCGCACATGCGGGCGGTGTACGACCAACGCCGTCGTTTTCTCATCCAAGAGCTTCGGGCCTTGGGTCTGGGCGTTGCCGTGGAACCCACCGGCGCTTTTTACGTGTTCGCCGACGCCCGGCATTTGACCTCCGACTCCCTGAGCTTTGCCTTCGACCTCTTGGAGAACGCGGGCGTCGGGGTGGCGCCGGGCATTGATTTCGGGCCGGGCGGCGAAGGGTTTTTGCGCTTCTCCTACGCCAACTCGTTGGAAAATATCGCGGAAGGTATGCGGCGTCTCCAAGGATATCTCGCGGGTCGTATGTAAGATTGTGTGCGGGCGGTTTTGCTCCATGCACAAACCCAAGTGTGCTCGCATCACTTCAGGGGAGCGATGTATGGACGTAGAAGTGGCGGTCAATGGACCGTGCTGTTCGGGATGCGGGGCCTGCGTGGAGCTTGCCCCGGAGGTCTTCGCCCTTGATACCGGCGGTACGGCGCAGGTAATCTGCAGTCGCTGTCCGCAAGAAGTGGCCTGCAAGGCGGCGCAGTACTGTCCGGAAGACTGTATCGAGGTTATGGTTCCGGGAACCAGCGCAGAGCCGGCATGCCACGAAGCAGGCCGAGCTCGGTAGCATACGCCCCAAAGCAGGCGAGCGCCGCCTGCTCCTCAGGGCCAAGATCGGCGTGCATGGTGCGCCAGTAGGCGAGCACGGCCTCGGCAGAGATGCCGTGCAGGGTGGCGGCCAGGGGCGCGAGCTCGGGGAGGCGTTGGGGGAGCGCGCGGGAGACGGTGGTCAGGGCCTCGTGGAGTTGGGCAATGGCTTCACGGTGCTCGGCGAGGCTTGCCGCGCGCACGATCCACACAGCAAAAACAAAGGGCAGCCCAGTGAAGTTGTGCCAGGCCGTGGCCAGGTCGATGACCTGCCAGTCCGGCGGCGGATTCAGCCAGCGCTTCAGGGCGATGTTGCCGATCTCCAGGTGCGGTCGGCCTGTGCTCAGCCCGTGCCCCGGGGGGCATTGCCGCCACTGGGGTTCCGGCAGCCTCCAGGCCAGACGCCAGAGGATGCGCAGCAAGGCCGATGAGGTGGCCGAGGCTGAGGACAAAAACACCGGTCCCGGATGGTGCGCCATCCAGGCGCCCAGATCTTCCAGGGCGACAGGGGCAAGAAGCAGCACGCTTTGCACCTGGTGGCGGGCGCAGACGCCGTGGCCGGCGAGCAGGCGGTAGTGTTCCGCCCCTTCCAGGTATTCGAAGGAGCTGGACGGAGAGACGTCCAGCCGGCCTTCGCGCAGGGCGCGGTTGAGTTCGCTGGGGTGCCCGGGCAGATGGACGCAGTCCCTGCCTTCCGGCAGCAGCCGGGCGAGCAGCTGGAATACGTGCCAGACGTTGAGATAGTCGATGCGCCCGAGGCGCAGAGCAAGCGGCATGGCGGAAAAAACGCGCCTGGAGAGGTCTCCAGGCGCGCATCGTTGGCAGGTCTTAGCTCAGCTGGGCGAGCAGGGTTTCCTTGATCTCGGTGATGGAGCCTTCGCCGTTGAGCTCAATGTATTTGAAGCCGGCCTCTTTGGCCAGGTTCTTGTAGTAGTAGCAGGCGGCCAGGGTGCCGGTTTCGGTATTGTAGTAGATGTCGTGACGCTTGTTGATGGCCTCTTCATCCTGGTCGTCACTGCGGGCGGAGAGCTCACCACCGCACACCCGGCACTTGCCGTCCACGGGTTTGATGGCATCGATATAGATGTTGTTGGGATGGTTGGGATCGTTCTTGCAGAGACGACGCCCCATGATGCGGTTTTTGGCCACCTCGCGCGGCAGCAGGATCTCGATGACGTAGTCCAGCTTCACGCCGTCGGCCTTGAGGGCCTCCCACAGCTTCTGGGCCTGGACGATGGAGCGGGGAAACCCGTCCAGCAGCCAGCCATTGGGGCCGGCCTTCTTGAGCACGTCGAGCACCATGGGAATGGTGATATCGTCGGGCACCAACTCGCCGCGATCGATGTACTCCTTGGCTTTCTTGCCCAGCTCCGTGCCGCCGCCGATGTGCTGGCGGAAGATGGCGCCGGACTCAATGTGGTCCAGATTGTACTTCTGCTTGACCAGCGACCCTTGGGTGCCTTTGCCGCTACCATTGGGTCCGAAAATCAGGATGTTCACGATGAGCCCTCCTTTGCAAAAAATTTCACAACCGCCTATCCCTCGGCGTGAGGGCTGTCAATGTCTCTTCAGGAAGCAGAATTTGCAGGAAAATTTTTGGGGGCCGGCGCTGGGCCCTGGGCGGTCCACAAGAGGGGAGCTCCGTCGGGCAAGAGGTAGGGGTTGAAATACCCGAAGCGCACCCAGGGGCAGGCGGCACGGATGCGGGCCAGGAAGTGATGGAGTCCCATGCACGGGGAGGTGGGTACGCCCATGTGCTCCAGGTAGCGTTCGGGGTCCAGGGAGAGGTTGCGCATCTGGATGTAATCCGGACGGGTGTCGGTGAGGAGGGCAAGGAGGGCGTCGAGTTCGGCCTCGGTGTCGCTCACTCCGGGGAAAAAGAGGTAGTTGAGGGACACAAAGAGCCCTTGGGCCTTGGCCTCGGCAATGCTCGCCGCAACATCGGCGAACCGGTAGCCTTGCGGGGCGTGGTAGCGGGCGTAGACCTCGGGCTGGGCGCTGGCCAGGGTGACGCGGATGGAGGAAAGCCCGGCTTTGGCCAGGGGCTCCAGGGTAGCAGTGAGGCTCGCGTTGGTATTGATATTCACCGTGCCTGGCCCGCCAGCCTGCCGAAAGCGCTGGACTGCCTGGGTGATGCGGCGGGCCTCGGTGAGGGGCTCGCCTTCGCATCCCTGGCCGAAGGAGAGTATGGG
>DPEO01000044.1 GCA_003530935.1 Desulfomicrobiaceae bacterium | reverse complement strand
GATCTGGGCTTGGTGCGCGTGCTGGAGATGGCCTCCCAACAGAAGCGGTTCGATGCGGACATGCGGCCGCATCATCATATTCGCTGCCAGGCATGCGGCCGGGTGGACGACATCTGGCACCCGCTTCCTCTCCCCGTGGATCTGCACGCCCTGGACACCCCATACCGAGTCACAGGCTACGAGCTGGAGCTTACGGGCATCTGTCCTCAATGCCAGCAGCACCAGGACGAATCCAATCCTCCTGCAGAAAAAAATGCTGGATAGCGCCGCCCCCTTTGGGTACAGGCCAGACTATCCTTCGCAACCCCCAACTTCTCCATAAGGAGTCCATCATGAGTAAATACGTGTGCACCCTGTGTGGCTATGTGTACGACCCCGCCCAAGGCGATCCCGACAGCGGCATTGCGCCGGGAACGGCCTTCGAAGACCTGCCCGAGGATTGGGTCTGCCCGGTGTGCGGGGCGGGAAAAGCGGATTTTGTCAAAGAAAACTAATTCTAATTGAGGACCACGATGGCTGCCATTGAGATCAAAAAAAACGTCTATTGGGTCGGTGTTGTCGATTGGAACATCCATGATTTCCATGGGTATTCCCGCTCTCCGGAAGGCACCACCTACAACGCCTACCTCGTGCTGGACGACAAGATCACCCTCTTCGACTCCGCGCCACAAAAGTTCCAGTGGGATCTCTACCACCAGATCCGCTCCATCATCCCCCTGGAAAAGATCGATTACATCGTCTGCAACCACATCGAGCCCGATCATGCGGGCGCCATGCCCTTCCTCATGGAGCATATCCGGCCGGAGAAGGTCATCTGCTCCAAGATGGGGCACCGCATGCTGCTCGATCACTTCCACCAGCCCGACTGGCCCTACCACGTGGTGGGATCAGGAGACACGCTGTCCTTGGGCGCGCGTACCGTCCACTTCCTGGAGACGCGCATGCTTCATTGGCCGGACTCCATGTTCTCCTACATCCCGGAGGACAAGCTCCTCATCTCCAACGACGCCTTCGGCCAAAACCTGGCCACCAGCGAACGCTTCGACGACGAGGTGGACTTCGGTCGTCTCATGAGCGCCACCTCCCACTACTACCACAACATCGTGCTCCCCTACTCTCCGCGGGTGCTCGATGTTTTGGGCAAGGTGGGCGAGCTCGGCTGGGAGATCGACATGATCGCCCCGGACCACGGCATCATCTGGCGCTCGCACGTGGCGGACATCCTGGCGGCGTACAAGGACTACGCCGAACAGAAGACCGGCAAGCGCGCGGTGGTGGTGTATGACACCATGTGGCACTCCACGGAAAAGATGGCCAAGGCCATCGCCGAAGGCATTGCGGAAACCGGCGTGGGGGTGCGGATCATGAGCCTCAAGGAGTACCACCACAGCGATGTCATGGCGGAGCTGGCCACAGCCACGGGCATCGTGTGCGGCTCTCCCACCCACAACAACGGCATCCTTCCCCTCATGGCCGACTTCCTCACCTACATGAAAGGCCTGCGGCCGGTGGGCCGCGTCGGGGCCGCATTCGGTTCCTACGGCTGGAGCGGTGAGGCCATCGCCACCATCGCGGAATGGCTCAAGAGCGCCAAGGTGGATGTGGTGGAACCCGGGGTCAAGGCCAAGAACGTGCCGGATCACGCCAAGCTTGCCGAGTGCAAGGACTTGGGCCGCCGCGTGGGCCAGGCCATCATCGAACGCGTGGACAGCCGCGCCTAAGGAACATCCATGAACCGCCGCCAGCGCAAAACCTGGGTTTTGGAACTCCTCGCCCATCCCCAATGGGAGGCGCGACTGGACGAACTCCTGGCCGTGCCCGGCGAACACGTGGTAGGAGGGCTCTTTGGGGCCCTCCTCCATCCAGATCCCTTGGTGCGCTGGCATGCGGTGACGGCCTTTGGCCTGGTGGTGGCCGCCATGGCCGAGGCCGCCCCGGAATCCGCCCGGGTGGTCATGCGCCGCTTTCTGTGGAGCCTCAACGACGAGTCCGGCGGCATCGGCTGGGGAGCGCCCGAGGCCATGGCCGAGATCATGGCGCAAAGTCCCCGCATGGCAAACGAGTACGCCAAGATCCTGCGGGCCTACATCCACGAAGCCGCAAACGACTGCCCGGACTGCTTTCTGGAGTACGCCCCCTTGCGCCGCGGGGCCTTCTGGGGTCTGGGCCGCCTAGCCGAGGTACGGCCTGAACACGTGGTGGACGCAGCCCCGGATATCATCGCCGCCCTCCATGAGCCCGATGCCGGTATCCGCGGCCTTGCCGCATGGACCGCAGGAAGCCTGCGTCTTGTCGAGGCCGCGCCAGGGCTTCGGGCCTGCGTCCACGACCCCGCGTCCCTGGAGATCTACCGCCAACGCACCCTGAGCACGACCACGGTCGGCGCCCTGGCCGCCGAGGCCCTCGCCACGCTGGGCAAGCCCGCTCCTTCCCACCCCCAACCCTAAGGAGATTGCTATGGACGTACTGTGGCTCTCGCGTCTGCAATTCGCCATGGCCACCATGTTCCATTTCATTTTCGTGCCCCTGACCTTGGGGCTCTCCATTTTGGTGGCCATCATGGAGACCAAGTATGTGCGCACCGGGGATCCGGTGTACAAACGCATGACCCAATTCTGGGGCAAACTCTTCGTCATCAACTTCGTGCTCGGCATCGTCACGGGCATTACCCTGGAATTCCAATTCGGCACCAACTGGTCCCGCTACTCGGCCTACGTGGGCGACATCTTTGGTTCGCTGCTCGCCATCGAGGCGACCCTGGCCTTTTTCCTGGAATCCACCTTTCTTGGGGCCTGGATCTTCGGGTGGGACAAACTCTCTCCCAAGATGCACGCCGCCTGTATCTGGCTTGTGGCCGCAGCCTCCAATATCTCCGCCCTGTGGATCTTGCTGGCCAACGGCTTCATGCAGCACCCCGTGGGCTACGTCCTGCAAAACGGCCGCGCCGAGCTCGAGAGTTTTCTGGCCGTGATCACCAACGGTTTCGCCTGGCAGCAGTACGTGCATACCCTGTCCGGAGCCTTTGCCCTGGCCGGTTTCTTCGTCATGGGGATCTCGGCATTCCATCTGCTGCGCAAAAACGAAACCGATTTCTTCACCCGCTCCTTCCGCTTGGGTTCTCTCTTTGCGTTGATCTTTTCCGTCGTGGTGGCCACCCAGGGCCATCATCACGCCCAGGAAGTCACCCGCATCCAGCCGGCCAAGCTGGCGGCCATGGAAGCTCTGTGGGAGACCCCACAAAAGGGTGAGGGCGCGCCCATGTATCTCTTGGTGCTCCCGGATGAAGACAACGAGCAAAATGCCATCGAGGCCTTGGGCATTCCCGGTGGTCTCTCCTTTCTCGCCCACGGCTCCTTCACTGCGCCGGTGCAAGGGCTCAAGGAATGGCCCAAGGAAGACCGGCCGCCGGTGCTCGTCACCTTTCTCTCCTTCCGCGCCATGGTGGGGCTGGGCACCCTCATGATCGCTTTAGCGGCCTGGGCCTGGCTCTCCCGCAACCGTCTGGAGCAGTCCTCCACACTCCTGCGCCTTTTGCCCTACGCCATCCCCGTCCCCTATCTGGCCATTGAAGCAGGCTGGATGGTAGCGGAAGTGGGGCGCCAACCCTGGATCGTCTACGGCCTCATGCGGACCGCCGACGCCGTATCCCCCGTGGCCACGAGCCAAGTGGCCTTCTCCCTGGTGGCGCTCACGGTGCTCTACGCTCTGCTCGGCGCAGCGGACATCGCCATGCTCACCATCTACGCCCGCAAGGGCCCCAAGCCTGCGTAAGGAGGACGTGCCATGCTGGAGACCATCTGGTTTCTCGTCTGGGGAATTCTTTGGTCGGTGTATTTCGTGCTGGACGGCTTTGACCTGGGTCTAGGCGCCCTGCTGCCGGTCCTGGGCAAAACCGATACCGACCGCCGCACCATCTTGAACGCCATGGGCCCCTTCTGGGACGGCAACGAGGTGTGGCTCATCACTGCCGGCGGCGTCACCTTCGCCGCCTTCCCCACGGCCTATGCCATCATGTTCAGCAGCCTCTATACGCCGCTGATGCTGCTGCTCATCGCCCTCATCATCCGCGGCGTGGCCTTCGAGTTCCGTCATCTGCACGACTGTCCCCGCTGGCGGGCGCTATGGGATTGGGCCATGGTCATCGGCAGCTTCCTGCCCGCGCTGCTTTTGGGAGTTGCCTTTGCCAATATCTTCCAGGGCCTTCCCTTGGACAAGCAAGGCATCTTTCAGGGGAATTTCTTCTCCCTGCTCAATCCCTATGGCCTTGCGGGCGGCGTGCTCTTCGTGCTCCTTTTTGCCCTGCACGGCTGCCTGTGGCTCGCCCTGCGCACCCATGGAGAACTCCATGACCGGGCCGTGGCCATGGCCGGGCGCATCTACCCCATCCTGGCGGCGGCCATCGCCCTGTTCGTGGTCCTGACCGTACCGTTGACGGGCCTTTTGCGAAACTACCTCACCAACCCGCTGCTTCTGGTGCTTCTGGCCATCCCCGTGGGGTGCCTCGTGCTGGTGCGCAAGGAAATCCAAAAGGGAGCGGGCTGGAAGGCCTGGGCCCTGTCCGCAGGGCTCATCGCCGGCCTCACCCTCTTCGGGGTGACCGGGCTCTATCCCAATATCCTACCCTCCAGCCTGGACCCGGCAGCCTCCGTCACCGCGTTCAACGCCGCCTCCAGCACCAAAACCCTGTCCATCATGCTGCTGGTGGCCCTGATCTTCGTGCCGGTGGTAGCGCTCTATCAGGTGTGGATGTACCGCACCTTCTCCCACAAGATGGACGAGCGCGATCTCTCCCACGACAACGCCTACTAAGCCTCCCTCCACGCCAAAGCCCCCTGGAGCCATCCGACTCCAGGGGGCTTTGTTAGCGCCCTCACAGGGCTAATTGAGATTCCACTCCCCCGGGGACTCACGCAAATAGAGATCCAACTCCGGCGAGATCCCCACACGGATCTCGTCATCAAGGCGCTGGATCACCACGTTGCGGTCGAGGTCCATGCCCACATCCAAGGCAAGCTCCCGCAAGTGGGACAAAATTCCCTCCATCTTACGCCGAGCTTCCCCGTTCTCTTCATAGGCGTGACGCGGAATGCGTGCGGTGGCGATATACATGACTGCCTCCTGAAGACGCCTGGGCATCTTCCTCCAGGAAACATAATACCCCAAAAACGAAAGACAAGCTTAGCGCATGCCAAAAATGCGACGCATTTGCTCGAGCCGCAATTCTTCCAAGGCGTTTTCCATGGCGGCGGTGGCCTCTTTCGCTGCGGCCGTGGTGTGGATCTCTTCGAGCATGCAGGCGTTGACCGCAGCCTCCGCCTGACGCAGGGCATTGCAAAAGGCGAGATATTCCCCTGGGGTCCCGTAAGCTCCCTGCACCAGACCTGCGTAAGTAGCTCCCTGAGCCGCCAGCAGGCGACCATAGTGTTCCTGAAGGAGCGCTACTTCCTTGGCCTGCGCGGCCCGGATACGCTCCCAGGCCGCAGGCGTTCCGATCTCCGAGGGCGGGTCCGGAAAGACCACTGCTGGGGCCGCACCGCCTTGGGCGGCGGCTTCTCCTGCAAGTTTCAGGGCCAAGCGCTTGGTAAAGAGAAACCCGTCGGCGAAGATCTTCGCTTCCTTCTTATGGCGCTGCATGTCCAAGGCAAAAAACACGAAAAGCGGCGGGAGCAGAATCATCCACACCGAAGGCTTGGGCCGCGGCAAAACCGCCTGCGCAAGCCGGGCCGCAAGGGTTTCTTCCGCGGCGAGCACCAGGGCCTGGCGGTCAACGAGCGATACGTCCATCACAACACCTTCGCAAAGATCCAGCCGCCGGAAATAAAGGTCCCGAGCGAACTTCCGATATTGGCGAACACCACGACGAGGAGGATGCGGCTGACCGGATTGGTCCAAAAACCACGCACCGTAAGGATGCTCTGGGGCAAGGCCTCCAGGTCCGCCACCGTGGGCTTGCGCGCCCAGGCCTGCACGAGCCCCGCCACCCATCCCGCGGCGATCATGGGATTGAGACTGGTAAACGGCGAGGCCACCAGGGCCGAGAGCACCGCCAACGGGTGGCCCAAAGCCACGGCAGCACCCAGCGCCGAAAGCGTGCCATGCACGCCAAACCAGATGAGCACCGCCTCACCGGTCAATGCCGCACCGCCACGAAAAAACCCGAGCACCACCAGGGCGACGATGAGCGCAGGGATAAGCCACGCCACAACCCGCCCCCACGGCGAAGGCGGCGGCACTTCCTCCAGAGGAGCGAGATCGCACGGTTCCTCGATATGGCGCACGATGCCCGGCACGTGCCCGGCCCCCACCACAGCGACGATGCGTTCTCCAGGGGCCTGGCGAATCTTTTCCGCCAAATACCGATCGCGCTCGTCGATGAGCCTGGCCTTGATCTCGGGAAATCCTTCCGCCAATTCCGCCATGGCCGCCGTCAGGGCGTCAGACTCTTTGAGACGCTCCACCGAAGCGGCATCGACTTCCTCATCGTCAAAGATACTCCACAAAAGCTGGCCAAAAAACCGCATCTTGGTCCACCAGCCCATGCCGCCCCAGACACGCTTCAAGGTCACTTGCACGTCACGATCCGCCAACACCAATTGTGCGCCATGGGTTCGGGCAAGCTCCACAGCCGCAAGCATCTCGGCGCCGGGCTGCACCCCCAAACGATCCCCGATACGGCGGTACATAGCCTGAAGAATGAGTTGCATGAGCAAAAACGCCGCTTTGCCTTGCCGGATAACGCGGTATACATCCATCCGACGCCAGGACTCGGGGTCCGACAACGACTGGTAGCGGGCAGGGCACAGCTCCACGCAAACGGTATCCGGATCTACGGCGTGGACTGTATGGCGTACATCATCCACACTTTGACGGGATACGTGGGCAGTGCCAACGAGATACACCGTTCGTCCAGGAAGTGTGACGGAGGTTACCGAAGCGGGCAACGAGGAGGAAGAATCTGTCGCAGTCATGAGGGTTCCTTGCAGCAAAAATCCAGGCTGGAGCGACCTTCGCCGCAACGCCCGTGGCGCGTTGTGGTAGCCGTCCCCCGCGGGGAAAGCAAGCCGCGCCCCCTCGACAATACCGCATCGTCGCCGTAGACAGAGCCCATGCGCCCTGTCTTTGTGCTCCTCACCGATTTCGGCCACACCAGCCCCTACGTGGGCCAGATGAAGGCGGTGCTCCTGGCAGGCTGCCGCGACGCCGCCATCATCGACCTCACGCACGAAATCACGGCCCACGCCGTCTGCGAGGCGGCCTTTCTCCTTACAGCCAGCATCCCCTATCTACCGGCGCAAAGCATCGTACTCGCCGTGGTGGACCCGGGAGTGGGCACCGAGCGGGCCATGGTGCTTTGGGAGACCCCTGAGCTCCGTATCCTCGCCCCGGACAACGGCCTCCTTACCCCCCTGGCCCACCAGGGGACGCTCTGGCGCATCTCCATGCCTGAAGCGCCCAGCGCCACCTTCCACGGCCGGGACGTCCTCGCCCCCGTGGCGGTGCGCCTTGCCTTGGGGGACCCGCCGATCGCTGTGGCAACGCCGTGGGGGACGCAGCCCCTCGTGAGCCTTCCCGCGCTTCCGGCGCCTTCCCCCGGGCAGATCCTTACCCGCGTGGCGCATGTGGACCGCTTCGGCAATTGTCTGATGGAGCTTCCCGCCAATACCCCACTGCCCGCCCACCTCCTGGTGGAAGATCGGCCCGCGCGCGTCGTACGCACCTACAGCGACCTGGCCCCCCAAGAGCTCGGGGTGCTCCGGGGAAGCCAAGGGGTCTGGGAACTTGCCCTGCGGGAGGCATCGGCCGCGCACCTACTGGGGCTTGGCGCCGGAGCATTGGTCTCCCTCGTCCCAGCCGATCCCTCCACTCCGGCATGAACGCCGCGCCCATCAGCCGCCTCTGGCGCCGCATCCACCTGGCCCTAGCCTTTCTCACCATTTTCCCAGGACCGCGCAATGCCTGCTCGGAAGCGGACATCGTCTCCAGCGTCCCGTTCTATCCCCTCGTGGGAGCTGTTCTCGGCGCGCTGCTCGCCGCAGCGGCGTGGGCCATGCACATGCTGCTTCCTCCGCTCGTGGCAGGATTTGCCCTCGTGGGAATAGGGGCGGCCTTCACCCGGGGGCTCCATTGGGACGGACTGGCGGACGTAGCCGACGCCTGGGGAGCACGGGCAGAAGGCGACCGCTTTTGGGCTATCGTCAAGGACAGCCGCATCGGCGCCTTCGGGGTCCTCGCCATGGTCCTGGGGGTGGGACTGCAAGGGGCGGCCCTTGGCCACCTCTGCGCTGCGGCGCGCTTCGAACCCATTTTCCTTGCCCCATACGCAGGCCGCCTGGCCTGCCTCACACTCGCCTATGCGGGGCGGCCATGGACCAGGCCAGGGCTGGGAAGCCTCACACTGCGCGGCGCAACGCCCCCAGCCCTTGGGGCCAACCTTCTGGCCGCAGGCCTTGCCGCCTGGATTGCCATGCCTTTTGCCCAGTTGGGTGTCGCGCTTTTCCTCTGCAGCCTCGGGCTGGGATTTCTTCTCCACCTCGCCCGCCGCCACCAGGGACTCAACGGAGACTTTCTCGGCGCCGCCATCGTCTGGACGGAGACCGCGTTCCTTGTCTGCTCCTGAGCGACGGCTCAACACGACTCGCCCGCCGCAGGCGGCGTCACAAGACCATACGTATGACGCTCCCTATTGTAAACAGCCAATGAAAATG
>DPEO01000166.1 GCA_003530935.1 Desulfomicrobiaceae bacterium | reverse complement strand
TTGCGCTCGGCATCCCGGGCCGGGGGATAGTTCATGGCTGCCACGTCGATACGGCCGTTGAGCAAATCTTCAATGGCCATGGGAGAGGAGTCGTACAGTTTGATGGTGAACTTCCAGCCCTGCTTGGCCTTTTCGTCCGCCATCCACTTGGCCTCGGAGGTCCCGGCCTGCATGCCCACGGTGAGCGGCTTGGCGTAGATCTCTTCTACGGTCAAAGGTGAATCCTTCTTCACCACGAAGACGTTCTTCACCTCCCAGTAGGGCTTGCTGAACGCCACTTTCTCGGCCCGCTCCGGGGTGATGGTCATGCCCGAGCAGATAAGATCGATCTTCTTGGCCAAGAGGTTGGGGATGATGCCATCCCAATCCACCGGCACGTGCTTGACCTGAAAACCCATCTTTTTGGCGATCCAGTCCAAGGCGTCCACATCAAAGCCACTGGGTTTGCCGGTCTTGTCCACATAGGCAAAGGGCGGATAGTTGGCATCAATGCCGTTGACGTACACCTTGTCCGCGGCATGGGCTGCCCCTGCCGCCAGGAACAGGACCACCAGAAACCATACGATGCGCTGCATACAGCCTTCCTTAGATGAAGTTAGGGGTTAGGGGGACTCTACCAAACGCCCGCAACGAAAGCGGGCGCACAACACGTGGACAAGCGGAGGTTTCCCCGTATACGGAGCGCCATGAAATCGCAACCACCGGAGCCCCCCATGGAGCGCCAAACCCGTGCCTATCTCTTTGGTCTTGCCGCGGTACTGCTGTGGTCCACCGTGGCCTCGGCCTTCAAGCTCTCGCTGCGCCACCTCTCTGTGGACGCGCTGGTGGCCTGGGCGAGTCTTGTCTCCGCCCTTGCCTTGACCGCTCTTGCCGGCATACGCGGCGTCCCCATGCTTTCCGGCTGGAAGCAGTGGAAACCATCCCTCTTCCAAGGGGCCATCAACCCATTCCTCTACTACCTGGTGCTGCTGCGCGCCTATGACCTGCTCCCTGCCCAGGAAGCCCAGGCCATCAACTACACCTGGGCCATCACCATGACCTTCATGGCCATCTTTTGGCTCGGCCAGCGCGTGGGTTGGCGGCAGATGCTCGCGAGCCTCGTCTGCTACTTTGGGGTGGTCATCATCGCCACCCGCGGCGACCTCTTGGGACTCCACTTCCAAAGCCCCCTGGGCGTGGGGCTCGCGTTGGCAAGTACCCTCATTTGGGGGACGTCGTGGATCCTGGGGCTTCGCGACACGGCCGAACCCGTAGCACGACTGTGCGGCAACTTCATCTGCGGCGCGGTGTACGCCTTTGCCTGGCTTGGCCTGCGCGGCCAATGGGCGATCCCCTCCGCCGCCGGCATGCTCGGAGCCGCCTACGTGGGCTGCTTCGAGATGGGGATCACCTTCGCCTTGTGGAGCCACGCACTGCGCCTTTCCCGCACTGCGGCCCAGATCAACAACCTCATCTACCTTTCGCCACTTCTCTCGCTGTTCTGGATCGGCCACATCGTGGGCGAGACCATCCGCCCATCCACTCTGGCAGGACTGGCCTGCATCCTAGTGGGAACCGCCATCCAACGCCTCTCGGACCGCCATCTCAAAAGCACGGAGCAGCACGCATGAATCCCTTCCCAGAACTCTCCCCCATACTCCAGGCCCTGCTGGCGACCCTGTTTACCTGGTCCGTAACCGCCATTGGCGCTGCCATGGTCTTCTTTTTCAAGGAAATTCGCCGAAGCGTCCTCGACGCCATGCTCGGGTTCGCCGCAGGGGTCATGATTGCGGCAAGCTTCTGGTCTTTGCTTGCCCCATCCATCGAGCTCGCCGAAGCCATGGGACAAGTGGCCTGGGTGCCGGCAAGCATAGGCTTCCTTACCGGCGGACTGTTTCTTTTCGCCGTGGACCGCTTCATGCCGCACCTGCACCTCGGCTTTCCCCGCAGCGAGGCCGAAGGCGTGGCCACCAGTTGGCATCGCAGTGTGCTCTTGGTCTTGGCCATCACGCTCCACAACATCCCCGAAGGGCTGGCCGTGGGCGTGGCCTTTGGCGCCGTGGCCGCAAGCATCCCCTCGGCGGATCTCGCCGGGGCCGTAGCCCTGGCCGTGGGTATTGGGCTACAGAACTTCCCCGAAGGCGCGGCCGTGTCCATCCCCCTGCGGCGCGAAGGCTTCTCCCGTTGGAAAAGCTTCGTCTACGGCCAGGCCTCGGGCATCGTGGAACCTGTAGCAGGCGTGATAGGCGCGGCAGCGGTGCTCGCCATGCGCCCCATCCTCCCCTATGCCCTGGCCTTTGCCGCGGGTGCGATGATCTACGTGGTGGTGGAAGAACTCATCCCTGAATCCCAGCTGGCGAAAAACACTGATCTGGCGACCCTGGGCTGCCTTGTCGGCTTCACGGTGATGATGGTTCTCGACGTAGCTCTGGGATGAGACGGATTTTTTTGTCCCCCCCTTGACGCCGCTCCGCGTCCCTGGCAAATGTCAGTCTTTCCCTCAATTTCAATGTAAGGAGTTCACTATGACCAACATGGATTATCCAGGCCCGTGCATGTCGTGTGATGCCATCTCCGGTTGCGCGAACGAAGCCACCCGCAAAGCAACAGTGCAGACGTACTGCAAAGGCATCGAACGTGAATTAGACGCATGGAAAGCCTCCCTTTACGATGTCATGGCGAAATTCGTCGCCATGGATGGTAAAGATCAAGCGGCCATCAAAGACAGTATCATGGAAATCAAATCCATTGTGGCGACTATTGAAGACAAGGCCAAACAGCTGGAAGCAGAATGTCCTCTCGACGTCAGTCCGGCGGAAAAGGAAATCGGTGACAAACTCAACCAATTGCGCGTGCACTACACGAAGGCCATGAGTGTTCTCGGCGCCGGGAGCTTCGGCGGCTAACCTCCCATATCTGTAAATTTCGAGGTGGTGCCCGCCCTCGTGGTGGGCACCGTTTTTTTTTGGGCGATATCCTGTGCTCCATCCGCAAATGGCTCGTTGAGGATATTTTCCCAAACGAGCTCCATTTTTCCCATTCTTTTGGATTGTTTTCCTATCGACATCCACGACGCGCCTCGGCCATAGATAATCTATGAATTTCCTGCGACGTACCCCAACGACGTGAGCGTACTGCAGGATCGATCCGCAACCGTACTACTTTACACCAAGGAGCGTTTCTCATGCCCGAATGGCCGAAAAACAACGACGTACTCGGCACCGTGAACCGTGGAAATCCTGCGGAATCCGGCTTGTGCACCCTGTGCCGCTGTGACTGCGCTGGCAAGTGCGAGACCTGGATGTCCTGCCTCAAAGGCCGCCACATGCTCTACCCCAGGGATTTCGGATATGTCACCGCCGGAGCGGACAACACCACCCATGTGGGCGTCAATTACAACGCCCTGCGCATTCAAGGGTACAATTACGGCGCCGCAGGGCTTGCCTCGAACACCAACGCCAATCCCGACAATTGCCTCTTCACCAACGTCAGCCTGGAAACCTCCTTTGGCCGCAGCAAGCCCGTCCGCTGCCGCATACCGCTGATGACCGGGGCCTTGGGCTCCACCTTCATTGCCGCCAAGTACTGGGAATCTTTTGCTACAGGCTGTGCGCTTGTGGGCATCCCCATCGTGGTGGGCGAAAATGTGGTGGGCGTAGACCGGCAGTCCATCCTGGATGGCGGCAAAATCACGGTATCTCCGGAAATGGACCGGCGCATCGAGATCTACAAGCGCTACTACGACGGCTACGGAGCCATCATCGTGCAACTCAACGTCGAAGACGCCCGCAACGGAGTAGCCGAGTACATCATCCAAAAGTACGGTGACGACGTCTGCATTGAACTCAAATGGGGCCAAGGGGCCAAAAACATCGGTGGCGAAATCGAGGTCAAGAGCCTGGATTACGCCCTGTTCCTCAAGCAGCGCGGCTACCTGGTGGATCCGGATCCCGAGCTTCCCGAAGTCCAGGCCGCCTTTCAGGCGGGCGGCATCAAGGGCTTTGCCCGCCATAGCCGCCTCGGCTACACGGATCTTCCGTCGGTGGAGGCGGTGCGGCAAAACTTCATGGAGACCGTGGACTACCTGCGCAAGCTCGGCTTTGCCCGTATCTCCCTCAAGACGGGTTCCTACGGCATGGAAGCCCTCGCCATGGCCATCAAATACGCCACGGAGGCCGAACTGGATCTCCTCACCATCGACGGCTCCGGCGGCGGCACGGGCATGAGCCCCTGGAACATGATGCAGACATGGGGCGTGCCTTCCATCCTCCTGCACTCCAAAGCCTACGAGTATGCCGGTCTGCTCGCTTCCCGCGGCAAACGGGTGGTAGACATGTCGTTTGCCGGCGGCTTTGCCCGCGAAGATCATATCTTCAAAGCCCTGGCCTTGGGGGCGCCGTACGTCAAACTGGTGTGCATGGGCCGCGCGCTCATGATTCCGGGCTTCCTTGGCGCCAATATCGAGGGGGTACTCAAACCGGAACGCCGCGAGGCCGTCAACGGCAGTTGGAACACCCTCCCCAAAACGGTACGCGAAATTGGCGAAACTCCGGAAGAAATCTTTGCGGGCTACGAATCGCTCAAGACGAAGATTGGAGCCCAAGCCATGCGCGAAGTACCTTTTGGCGCCATCGCTGCGTGGACTCTGGCCGACAAACTTGGGGCCGGGCTGCAACAACTCCTCGCAGGAGCACGGAAGTTCTCGGTGACCCAGATTGCACGGGAAGACCTGGCTGCAGCCAACCGCGAGACCGCCCGCGAGACCGGGTTGCCATTCATCACCGAGGTGCTCGACGAGAGCGCCCGCAGAATTCTCCTCGCCTAAGTATCCCTGGGGGCCCCTCCGGGG
>DPEO01000117.1 GCA_003530935.1 Desulfomicrobiaceae bacterium | reverse complement strand
TAGGCGTTGCGGCACGCCTTGGTATGGATGGTTTCCGGCTGGCCGGAGGCGTCACGGCCGGTGAGGGTGAAATCGCGGCAGATGTCGTTGTTGGGAGCGGTGTAGGCCGGCGCTGGTGTCACTTGGTAGGCGCGGCCGGTGTCCGGATTGACCCAGGACGTCGGCTGGCCGGAAGGTGAGTGCTCCAGGGCGGTGGAAATCTGCTGCCGGTCGTACTTATCCAGCTCATTGCCCACGATGTAGCCGAGGAGCGTGCCTACGGCAGCGCCGATGAGGGCGTTTTGGCCGCGTTTGCTCTTGGGGCCCAATTGGCCGCCTACGGCAGCGCCTCCTAGGCCGCCGATGATCGCGCCGGTCTGGCCTTTGGTGGCGCAGCCGGACGGTAGGGCGAGCACGGCGGCCATGAGGAGTATGCCAAATGTCTTCTGCATGGTGACCTCCATGGTTATGGTGACTGGAGTAGCCGTCTCCTAAACCGTGGTCTCCCGGTTGGCAACGGCCCGGGGGAAGGCCAGGACAAAGGTCGATCCCGCGCCGGGCTCGCTGTCCACGCAAATGCTGCCGCCGAGAAGCCGCGTGATTCCGGAGGCGACTCCGAGCCCTACCCCGCTGCCGCCGTACTCGCGGTTGAGTTCCATGTCTGCTTGGGTGAAGGGGGCAAAGATGGTGTCGAGTAGATGCGGATCAATGCCTGTGCCGGTGTCGTGCACGGCGATGTACCAGCCGGTGCCGTGGGTCCAGGATTCGAGGCGGACGGTACCTCGTGCGGTGAATTTGATGGCGTTGTTGACGACGTGGAGGAGGGCTTTGCGCACCAGGGTGGCGTCGCACTCCACATGGGTTGCCCCGGCGTGGGGCGGGGCTTCCCAGGAGAGCCCCTTGCTTCGGGCTTGAGGCTCGGCGATTTGGATGATGGGCGAAAGAATGGCCGGGACCGGATGGACGGCTGGGGACGGCTGGAGGACTGTGCCCTCCAGCGCCGCCAGGTCGAGGATATCGTTGAGTAGGGTGAGCAGTGCCCGGGCCGCTCTTTGGGCTGCTTCGGTCATGGGCTTTTGTTTGTCTGGGGTATCCAGGTGGGGCAAAATTTGGAGCGTGCCAAGGATGTTCCCCAGGGGCGTGCGCAGTTCGTGGCTCATGACGGCAAGAAAGCGCGCCTTGGACCGGGCCGCAGCCTCTGCAGCCTCTTTGGCGTGGATGAGGTCTGCCTCCAGGCGTTTTTGGGCCGAGATGTCGATGAGCGCTTCGACGAGCACGTGTTTGCCCCCCAAGGTGGTGGGAACCGCGGCTTTGAATACCGGGACGCTGCGCCCTGTGAAAGTGGTGAGCGCAGGGTCGGGGTTTTTGAGGGAAACACCATCAAGGATCGGGCAGAGGGGATTTGTGCAGAGCGTGCAGACAGTTTTCTTGCACTCCTTGCCGATGATCTGATCGGCTGTGGCTTCGAGCATTTCCAGCAGCTTGGGGTTGGCGGAGAGTACGGTGCGTTCCGCGGCGTCCACAACGGCGACACCCACGGGAAGGTTTTCGAGAATGGTGCGCAGGGAGGCTTCCTGCTCGGTTACGATGGTGTGCGCCTCTTGGAGGGCCTTGAGGTGTTCGCGGTACATGCCGCGCACCGTGAGGCCTACCGGCACGGTCAAGGCGAGGAATACCGTGGCGATGCCTAAGGTGAGCAGCAGGTGTTGGGAGGTGAAGGCCTCGATCTGAGTGATATCAATATCGGCGCAGGCCAAGTAGGGTTGGCCGCCGGGGCTTACTTCCGTGCGGCAAAAGGAACGAAATCGCCCCCACTCATCGCGGTATTCCAGGGTTGCGTTCCCGCGCTGGGCCAAGGCTTGGGTGAATGCCTCGGGAATTTCCTGGTAGGGATAGAAATACCAGGACAGACGTTCTTTGGCCTCTTCTTCGGACACGCTCGGGGCGGTGAAGACATATTCGCCGCTCTCCGTGCGGATCACCGTGTACACCCAAGTCAGGCCCAAGGCCTCCTTGAGGGCATTGAATTTGCGTCGGTTCTCCAGTTCTTCTTCCAAAGAGATGCTGGTCGGGGTGCGGGCGCGGTCGTGGAAGTCCGGGGCCAAGAGGTCTTTGAGAGTGCCGGTGGCAGCCAGGAGTTTTTGGTCCAACTGTCTGGTAAAATTTTCTTTTTCCATGGAATACCACGCCCAGGAGAGCGCGGCGACGATGGCGGCGTACCCGATGAAGATGACGAGAAGCCGGACAGCGGCACGGCGGGTGGGGGACATGTAACCTCCCGTGTGGAGCAGGGACTCGGGAAACACAACTTTCATACGCCAAAAAAAATATATTTCCAAGTAGCAAGGACACGGTTGAAGCTTGAAGCATCTGGGGGTAGGGAACGGGACGTTTGTGCATTCTCGGAGCGTGGAGTTGGTGTGATGCCGTTTTCTTGCATTCTCGCGAAAATTCGATCTTCCTCGGCGGCCGCGGACCGGGCTGTCCCTCGGTCCGTGGTGGAGTTGTCTGCCCGTGGAGAGCTGTGGTTTGCCCTCATCCTTTCCCTGGCCATCGGCGTCGTTATTCGGGTGACGGAGTTTCCCTTGTGGATGACGCCGCACTTATGGGTGGGGGATGAGCCGCTCATGGCCACCCACGATGCGTACGCCTGGCTCGCCGGGGCCAAAGGCATCGGCGGGTATGTGGATACGTGGATGGCGCGTGGCCTTGCAGCGCTCCACGCCCTCACCGGAGCGCCCTTGGGGGTCATCGGGTTTTGGCTGCCGGTGGTGGTGACTCCCCTCACCTGCGTGCCGGTGTGCTGGCTCGCCTTCCGCTTGGGCGTACCCGAGGCCGGGGCCTTGGCCGGGGTGATGGCAGGCACCAGCCTTGGATTTTTGGTCCGCACCCGTATCGGCTTTTGCGACACGGATATTCTTTCCTTGTTCTTTCCCACCGTGGTGGCGGCCCTGTGCGCCGTGTGGCTGCAGGGGGCTCTTGGCGAGCGTTGGGGCGGGCGCTTGCGCGAGCTGCGGCACGAGATGGTCTGGCCGGTGGTGGTGGGCGTTGCGGGGATGCTCAGCCGCGGGTTTTATCCCCAAAGCGGCACGATTATTCTGGCCGTACTGGGGGCGGCGGCACTTCTTGTGGCCGTATGCGGGCGCAGGGAGCTTTGGCCTCAGGCTTTTTTGGCGCTTTTGGCCATGTTTTGTCTCATCTATTTGAGTCCTTGGGGGGTGGTGCCTGCGGCTTTGGCCGTGGCGGCCATGGCCCAGACCGGCCCTCGCCGCCCGCAACTTTTGTGGGCGGCAGTGGTGGCTGCGGTTGTGGCGGCGTATTTTTCCGACTTTGCCGCCGTGCTGCATGACTACGCCCTGCGCGCACTCATGTTCACCAAGAATTCTTCCGTGGACAGCGCCTCTTCGGACACCTTGAAGCTCCCCGCCGTGGCCCAGAGTATCCGCGAGGCCCAAAATTTGGATTGGCTGGGCATGATGGAACGTGTGGCGGGGCGGCCGTGGCTTTTTGTGGTTTCCTCAGTGGGCTTTGTGGCCGCTTTGTGGCGCTGGCCCGTGCTTTTCGTGTTTGCGCCGTTTTGGGGGCTTGGCATGGCCAGTGTCTGGCTCGGCAACCGATTTGCCATGTATGGCGGCGTACCTGCCGGCATCGGTCTGGCCTTTGGCGTGGCCTGGGGGGTGCGGCGGCTGACCTCTCGCCAGGGGCGACGCTGGATTGCCCAGCTCGTTTTGAGTTGTTTTGCCTTGTGGCCCGCTGCAGACCTCATGCGGCAGGTGGTGCCCATTCCGGTGATCCCCAAGATCTTTGCCGAAACGTATCTCCGCCTGCAGCAGGTCACTCCTCCCAACGCTCGTCTCTGGCAATGGTGGGACTACGGCTATGCCGCACAGTATTTCGCGGAGCGCATGAGCTTTGGCGACGGCGGCTTGCACGATGGGCCGTGGCTTTTTCCCTTGGCTCGGGTGCATATGACGAACTCCCCGCGCGAGGCCGCGCAAATCATGAAGTTCGTCACCCAAAGCCAGCTTGCAGCCACCAACGGCAGCTACGTGACCGACCCGGTTATCGGTTTTCGCAGGCTCGGCCCCCAAGGCACCAGGGAGTTTTTGCATCGTCTGGCCCGCGAAGACCTTTCCTGGGGGCCGCTTCCCGAGCAGTACCTGGTGGTCACGTGGGAAAACATGCGCATTGCAGGCTGGATCTCCTTTTTCGGCCATTGGGACGTGGAGACCGGCCTCAGCGATCCCGCTATACTTCAAGCTATGGTTGGAAAGACGGACATTGATACCAAGGCCGGGCTCCTCATGAATAGCGGTCGAACCTTTGCCTTGGAGAGACTCTTTTTCGTGGGACCGCCGCCACGGCAACTGGCGTGGAATGCGGGCTCTGGGCTCAACGCCATTGTCAATGAAGCGGCCAATTCCATCCATATCGCAGACAACCGCGCCTTTGGCTCCATGATGGTGCAGCTCTTGATTGGAGACCCAGCGGCGGCGGCGCCGTATTTGGAATTGGTGGAGGACCGCTATCCCTGGGTGCGGGTGTATCGCGTGCGCTAGACAGGAGCGGCGCCTGGTGCTTGCACGGAGTTTTTCGTGATTGAGAAGAAGGAGGAGATATGCTTGCAACCATCAGTACTGATGCAGCCCCT
>DPEO01000106.1 GCA_003530935.1 Desulfomicrobiaceae bacterium | reverse complement strand
CGCCCGGCTCCGGGACCTTTTGGGGCAGGTGCGTTCCGGCGTGGAGACCTTGTCGGGCACTTCCACGCAGCTCGACGGTGTGGCCCAAGCGGTGGCCGATGTGGCGGCGGACAACGAGGCGCGCTCGGCCCGCGTGGCCCAGGCCGCCGACGGTATTGCCGGGGATATGCGTTCCGTGGCTGCGGCCACGGAAGAGGCCACGGTGAATATCTCCACTGTGGCGGCGGCCTCGGAGGAGATGAGCGCCACCATTGAGGAAATCGCCCGCAATGCCAGCCGCGCCAAAGACATTACTGCCGGCGCCGTGGAAACGGCCACGGCGGCAGGCGCGGACGTGGACCGCTTGGGCGAGGTGGCGGCTCAGATCCATTCCGTCACCGAGGCCATTACCGCCATTTCCTCGCAGACCAACCTTCTCGCCCTCAACGCCACCATCGAGGCGGCTCGGGCCGGTGAGGCAGGTCGTGGTTTCGCGGTGGTGGCCAATGAGATCAAAGAACTGGCCAACCAGACCGCCCGCGCCACGGAGGAGATCCGGGAGAAGATCGCCGGTATCCAGTCGGCCACGGACACCACGGTGGGCCGTATCGAGCAGATCCGCGGGGTCATCGGTGACATCGACGCCATCGTGGCCACCATCGCCGCTGCAGTGGAAGAGCAGAGCGTGACCACCCGCGACATCGTGGACAACATCAGCCAGGCCTCGGTGGGCTTGCAGGAAGTGAGCGCCAATGTGGCCCGCACCACCGATGGTGTGGCCCAAGTGGCCGGCGAGATGGGCAGTGTTCGCCAGTCGGCGGCCCTCATGACCGAGCAGGGACATCAGACCAAGGCCAGCGCGCAGAGCTTGCTTGCGCTCGCCAAAGAGCTGGAGGCCTTGGTGCGCACCTTCAAGACGAGTTGACGATGCCCCTGGTCTTCGCTCTGGTGCTGCTCTTTGCCGTGACCCCCGGAGTCTATGCGGGAATCATGGCGGTGGACGGGAGCGCTGGGACGTGGACCGGGACCTGTGTGTTGACGTGGCGCGCGGAGGATCTGGAGCGGGTGACCCGCCTGGACCTCCGCCTGCCGCTTCTTGTCTCCCGGCAGGGTTGGGGATGGCAGCTCACTGCGGGCGCGCCGTCCATTTCCGCAACCCCCAATCCTGCATGGCAAAAGCATGAATCCGGAAGCGTGACCATGCAATGGCACCACCAGCGGCCGCAGGTGCAGGTGGAAGTGCGCATCCCGGTGCGCCTGACCAGGCAGGTCATGCCGCTGAATGCCACTGCCGCATATCCGCTCGAGAGCATCGCTGCCGATGCCCGGCCGTTTTTGGCGGCAACCCCGTGGGTGGACCCTGCCGCCGTGCGCGCCCAGGTGCAGTCCGTGGTGGCCGGTGCGGCAAGCGCGGTGCAGGCCGTGGTGGACGTGGCGGCCCTGGTGCGCGGGCAATGGGGGTTTCGTCCTGCCCAGGTGGTGGAGGACAGTACCTCCGTACTGCGCCAGGGAAGCGGTGACATATCGGGCCTGGTGCACGCGTGGCTGGCGGCGCTGCGTGCGGCCGGCTTGCCTGCCCGGGCGGTGGTGGGCGTGGACGCTGGCCAGGACATGGTGGTGGAGGGGGGCGGCGCTGCGTTGCGAATCCCTGGGTTTTCGGGCCTTTCCGCCTGGGTGGAAGTGTGGCTCCCGGACATGGGGTGGGTCTCTGTGGACGTGCGCGGGCTGGTAGGCTGGCTGCCTCCAGGGCGGGTGCCTTTGGTGGTGGACGTGGACGTCCCTTCGGCCTTGGCTCAGGCCGCGGTGCGGTGGCGGCACGTGGCCGGGGTGCGCGTGACCCCGCGGTTTGCCTGGCAGGCGGAGCTCGTGGCGCCGCCGGGGGAGGACCGACTTGGGCTGCGTTCGGAGTTGCCGGGGCCGCACCTCGTGTTCCCTGCCCCCGGCCCGCGGCGTAAGCCGTTGCGTCCCCGTAAGGACTATGTCCACCCGGCGCGGGTGTGGTGTCCGGAACCCTTTCCCATGGGCATGCCTGCCCGCTACGGCCCGGCCCGCGCGCTCAATCCGGAGTCTATGGAAACAGTTCCCCAGATCTTTTGGCGCCCCCGGCGGATCCTGACCGATCGTCTGCATTCCCTGGCGCAGCAAATGCGTGTGGACGCCAACGCATCCTTGGATTTCGTGGAACTTGCCGTGTGGCGGCAAGCCGGGGGCGGTCAGATGTGGGTGGAGATTTTTACCGATACCGCAAACGGCACCTCTGCTGCAGGCAGTCCGGGGGAGCGGGTTTTGGCTTCCCGCCCGGTGGCGGCCCGGGATATTCCCACGCAGCCCGCTTGGGTTCGCTTTGCATGGCCGCACAACGCCACGCTGCCCGCAGGCCGGTATTGGATCGTTCCGCAATTTTCCGGGGCCTTGCAGGCTTTTTGGCTCGTGGATCCGGTCCCATTGGGACAGGAACTCGGGCTTTCCAGCATGCTGTCTCCCGGGTCGGTGACGCCGTTTGCCGCCCGGGGATGGATGCGCCTTTGTCCGTAACGACAACCAAATGGAGGAGCGATGCGATACTTTTGGTGGAGTGTTCTGTGCACCATGATGCTGGTCTCGTCGGCCTCGGCGCAGACCTATCGCATTTCGGTCAATCAGTTTGTGGAGCATCCCTCGCTGGATGCCGTGCTGCGCGGGGTGCAGGATGGGCTGCAGGAGCAGGGCGTGGTGGCGAAGTTCTCAGTACACAACGCTCAAGGCAATATGGCCACCGCGGTGCAGATCGCCAGCCAGATCGCCGGCGAAGAACCAGATCTGGTCTTGGCCATCGCCACGCCGTCGGCCCAGGCCTGCGCCCAGGCGATGAAGAAGTCCCCGGTGCTCGCCCGGGTGCCGCTGGTGTTCACCGCCATCACCGATCCGGTGGCTGCGGGGTTGGTGGAGGACTTGGCGCGGCCTGGAAAGAATATCACCGGAGTCTCCGACAAGCTGCCGGTGGATAAACATTTGGCCTTGGTGCGGGAATGCCTGCCGAAGCTCACCCGCTTGGGGGTTATCTACAGCACCGGGGAAGCCAATTCCCGCGCCACGGTGGACGCCGTGCGCGCCGAGGCCGAGCGTTTGGGATGGACCGTAGTGGAGGCAGGGGTGACCAAGTCCGCGGATGTCTATCAGGCGGCCAAGTCCTTGGTGGGGCAGGTGGACGCCATCTATATCCCCACGGACAATACGGTGGTTTCGACTCTGGAGTCGGTCATCAAGGTGGGGACTGAGGCCAAGATTCCGGTGTTTTCTGCAGATGTGGATTCTGTTGCGCGGGGTACGGTGGCTGCAGTGGCCTTTGACTATTATCTGCACGGCAAGCAGACCGCCCGCATGCTGCGCCGCATCCTTGTCGATGGCGTGGCGCCAGGAGAAATCCCGGTGGAGCGGCAGGACGCGCTCATTTTGCATGTGAATCTCAAGGCCGCAAAGGCCATGGGGCTCGATATTCCGGAGGCGGTGCGCCTGCGCGCCGAGAAGCTCTATCAATAGTTGCCCACTTTGCAGGAATACAAAAAAGGCGGGACTGGCTCCCGCCTTTTTGTATTCCTCGTCCAGGGCGTTAGGCCTGCCGGGTGATGGCCCGGGCGATGGTGAAGCAGCAATCGCCGATTTTTTCCATTCGGGTGATCATGTTCATGAAGATCGTTCCGCCTTCCACAGAGCATTGGGCGTTTTTGAGGCGCTCGATGTAGGCGCAGCGGATATTTTCCCGCAGGGCGTCGATGGATGCCTCCAGGACTTCCGCTTCTTCCAGGAAATTGGCCGACGGGGTGCGCAGCCCCTGGCGGATGAGTTCCAGGAACTGAGCCACCTTTTCACGCATGGTCTGGAGGTCCTCCCACGATTGGGGGGACATGGGGATGTCTTTGTCCATGATGTCTTCGCCCAGCATGGCGATGATCTCCACCGCATCCCCGATGCGCTCCAGGTTGTTGATGATGCGGATCTGTTCCGAAATCTCCTGGGATGCCTCCTCGTTGATCTCGCTTTGCATGATCTGGGTGAGTACGAGCATGAGGGTCTTGTGCATTTCGTCGATATGCCGTTCAAAGCGCTGCCACTTGCGGATGTTCTTGTGGTCGTGCTGCATGATACTTTCGATGGCATTGCAGTATGCTGCGCGGACCACTTCCGCCATATGCAGAATTTCTCCACGTACCTGTGCCATGGCGGCAACAGGATTGTCCAAGGTGCGTTGGTCGAATTGGGGCATGCGGAAGAGCGGATCTCCGGCCTCTTTGTCTTTGGGCGAGAGGGCAAGGGTCGCCTTGATGAGAAGTGGGAAAAAAACCAAAAATACTATGGCGTTGAGAACATTGAACAAGGTGTGGGCATTGGCCACGAAACGTCCTGCATGCGGATAGGCTCCGTCCACCATGGTATTGGCAGGGGCATGCATGAGGGTGATCGTCAGCCAGTCCACTCCCTGCAAAAACCAGGGAAAGATGGCGGTCACCAGAATGACGCCCAGGACGTTGAACAGCGTGTGGGCGTTGGCGGCGCGGTAGCTGTTCACGTTGCCGGAGCCGATGGTGGCAAGCTGGGCAGTGATCGTGGTGCCGATGTTTTCGCCAAGCACCAACGCGATGGCTGCGGGCAAACTGATGAGCCCCTGGGTGGCGAGGGTCATGGTGAGGCCTACGGTGGCGGACGAGGACTGAACAATTATGGTCACTACGGCTCCGGTGAGGATGCAGAGCATAAGGCCGCCGGCGTGGGCAGGATCGAACTTGGTGAAGAAGTCCACCACTGCAGGGTCGGTGCGTAGCGGTTTGAGTCCACTGCTCATCAGCGAGAGGCCGAAGAAGAGGAGACCAAATCCCGCGATAATTTCGCCGGCATATCGATACTTTTTGCGGGTGGCGAAAAATTTCATGGGCACGCCGATGGCGATGGCCGGCAGCGCCAGGGCCGTGAGTTTGAAGGCAATGAGCTGGGCGGTCATGGTGGTGCCGATATTGGCGCCGATGATGACGCCTACGGCCTGCTCCAAGGTCATGAGTCCTGCGGTGACGAAGCCGATGACCATCACCGTGGTGGCCGAGGACGATTGGACGATCGTCGTGACCACTGTGCCCGTAAGGCACCCGAGAACGCGGTTGGAAGAGACCGCACGCAGGATATTGCGGATGCGGTTGCCGGCGGACATCTGCAGTCCTTCGGTCATGAACTTCATTCCCAGGACGAAAATCGCGAGTCCACCCAGGGTGTTGACGATGACGGAAAGATACATGCTTCCCCCTGATTGTTGCGGAAACGTTACAAACCGCGCGGGGCCGTAACGGAAAAAGGGGATTGAGGGAAGATGTTTTTCGGCGTTCTGGAAATACCGCTGGCGTCTCGAGGTGGGCCTTCTCCTAGTGGCAGATCCAAAGGGTTGCCCAGTCGAGCTTGCGGAAAAGGCGCATACTGACCGAGCCGAGGAGGTGGAGACTATGGGTTTCGCCCTTGCCGGTGCGTCCGATGCCCACTACCCCGTAGGGGACCTCTTGGGTATGGCGCAGGATGGCCTCGGCCGGATCGTCGCCGTCGAGGACGATATTGTGGATGCGTTCCGTCGAGATTCCCCCTTGGGTCAGCATGTCCCGCGCTTGGGTGAAGACGTGGCGCACATGGTCCGGGCTTGCCCCGCGGTCGATATAGGCCACGGAAATATGGTGCTGGGGTTCGTCGCGCAGCATGTAGGCCATGTGGTCTGCGCAGCGCAGGCTCGCCGGGGAGCCGTCGGTGCAGAGCAGCGCGTGGGGCTGGGGCTTTTCCGTGCTGCGGCTCACCCAGAGGGGGATGTCCATCGGGGTGATGAAGACCTGTTTGCTCACGCTCTCGGAGAGGAGTTCTTCCAGCCGGGAGATGCCGCGCCGACCCAGGCCGATGGCGTCATAGATGCCGGCCATGCCTTCTTGGATGATATCCGTGGCGGTGCCGAACTGTTTATAGCTGATTTTTTTGTGGATATTTGCTGCAGGGAAACCTTTGCCCACGAGAAAGTCCGCGGCGCGCGCAAGCGCCGCTTCGGCTTGCTGGCGGATGGAAGCCTCTCGGCGGGAGAGCACATGGTAATCCTCCACGATATCGGCCTGGCTGAGCCCGGCCCGGGGGTTGGGGGCCACGTAGAGGAGCGTGATGTGGAACGCCTGGGTGTGCTGGAAATAGCCGCAGGTAAAGCGCAGACTGCATAGGCCGCTTGTATCGTCGCTTACGGTGAGGAGCACGTGTTTGTCCATGGCAGACTCCTTCGCAGGGGCAGATTTCCCCATTGGCATTGCCAGGCAAGGGGCGTAGGCGTCAACGCCTGGATTTCTTGAGGAGGAATGCATGCAGCGCCTGGCGAAAAACGCCTCGGTGGTGGCTGGAGCCACTTTGGTGAGTCGAGGACTCGGATTTCTGCGTGATGTCATCATGGCCTATGCCCTGGGAGTTTCGGGCATGGCCGACGCCTTTTTCGTGGCCTTCCGGCTCCCCAACCTGCTGCGGAGCCTTTTTGCCGAGGGCTCCTTGGCCATGGCCTTCGTGCCCACTTTCGTCAAAGTGCGCAGCGAGTCCGGAGTGCAGGCGGCCTTTACGGTGGCCCGCTCCGTGCAGCTGTGGCTTTTGGGGATCCTTGGTCTCATCACGCTGGGGGTCCTGCTTGCCCCGCAGACCGCCGCCATGCTCGTGGCCTCGGGATTCGCCGTCACCCGGCCCGAGCTTTTTGAGCGCACGGCCGAGCTCGTGGCCGTGTGTTTTCCGTATATCCTCTGCATCTCCAGCGTGGCCCTCTGCATGGGGATCCTCAATGCTTGCGGGCATTTTCTCGTGCCAGCCCTGGCGCCGTGCCTGCTCAACATCTGTTTGATCGCGGCGAGCCTTTTGGCCTTGGCCGTGCATGGCGATGTGGCCTGGTTTTTGGCCTGGGGAGTGCTCGTTGCCGGAGTATGCCAGTGGCTGGCGCAGCAGCCGGTCTTGTGGCGGGTGGGGTTTTCCTGGAAGGGCCCGGTGGATCCGCTGGGGCCCGGAGTGCGGCGTATCGGACGTTTGATGCTTCCCACCGTGCTCGGCTCGGCCGTGTACCAGCTCAACATCCTCATCGGTACTGCCATGGCCTCGTTTTTGCCGGAGGGTTCGGTTTCCAGCCTGTACTATGCGGACCGTCTGTTCCAATTTCCTTTGGGCGTCGTGGGCGTGGCCGTAGGGGTGGTGGCCTTGCCGTCTCTTTCCGGCCTTGCCCGGGTGGAAGACCGACCGCGTTTTGTCGGGGTGCTCAGACAGGCACTGGGACTCACGCTGTTTGTCAATCTGCCTGCCGCCGCAGGCTTGGCGGGCCTGGCCCTCCCTTTGGTGGATACCCTCTTTGGCCATGGCCGTTTCTCGGCAGCAGGCATCCATACCACGAGCCTCGCCCTCGTGGCCTACGCTGTGGGGTTGCCGGCCTTTTCGTGCGTACGATCCTTGGTGGCCGCCTACTACGCCCTGGAAGACACCCGCACCCCGGTGCGCGTGGCGGTCGTCTGTCTTGGAGTATACGTGGCCACGGGGTTTGCGGCCATGCAGGTGTGGGGGGCCGTGGGCCTGGCGCTGGCCTCGTCGGTGTCCGCCTGGGCCAACGTGTTCCAATTGGGCTTGGGCTTGCGCCGACACCTGGGCTCTTGGGTGGAAGGCGTGCGGCTGTGGGGTGGATATGCCGCGTTGAGCCTGGGGATCGCCCTGGGGTGTCGGGCTTTGTGGTCGTGGGGGGCGTGGTCGCTGGCGACCATCCCGGTATGGGCGGGGGCTTACGGGCTCTTTGCCTTGCGTTTGGGCGCCCCGGAGGCCACGCTCGTGGCCAGCGCCCTGGTGCGGCGTTTCCCCCGGCTGGCCTTGCTTCTTGAAGGTCGCGGCGCTTCCCGCTAACGAAGAGGCGCATCTTCACTGTCAACCCGCGAGGAAAGCATGATCCGTATCAACGAAAACTACCGCAAGCTGACGGCATCCTATCTGTTTGCCGATATCGCCCGCCGAGTGGCAGCGTACACGGAGGCCAACCCCAATATTCGTGTTCTGCGCCTGGGAATCGGTGACGTGACGCACCCCCTGCCGCCGGCGATCATCACCGCCTTCCACGAAGGGGTGGAGGAGATGGCCCGGGCCGAAACCTTTCGGGGCTATGGCCCGGAACAGGGCTACGCCTTTTTGCGCGAGGCCATTGCCCGGGAAGATTTTCAATCCCGCGGCGCCCACATAGAAGCCGACGAGATCTTCGTCAGCGACGGGGCCAAGTGCGATACCGGCAATATTCAGGAGCTTTTTGCCCAAGATATCCGCGTGGCGGTGCCGGACCCGGTGTATCCGGTATACGTGGATACCAATGTCATGGCGGGGCGTACCGGTGCCTTTGTCCAAGGCCGCTACGAGGGCCTCGTCTATTTGGAGGGCACCAAAGCCAATGGTTTTGTCCCGGATTTACCCAGTGCCCCCGTGGACTTGGTGTATCTGTGCTATCCCAACAACCCCACTGGCGCCACCATCACCCGCGAGGCCCTTTCCCGCTGGGTGGAATGGGCCCAGGAGCACAAGGCCGTCATTCTCTACGATGCAGCCTACGAAGCGTTTATCCGCGATCCAGAGATTCCCCACTCCATCTTTGAGATCCCCGGCGCCCGTAAGGTGGCCATCGAGTTCCGCTCCCTCTCCAAGACTGCCGGGTTTACGGGCACGCGTCTGGGCTACACGGTGATCCCCAAAGAGTGCGTGGGCTATAGCGCCGACGGTACCCCTCAGAGCCTGCATGCCCTATGGCACCGCCGCCACACCACCAAGTTCAACGGGGTGTCCTACCCGGTGCAAAAGGCCGCTGCAGCGGTGTTCACTCCCGAGGGGCGCGCCCAATGCCAGGCCCTCATCGATGGCTATTTGGCCAATGCCGCCCGTATCCGCGCCTGCTTTGAAGAGCTCGGGTATTTTTGCGTGGGCGGGGACAACTCCCCGTACGTGTGGGTGGAATGCGGCATGGATTCCTGGGCGTTCTTCGACATGCTGCTGACTCAGGCGGGCGTGGTATGCACGCCGGGCGTGGGCTTTGGCGCGTGTGGCGAGGGCTATGCCCGGTTCTCCGCCTTTGGCAGTTCTGAGACCGTGGACGAGGCCCTGGAGCG
>DPEO01000118.1 GCA_003530935.1 Desulfomicrobiaceae bacterium | reverse complement strand
TGGCCAAGCCCGCGGGCATGCCGAGCGTGCGCGGCGCATCCCCAGGAAGCCTGGAAGAGGCCCTGCCGCTTTTGGGGCTTTCCGGCTGGCAACTCCTCAACCGCCTGGACACCCCGACCTCAGGGGTCGTGCTCGCTGCAGCCACCCCTGCGGCGGCAGCGCAATACCACGCGTGGCAAGAGGAAGGGCGGGTGCGCAAATGGTATCTGGCCGTGGTGCACGGGCACTGCACCCAAGCGCGGACGTGCACCGCCCGCATCGACGACGCCCGCCGGCGTCGGGTCCGGGTGCTGCCGGAGCCCGATCCCTCGCTCCTGCGCCACACCCATATCTGGCCCCTCTGCCACGAGGCCGATTCCACGCTGGTATTGGTGCGCATCCTCAAGGGCCGGCGGCACCATATCCGCGCCCACCTTGCCGCCTGTGGACATCCCATCGTGGGCGACGGCCGCTATGGCACGGAGCGCACGGAAGGCGGCCTTTTCCTCCACCACGCCGCCCTCGTGTTCCCTGAGTTCACAGTACGCACGCCCCCTGACTGGCCGCAGTGGCAGTCGCTTGCCCGCACTGTTCCCGTCCACCGCCTGCCTGCGGACTTCTTTCCCCTGTGGCCCATCGAGGATCCGTCGCCAGCCGCGTCCGAGCCATGAGCACAAAAAAAGGCAGGAACGAAAATTCGCTCCTGCCAGGGAAGCCGGGTACCCGGCCTGGGTCACTACCGCTGCTTCCTCTCGGATCTCACGGGGTTCATGATCAGTACCGCCACCCGGCTTCCCTCGTCACCATACTCTGTCACCGGATGGAGTTCCCTTGTTGGAAAAAAGGAAAGATCTGGCGGAGAGGAGAGGATTCGAACCTCCGGTGCCCTTTCGAGCACACACGCTCTCCAGGCGTGCGCCTTAAACCATCTCGGCCACCTCTCCGCGTGGAAGAGGACCATTAGAAAATGGCGGCACCTTTGGCAAGCTTTTTTTCCACCATGGCGGCAAACACCATCTGCACCCACCTGCCGGACACCACCTGGGCAAAGGAAAAGCGCGGCAGCACGGAAATGGGGGCCCCATCCGTGACCACGGCCCAGGTCTGCCGGTCCAAGTCCTCCAAGGCCGGGGCCAGGGTTTCCTCCCAGAGCCGGGCAGCGCCGTGGGCATCGAGCCCCCAAAGGCGGCAGGCCAGCGGCCGGCCCCGAGGGATGCGGCAGCGGCCGGAAGCCAAAAGCGGGCACAGCGCGCCCACGCCCATCAGGCAGGAACCCGGCGCCTGCGTGCGGCGGACGCGGTCTTCACGCCGTACGTTGGCCACGGCACGCAGCCTGATGGTGCGCCGCGTTGCGCTGGGCAGGTGCGCATCCACATACTGAGCCAAGGCCGCGGCCGCGGCAAGGCTCAAATCTCCGGGACGATGGCAGCAGCGCTCATGGTGGACGCCGCATTGGGGAAGACCGGCGACGGCCTGGTCGGCAAGGGCAAGGAGGCGTTCATAGCCAGCGAACACCGAAGCGAGGTCCAGAGAGGACGGGAAGGTCAGCGACGGGGTCTCCGTCCTCAGGCTCGGATTCTGGCGGCCATAGCGCCGCACCGCCCGCCACTGGGCAAAGTTGGTGGGCTTGGAGCGCAGCGGCCGCAAGGCCCACCAGGCGCGGCGATGCCCGAGCCCGCGGCGCAGAAAATAGGCGTTGAGCACCGTGCCCGTGCGACCGATGCCAAAACGGCAATGGATGAGCACCTTTTTGCCGAGATAGAGGGCCTCATCGAGCCAGGCCAGGGCGGCGTCCAAGGCGTCCAGATCCGGCGCGTCTTCGTCGGGGATGGGCAGATAATACACCTCAAAGCCCGCCTGCCGCTGCAGGTCCGGAAGCTCCGGAAATTCGGCGCAGAGATTGAGCAGCGCGCTGATCCCCGCCTCGCGCAGCAACTGGAAATACGCCGGAGTCATGGGGGCCGGGCCCACGGCCAATCGGTCCGTCACCCAGGTGATAGGTCCGTGCGTTTGGGACATGGCGCTACTCCGTGTGCGCCAGAAACCGGCGTACCGCTTCGGTGACATCATCGGCGGAACGCAGGGCCGCATCCTGCAGACGCAGCGCCGCCACCAACCGCCCCACCAACCGGCAGGCCGCGAGCGTCGCAGCGGCGGACGCGCGGGCCAGTACCGCCTCCAGGCGCTCGGCGCGCACGCTCACGGTAAACCCAGACGCTTCCAGCACCTGCCGCACCCACTCCTGGCGCAGACCCTGCCCCAAGGCCGCGCCACCGCCGCCTTCCAGGCTGAGGCGCACGTAATTGGCCTCCACCCGCGGCGAGGCCAGGGCGTCCACGCGGGAGAAATGGTAACCCAGCCGCAGGCCCAGATGGGCAAAGTCCGCGTCCACCAGGGCAAAACTCCCGAGGGTCCGGCTCTCCCGGCCGACGATACCCCCGGAAATCCGATCGAGCTCCGCCCAATCGGCGTGAAACACCCCACCACCCCAGTGGCGCGCACCGGCAAGCAACCCGTCGAGCACGGCACGCAGAGGCGTGGAGTGCACCTGCGCCAGCTCCACCGGGCCACGGCCCGGGGCCGCGAGCCCCGCACCCAAATCCAGCACGTACAGGGCAAAAGGCGCATCCACGCGCAAGCGCCGGGCGCGGCCAAGGCCGCGGCCGCGGCGATCCGCCACATGGAGCATGGCCCGCACCGCGCCTTCGTGCGCCAGGCGCACCACGTCGTGCACGCTCTGACAGGCCGCAGGCACAAAGTCCGGGGCCGCGGGGTCCAGACGGGTAAGACGCACCGTCCGCGCCGCCACCGCCTCCCAACGCGCAGGCGACCAGGCGCTCTCCTCCGCAGGCGGTGCAGCGCCGGCCACGCACCCCTCCCAAATGCAGCCTCGGTCGCCGTCCACGGTCACCACCATTCCTTGAGGCAGCGCCTCCGGAGCAATTCCCACCACCACGGGGATCCCCCGCTCCCGGGCCACCGTGGCCAGATGGCTGGCCCGGGAGCCGTGCTCCGCCACGATGGCGCCGATGCGGTCCATGAAGGCGGACAAGGCCGGGGCCAGGCTCACCACCGCCACCACCGCACCGGAAGGGATCTGCTGGTACTGGGGGCCGCTATAGGCCCGAAACACCGGGCCACAGGCCATTCCCGGGGCCGCGCGGTCCAAATCCACGGCCAAAAGCGGCGCATCCGGAGGTGGTGCTTCGGCGCACGACGCCTGCCCGGGCACCCGAAGCGGCCGGGCCTGCAGGAGTACCAAGCCCTGCGGGCCCAAGGCCCACTCCACGTCGAGAGGGGTTTTCCACTGGGCTTCCACCCAGAGCCCCATGCGGGCCAAATCGCCAAGCACATCCGCGTCAAGCCCCGTGGCGTCGCTATCCCGAAACAACACCGGCCTCGGGGGATGGGAGCGGGAAAACACGAAAAGCGACGGCCGCACCTGACCGTCCATGAGTCGCGCCCCAAGGCCGCGCACCGCGTGCACCGTCAGCACCGGCGCCTCCCCATGATGGTCCTGGGTATAGAGCACGCCGCTGACCGCGGCCGGCACCAGGGGCAGAATGAGCACCGCCATGGCGGTCTCCATATCCAGAAGGCCCTGGCGCATGCGGTAGATGACCGCCCGAGGGCAGTACTTGCCGGCATACACCCGTTTGATGGCCATCAAGAGGTCCTCCACCGGCACCCCGATCTCGCTGGCGTACTGGCCCGCAAAGGAATCCGTGCCGTCTTCGGCAAGGGCGCTGGAGCGCACGGCAAGCACGTCGGCCCCCAGACCCCGCACGGCCTCCACCACGGCGGCTTCCACCGCATCCGGGAGGTCCGCCGCCAAAATGGCCTCCTGAATGGCGGCGCAGGCGCGGATCACCGCCTCGGGGTCGTGCACGCGCGCCACGCGCAAATGCCGCGCAATGACCGTATCCAGGCCCGAGGCGGTCAGAAAACGCCCAAAGGCCTGGGCTGTGAGCACCACACCCGGGGGGACCGACGCGCCCAAGGACAACAGCCGGGAAAGCCCCACCGCCTTGCCGCCACAGCGCTGCGGAAAGCGGTGGGCCTCGGAGAGGGGGAGCACATACGGCGGATCCTGAGGCCACGGAGTGGACGGGGGAAGCGCGCCCGCAATGCGAAGGAGCGCCTCCGCGAGGCCTTGGGAAAGATGCGTATCCAAGGGGGCAAGGGCTCGGGCGAGCTCACGGGCGCGGGACACACTTTCGCGCGCCAGCCACAGGATCCGGGCTGCATCGGCCGGGTCGGCGCCCGTCAGGTGCTCTTGGAGCGCACCCAAGCACTCGAGGGTGTGTGCATCATGGTCCAGCACCCGCCGAAAGGCGGCGTAGCGTTGGGCAAGGGTCTGCCTGGGGCGGAAGGTTTCGCGAACCCACCGCCCCAAGGAATGGAATCGAGGCTGGACCGGCATGGGGCCTCCGCATCATCCCGCTTCCGCCTACCGATATCCCTGAATGGAGTCGATGAGTTCCGGCAAAAAGAGGGAGATGGACGGCACATAGGTGATGAACACCAAAAAGGCCAGCAGCACCAAAAGCCACGGCACAGCGGCGCGCACCACCCAGGCGAGATCCCTGCCGGTGATGCCGGCAGTGACGAAGAGGTTGAGGCCCACCGGCGGGGTGATCATGCCGATTTCCATGTTCACCACGCAGACAACGCCCAAATGGATGGGGTCGATGCCCAGTTTGCGGGCGATGGGGAAGAGGATGGGGATCATGATCATGGTGATGGCCGAAGGCTCCATGAAGTTGCCTGCCACCAGAAGCAGGATATTGACCACGATGAGAAACCCCCACGCCGGGAGCCCCCAGCCCACGATGGTCTCGGCGATGGTGTGGGGGATGCGTTCCGTGGTGAGCACATGGGCAAAGAGCATGGCGTTGCCGATGATGAAAAGCAGCATGACGCTCACCTTGGCGGCGTCGAGCACCACATGACGCACCTCGGGGTGCATGACGGAGCGCGGCGCGGCCCGCAAGACGTCCCGCACAAAGCGCAGGCCCGCCTGCAGCGCGCTCTCCCCCGCAGCGCGCAGCGGGACCCGGTGCAGCGGGCCCATGTCCCGATACACGAACACCGCCACAAAATAGGCGTACACCGCGGAGATGGCCGCCGCCTCCGTGGGGCTGCACACGCCGCCGTAGATGGTGCCGAGCACGATGACAATGAGCATCAGCCCACCAGACGCCGCCAGCCCCGAGCGGACGATCTGCCGCACTCCCGCCCACGGCAGGGAGGGCAGGCCCTTGACGCGCGCCACCACGTAGATGGCGGCCATGAGGGCAAGGCCCAAGAGGATCCCGGGGATGAAGCCGGCCATGAACAGCCGCGCCGCGGATTCCTGGGTGGCGGCGGCATACACCAGCATGACGATGGACGGCGGGATGAGGATCCCCAGGGTGCCGGCATTGGCGATGACACCTGCGGCAAAGCTCTCGGGATACCCCGCCCGCACCATGCCCCCGATGACGATGGAACCGATGGCGGCCACCGTGGCCGGCGACGACCCCGACACCGCGGCAAAGATCATGCAGGCCAAGACCCCGGCCATGGCCAGGCCGCCGCGCACGTGGCCCACGCAATCCAAGGCGAAACGGATGATACGCCGGGCCACGCCACCGGTGGTGAGAAATTGCGACGACAGGATGAAAAAGGGGATGGCGAGGAGGGTGTAATGCTCGGAAACGCTCTCCAACAGCTTGAGGGCGATGGAGGCAAGCGAATCGTTGGAAAAAAATAAAATGGTGGCGATACTGGAAAGCCCCAGGGCAAAGGCGATGGGCATGCCCGTGGCAATGAACAGGAAAAGCAGGGAGAAAAGACACAGAGAAGTCATTCGTCATCCCCCTCCAGTCCCGCGGGTTTTTCCTCGTGCGCCAAATAAACGCTCTCCTTGGCCTCGTCCAAGAGCTGGAACCCCTCGGCCTCGCCACGCACCAGGGCCGCCAAAAGTCCCACAAGGCGCAATGCCAAAAGTCCCATGCCGATGAGGATGATGCTGCTGGCCACCCATTTGGGGATCGGAAGATCTTCCAGATACACATTCACGCGCATGAGCTTGGCGATATACGCCCAGCCGCCCACGAGAAAAAGGCCGCAGTACGCCAAGCACAAAACCACCGCCACCACGCTGACCATGCGCCGCGCCTTGGGGGGGAGGATCTTCACCAGCGCATCCACGCCGATATGGGAGCCCACCTTGATGCCGTAGGAGACGCCAAAGAGCACCATCCACCCCGAAAGCAGCAGGGTAAGCTCCTGGGCCCAAGCGATGCCTTGATGCAGCACAAACCGAAAGACGACCTCGACGAAGACCAAAAGGGTCATGGACGCCAGGAGGAGGGAAATGATCCCCTCCTCCAGCGCCGCAAACACATTGCGGATACGAGCCAAGACGCCCCCCTTACTCGTTGCTGGCAATGGCGGCATCGAGGTTTTCCTTGCCCACGGCGCTCTCGAACTGCTTCCACACGGGCTTCATGGCCTCCACCCACTGGGCGCGCTCGGCCTCGGTGAGGGTGATGATCTCGCTGCGCTTGGACTCGATGATCTTCTGTTTATCTTCCTGATCCTTGGCTGCCGCCACCTGGTTGCCATACTCGATGGCCTCGGCCAGGGCCTTTTCCAGCTCCGCGCGGATGTCCGCCGGCAGGCCGTCCCAAAACTCCACCGAAGAGATCACCAGGTAGTCCAGGATCCCGTGGTTGGTCTCGGTGATGTACGGCTGCACCTCATAGAACTTCTTGGAATAGATGTTGGACCAGGTGTTTTCCTGGCCATCGATGGCATTGGTCTGCAGCAGGGTGAAGACCTCGGAGAAAGGCTTCTTGATGGGGATGGCGCCTACGGCTTCGTACTGGGCGGCCAAGACGTCCGAAGTCATGATGCGGAACTTCTTGCCCTTGACGTCCGCAGGCACCCGGATGGGATGGTTGGCCGAGATCTGCTTGAGGCCGTTATGGAGATACCCCAGACCGATGATGCCTTTGTCCTTCATGGAATTGAGCAACGCCTGGCCACGGGGCCCGCGCTGGAAGGTGTCGATGGCCTTCATGTCCTTGAACAGGAAAGGCAGATCGTAAATCTGCAAAAGGGGCGTGTACTTCTGGAACTTGGACAAGGCAGGGGCCAGCAGCTGCACATCGCCCAGAAGCAGGGCCTCCAATTCCTTGCCGTCACCAAAGAGCTGCGAGTTGGGATAGACCTCCACCACCACCTTGCCGGCCAGGCGCTGGTCCACCAATTCTTTGAACTTCAGGGCCATCTTGCCTTTGGGGGTGTCCTCGGCCACCACGTGGGAAAACTTGATCACAATGGGCGCGGACAGGGCCGGCATGGCCAAAACCAACACCAGGGCCAATGCAAGCATCCATCCAAAAATCTTTTTCATGCCACAAACCTCCCAGGTAAATGGTTACGGTGGCCTTTGCCTATCGAGTTTGCCTCGCTTTGGGCAATGCCGCTCACCGAAAAAAAAGCCGTTCAGCGGAACAGTGGACGGCGTACGCCTTGCTCTACCTCCCGGTCAGGACTAGCGCTTTTTCCATGCACCACGTCACCGTCATCGGCGCCGGCCCCGCCGGACTCATGGCCGCCTTGGCTGCGGCGCAGCGCGGCTGCCAGGTCGTGCTTCTGGAGTCCATGGACCGGCCCGGCCGCAAGCTCGCCCTCACCGGCCATGGCCGCGGCAACGTCAGCCACCAGATGGAGACCGAAGCCCTGCTCGCCGCCTTTGGCCCGGCCGCGGCCTTTCTCAAGCCTGCCTTCTATAGCCTTCCCCTTGCCCGGCTCACCGCCGTGCTGGAAACCGTGGGGGTGCGGCTCACCACCGAGGCGGACGGCCGGATCTTTCCCGCCAGCGTTGGCGCACGCGAGCTCGCCCAAATCCTCACCGCCGCGGCCTGCGCCCACGGGGTGGAGCTGCGCTGCCAGACCCGCGTCACGGAGCTTTGTCCCGAGGGCGACCATTGGCGCGTCCGCTGCGCCCACAGCGCCCCCATCGCAAGCCGCGCCGTCATCCTCACCACCGGTGGCATGTCGTATCCTGCCACGGGCTCGCGCGGCGACGGCTTCCGCCTGGCCGAAACCCTGGGGCACCGCATCGAGCCGCTGCATCCGGGTCTCGTGGGACTGCACTGCCCCGGGACCCAACCGGCGCAAGGCAGCTCCGCCCTGGCGGAGGTCACGGTGCTCGCCGCCGGCCGCAGCCTCGGACGCACCACCGGGCCGGTGCTCTTCACCCACAGCGGCGTTTCCGGACCGGCGGTGCTCGACATGAGCAAACACGCCACCAAGGCCCTGCAGGCAGGAAATTCCCCCGCCGTTCGCCTCAACCTCGCCCCCGGCATGGACGCCGCCGCCATGGACCGCCGCCTGCACGAAGCCATCCGGAACTCCCCGCGCCGAAGCCTCGTCCGGCTGCTGGAAACCTGGGCGCCCCCCAAGCTGGCGCGCTTCATCGTACATTTTTGCCGCCTGGACGAAAAAACTCCCATCGCCCACCTGTCGGCCTCGGCCCGCCGCGGCCTCTCCCAGGCCGTAACCGGGCTCACGCTTCCCGTCACCGGCCACGACGGCTGGAAACGGGCCATGATCACCTGCGGCGGAGTGGCGCGCAGCGACATCACCGCCCGCACCCTCATGTCCCGCCGCGTCCCAGGCCTCTTTTTCGCCGGCGAGATCCTGGATATGGACGGCCCCACCGGCGGATTCAACCTCCACGCCGCCTTTGCCACAGGCTGGCATGCAGGACTCCATGCCGCCGCCATGATTCGGAGCTGAAGGAGCCGCTATGCACTCGGACCCCACGACACTCCTCGAAGCAATCGCCCGTCGCATCACCCCCCGGATTGCCCCGGAAGACGCCCAGGCGCTCCGCGAAGCGGTGCTCGCCGCAGGGGAACAGCTCCACAACGCCGAGGCGCGCATCGCCCGGCTGGAGCGGACCATCGCCGCATCCAAACAGGGTTTTTCCACTTCGGTGGCGGCGTACCGGTCGCTGCTGGAGACCTTCCAAACCTTCCGCCGCACCATTGACCGCATCCTCCAGCTCACGGATCTGGAGGACCTCCCCGCAGTGCTGGAAGCCATCCGCATGGAGACGCATCTCACCGCCGTACGTGTGGTCTTGGATGCCGACCTCTTTGCCCGCCACCTGCCTGAAGACATTCCCGCAATCCCGGCAAGCGCACTCCTCGACCGGCTCACCTTCCTCGAAGACCGGCGCGGCCGACTTTCCCCCTACATCGGCCCCGCAACGCGGGTGCCGGATCCCGCGTTCTTTTTGGGCCTGGACTTTCCCGGCCGGAGCTCCTGCGTCATCTTTCCCTTGCGCCACAAATACGACGCCCGCCGCACCATCGGCATCTTCAGCGCCCTGGACACCGATCCGGAACGCTTTTCCCGCACCAAGGCCACGGATTTCCTCGATCACTTCTGCGCCGTTTTGGGCTCCACCCTGATCACGGCCTTGGAGCACGCCGAGCTCGACGCCCTCACGGTGCGCGACAGTCTCACCGGCATCCACAACCGCGCCTACATGGAGCGGCACGCCCCGCGGCTTTTGGACCTGGCACGGCGCAAAGGCCGGCCCGTGCAGCTCCTCTTCATCGACCTCGACGGCTTCAAGGCAGTCAACGACCGCCTGGGGCACGATGCGGGAGACCTGGTGCTCGTGCAGGTGGCCCGCACCCTGGCCGGCATGGTGCGCAGCTACGACATCTGCGTGCGCCTCGGTGGTGACGAGTTTGCCATCCTCATGCCCGAATCCAGCCCCGAAGACGCCCGCACCCTCACCCGGCGCCTGGAAGAAGCGGTGCTCGGCATCCACATCCCCGCCCACACCGGCATGACCCAACGGGTGCACGTGTCCGCATCCATCGGCATCGCCTCATGGCAGCCGGACTGGAGCTTCGAGGAACTCCTGCGTCAGGCGGACGCCGCCATGTACGCCGCCAAGGCCCGGCACCACACCCTCGAGGCGCAGGCCTCCCCTAGTCCAACCATCTAAATTTGTTTTTTCTGCTTGATATACGATTTTTCTTTCCATAATTCTCTCCAAAAGGCACACCACGATTCAAGGAGGCCCGTATGAACGTCGTGCAGCGCATCCCGTTTCACGTGAAACTCTATGTGGGTATCTTCGTGCTCCTCTTGCTCAGCATCGGGACCATAGGCGTCATGAACGTCCGGCAAGCAACCCTTGATGCGTACGATATGGGCAAAGATGCGCTCAAAAGCAGCGCGGACACCCTGCACGCCTCGCTTCTACTCCAAAATCAGGTGCTTCAAGACAAATTCCGTGGGGATCTGGCCATTTTCACCAAACTCGTTCAGGATATGGGGACTCCCCGCCTCGACACCCGGCCCACCCAGCCAGTGACCATGGTCAACCAAATCACCAAGGCCCAGGAGCAGACGGAAATCCCCCTCCTTTCCGCCGGTGATTTCGACCTCTTTTTCGGGGATACCACTCTCGTGGACCGGGTACAGGCCACCGCTAACGGGGCTGACGCCACATTGTTCCAACTGGTGGACGGCAAACTCCTACGCATCGCCACCACGGTCAAAACTGCAGAAGGCAAGCGGGCCGTCGGCACCTATATCCCGGCGGATAGCCCAGTCACCCAGGCCATTGTCCGCGGAGAAACCTACACTGGCCGGGCTTTTGTGGTCAAAGACTGGTACGTGACCGTGTACACGCCCCTCAAAGACGGTCAGGGCACGGTGGTCGGGGCGCTCTTTGTAGGCCGACCCATTCTTTCCCCCGAGGTGCGCGCCTTTATCGAGGGAGTCAAAGTCGCGGATGTGGGGTATTTTTTCGCGTACGAATCCAAAGGCACGCTCTGGATCCACCCCAAGCTCCAAGGCAAAAACCTCTTCGAGGTGCCCACCATCGGGGAGCTTTTCCGCAAGCACAAAGAAGGATTTCTGGAATACCCTTGGGACGGCGAGCCGAAAACGACCTACGTCCGCTATATAGAGCCCTGGGACCTCTTCATCGGCGTTGGGCTCAAGCGCTCGGAGCTCCTCCAAGGCATGGATACCCATATCATCAAAGAAACGCTGCTCGTGGGAGCAGGGGTGTTTGTGGTGGGTATTGGCATCGCCCTTCTCCTGGTGCGCGGCCTACAGCGCCCCTTGCGGACCTTGGCCGAAGCCACCCAATGTGTGGCCCAAGGGGACTACTGCGTGATGGTCGAGTATCCCGCCAAAGACATCATCGGGGACCTCACCCAGGCCATCGCGGCCATGATCGACACCACCAAAAAGACCATCCTCTCCTTGGCCGAGACCGCCGACGTACTCGACCGAAACGCCACAGATCTCACCCAGATGGCACAAACCATGGCGAAAAACGCCGAATCGGGCCGGGAAGGGGCCATTCGTGCGGCGTCCCAGGCGCGTGAAGTGCGGGAGCGGATGAACCCGTGGCCGCCGCCATGGAGCAGGCGAACACCAACGTGGCCACGGTAGCGGCGGCAGCGGAACAGATGACCGCCACCATCACCGAGATTGCCGGAAACGCCGAGCGCGCCAAAGGGGTAACCAAAGGAGCCGTTGCCCAGGCCGAGGCCACCAACCAGCAGCTTGGCGAACTGGGCCAGGCCGCGCAGGAGATCGGCAAGGTCACGGAAGCCATCGCCGCCATCTCCTCCCAGACCAATCTTTTGGCCCTCAACGCCACCATCGAGGCGGCCCGGGCAGGAGAAGCCGGGCGAGGCTTTGCAGTCGTTGCCAATGAAATCAAAGAACTCGCCAATCAAACCGCATCGGCCACCCAGGAGATCCACCGCCGCATCACTGCCATCCAAAACGCCATCAATGGTACGGTGCAGAACATCACCGCAGTAAGCGGGGCCATTTTGGGCATCGACGAGGTGGTCGCCACAGTGGCGGCAGCGGTGGAAGAGCAGAGCGTCACTACCCGGGATATCGCCGACAACGTGGGCCAGGCATCGGCTGGGCTGACCGAAGTTGCGCGCAGCACGGCTGCCGTCGGGACGATGATGGATACCATGGCCAAGGAAAATGAGTCGGTAGGGACCCGGGCAGCAGAGCTCACCGACCATAGCAAGACCGTGGAGATGCGCGCCGCGGAAGTGACCCAGAAGGTCGTGGAGCTTCGGGAAATCATGCGGCGGTTCAAGGTGTCCTGACCACTGCTTCGCCAGCCCTTCCTGGGAGCGTTCTCCAGGAAGCGGCGATCTTCCACGGCCTCCCCGCTGTTTCTGTGGGGAGGCCCTGCGCACCGCAAGCCCCGGAGAGGCCTCGCCCCAAAGACTCCTGCAGTCTCCACGCCCGCACCGAAGGAGCCATCATGCCCATCGCCACTGCCATCGAGTACGCCGCCATGGAGGCCGTGCTCCATCACGCCGCCGCCGAGGGGCGACATTTTCTTCTGGAGCACGAGGTCTACGCTTTCCTGCGCCACATGGGCGCAGAAACCGTGCCGCAAGCCCGGTTCTTCCCCCGCGGCGTGCGTATTGCCGACCATGAGCTCCAGGGGCTTTCCGGAGATCAGGTGGTGCTCAAGATTGTGTCCCCGGCCATCGTCCACAAAAGCGATGTGGGCGGGGTGCGCATCCTGCCCAACCAGCCGGAAAAGATCCGCGCCGGCATCCGGCGCCTGCCCTACGAGACCGCCACGGCGCAGGCCGAACGTCTGGAACGCGCGCCAGCCACCATGCCCCAGCGGTATCAAGGGCTTACCGGCGACGACCTCATCCAGGCCCTCATCCAGGACACCTTCGGCGTGCTCTGCGTCCAATGGATGCCCAAAGATTCCGAAAGCGTGGGCAGCGAGCTGCTGGTGGGGCTGCGCCACAGCCGGGAATTCGGCCCGGTGATCACCGCCGGCGTGGGGGGAACGGATACCGAGCTTCTGGCCGCAGGGCTCAAAAAGTGGCGCGGAGTGGTGAGCGCCGCGGCGCACCTCACCTCAGGGACGGAATTTTTCGAACTCTTCCGCCGCACCATCAGCTACCAGATCCTTGCGGGCAAGACCCGGGCCCAGCGCCGGTTGGTGAGCGACGAACAACTCGAAGAATGCTTCACGGCCATGATCGCCACGGCCCGGTTTTTCTCCCCCACCGGCGAGGGCGCTTTCGTGCTGGAAGAACTGGAGATCAACCCGTTTGCCTTCCACGACTTCATGATGCTGCCGCTGGACGGCCTGTGCCGCTTTGCCCTCAAACGCCCCCGGCAACGGCCGCCGCGCCCTGTGGAACAGATCCACGCCCTGCTCCATCCCCAGCGCATCGCCATCGCCGGGGTGTCTGCCTCACGGACCAATTTCGGTCGCGCCATCCTCCACAACGTGCTCGCCCAAGGCTTTGCCCCGGAGCGCCTCCTCGTCATCCACCCCACGGCCACGGAGGTGGACGGCGTCACCTGCATCCCGAATCTCGCGGCGCGCCCCCACGCCCTGGATCTTCTCATCATCGCCGTCCCCGCCCGCAGCGTTCCGGAGCTTCTCGACGACATCTTCCACGGGCCGCCCATTGCCGCCGTGCTCCTCATCCCCGGCGGCCTTGGGGAGACCGAAGACAGCAAAGACCTGGCCCAGGGTCTTCGCCAGCGCATCGACGCCGCCCGCGCCCAGGGACATGCCCCGGTGTTCGTGGGCGCCAACTCCATGGGGATCATCTCCCACCCCGGCCGCTACGACGCCTGGTTCATCCCCGAAGACAAACTCCCCCGCCGGCCGCAAAAAAACCCCTGCCGCGCAGCCTTCGTCAGCCAGTCCGGGGCGTTCATGGCCACGCGCATGAGCCGCTTTGCCGACCTTCACCCCGCCTACCTCGTCTCCATGGGGAACCAAACGGACGTCACCCTGGGCGACCTCATGGGCTACCTTGCCCAGCACGAGGCCATGGACGTGGTGGCGGTCTACGCCGAAGGCTTTGCCGACGGCGACGGTCTCGCCTTTGCCGCAGCCACCCGCCAGGCCGTACTCCAGGGGAAAACCGTGATCGTCTACAAGGCCGGCCGCACGCCGGAAGGCAAAAGCGCCACCTCCAGCCATACCGCCTCGCTGGCGGGCGACTACGCCGTGGCCGAGGCCTGCCTGACCCAGGCCGGGGCCGTGGTGAGCAGCGATTTTGCAGAATTTTCTGGGATTTTCCGCCTCGCCCAGGCGCTGCACGCCAAGGCCGTGACCGGAAACCGCGTGGCCGCCCTTTCTTCTGCAGGGTATGAAGCCGTGGGCATGGCCGACGCCATCCACGGCGAAGGCTACCACCTGCGCCTGGCCGTGCTCGGCGAAGACACCCGCCGGGCCATCGCGCATACCCTCGACGCCCATGGGCTGGGCCGCCTGGTGGCCCTCACCAATCCGCTGGATCTTACCCCTGGGGCATCGGAAGCCGTATTCGAGGCCGCCGCCTGCGCCTTTGAGGCCGATCCCGGCGTGGACGCCCTGGTGGTGGGGCTCATCCCGCTCAACCCCTCGTTCACGCCTCAAGCCAGCGCCGCCTTCCTCGACCGACTCGGACGCCTCTTCCAAACCAGCGCCAAACCCATCGTCGTGGTCGTGGACGGGGCTGCGCCGCACCTCACCGACGCGCTCGCAAAGTATGGGGTCCCGATCTTTACCGATGCGGACTACGCCATGCGCTGCCTTGGCCGTTACCTCCAGGCCCGACTCTTCGCCCAACGCCTGCGTCACGACGCGGACTGCGCCGACGAAGCCCAACGCCTCCAGGCGTGATAGGCGGCACCTAAGGCGCCCACCGTGTCCGGGTCCTCGGGAATGATGGGCGAGACCCCGGTGAGCTTCTCCACCAGACGCACCATGCACGGGTTGCGGGCCACGCCGCCGGCAAAGAGCAGCGGCGGGGTCAGTCCCACCCGGCCGAGCATGGAGGCGGTGCGCTGGCACACCGAGGCGTGCAGGGCCCAGGCGATGTCTTCGGGCCGGTGCCCCTGGGCCATGAGGGACGTGGCCTCGGTCTCGGCAAACACCGTGCACATGGCGTTGATGCGCACCCCCTCCCGGCCGCCAAGGGCAAAGACGCCGAACTCCTCCACCGGGATCTGGAAGACCGTGGCCATGTGCTCCAAAAACTTCCCGGTACCCGCGGCGCAGCGGTCGTTCATCTCGAACTTGAGCACCTGACCCTGGGCATCCAGACGGATGGCCTTGGTATCCTGGCCGCCGATATCGAGGATGGTGCGCGCCCTGGGGGCACTCACCGCCGCCCCCAGGGCGTAGGCCGTGATCTCGGTGATGGTGGCCACTTCGCTCCCCACCACCTGCCCCACCAACTCCCGGCCATAACCGGTGGCCGTCACCATGGGGGCCGTACGGCCGGCCAGCAGGGCCGCAAGCTGGGCCACAGGATGGAAGGTGGTGGGCAGGCGCGCGCTGTCCACCACCGCGGCCTGGGCATCCAGGGCCACCAACTCCATGGAGCGGGAGCCCACGTCGATGCCCAGGGCGACGATCTCAGCCACGGCGGCTCCGCAGCATTTCCACGAAAGCCTCCACCCGGGTCTTGAGCTGCTCCACGTCCTCCATGGAGTAATCGGTCTCGATGGCAAGATTCGGGATGCCCTCGGCCTCCAGGCGCCGGGCAAGCTTCATGGATTCGTGGCCGTAAGGCTGGCAGAAGAGCAGCGTATATTGCAGCACACCGTCGGCCTTCTGGGCCCGGGCCAAGTCCACCACGTTGTCCATGCGCTCGCTATTGGGCGTGAAGCACGCGCAGTCGATGCGCAGGTAGCGGTCCACGATGGCGTCGATCATCTCTTCCACCGTGGTCCCGGACTCATCCACCAGATCGCGGGTGTTGCGGGTACCGATGCACGATTCCTCGCCCACGATGACCGCGCCGGCGCTCTCCACCACGTACGGGAGCTTCCAATTGGGCACCGCCATGGGACAGCCGGAGAGCAAGAGCCGCGGGGTATCCGCCGGCGCCACGCCTTCGCCCGCAGCCACCCGCGCCTCCATCTGGTCGCACAGGGTGCTGATGGCGCCGGTAAAGCGCTCGGGGTCGTCGTAAAAGCTCACCTGGTTGATGAGCAGGGCGTCACGGCCGGAGATGGGGGCAGGACTGGCCGCCCGCAAGGCGCCCAGCCGCTGCAACACCCGGCGCCGGGCATTGACCGTGCGGATGGCGGCGGCCAAAGACTGGGCGGTGATGGTCTGGCCGGTGAGGGCCTCCACCTCCGCCTTGTAGCGCAGCACCTCGGCCTTCCACAGCTCGCGATCACAGGCCCGCTTTTGCTGCGGCACTTCCAACACCAGCATGGGCACGTGCTCGGCAAAGGCCTCATAGGCCTTTTTCTTGCCATCGCAGGTGGTCTCGCCCACCACCAGGTCACAGCTCTGGGTAAACGGGCAGAGTTTGGCGAGCTTGAAGCCGATGAAGCTCTTGATGAGCGCGCAGGTATTGCGGGGCACGAGCTGCTCGGCCAGCTCGGTGCCGGCCTCGGCCCCGGAGCACAGCCCTACGTGGATGGCGCCGGCGGCCAAGGTGATCTCCTCCGGCACAAAGACGCAAAACGTGCCAATGACCTTACGCCCCTGAGCCTTGGCGTCCTGGAGCTCTTGAATGCGCAGGCCGTGGACTTCGGAGAGGACGAAGTCCAAGTACTCCATGCCCTGCAGTCGGCCCTGCTGGGACATGTAGATGTCACCGTAAAATTTGCCGAGCACCTGCAAGAGGCCGTCATGGGCCGGCAGGTCGAGATCCAAGCGTTCCCACATGGCGCGATACGCGTCGTGTTGCATACAGGCTCCTTTGCGGTAAAAAGAAAACGGGAGCCTTTCTCAGCATCCGGGAACGGTGGATGTCAAATCGGCAAGAAAAATACAAAAAGACGCTTTGTATCAAAAAAGACGATTCAGTCGCCCCATATGCCCGACAATCCGCTCCACCAAGGCGTCGAGCCCGTGGCCGAAGCGGGCGGAGACGAGGACGGCCTCCGGGAAGCGGACCATGAGGTTGTCCTTGGCCGTGGCATCCAAGAGGTCGCACTTGTTGAGCACCAGGAGGCGTGGAGCGTCCTGCAGGTGGAGATCTTCCAGGATACCCTCCACGGCGGCCATCTGTTCTTCCAGTTCGAGGCTGGCGGCGTCGGCCACGTGCAGGAGGAGGTCAGCGTTTTCCAGCTCTTCCAGGGTGGCCATGAAGGCCTCGCGCAGGTCCTCGGGCAGATGGCGGATGAAACCCACCGTATCCGTGAGGACCACGTCGCGCAGACGCGGGACGCGCAGCAGGCGGGTGGTGGGATCCAGGGTGGCAAAAAGCTTGTCCTCGGCCAGGACCTGGCTGCCGGTGAGGGTATTGAGCAGGGTGGATTTCCCGGCATTGGTATAGCCCACCAACGAGACCACGGGCAGGCCGCTGCGCTCGCGGCGGCTGCGGGTGACCCGGCGGTGGGCGCGGACCGCATCCAGTTCGCGGCGGATGGCGGCGATGCGGTCGCGGATCTTGCGGCGGTCCAGTTCCAAGCGGGTCTCTCCCGGCCCCCGGCCGCCGATACCGCCGGTCAACCGACTGAGCGCCCGGTTCTGCTTGATGAGCCGCGGAAGCGTATACTTGAGCTGGGCCATCTCCACCTGGAGCTTGCCTTCGCGGCTTCTGGCGCGCTGGGCGAAGATGTCGAGAATCACTTGCGTGCGGTCGAGCACTTTACGCTCGGTGAGCTCGCACAGATTGCGCTGCTGGGTGGCGGTGAGCTCACAGTCGAACACCAAGGCCCCGGCCTCGCGCTGCAAGGCGAGGACCTCCACCTCGGCGAGTTTGCCTTTGCCGAGGATGGAGCGCGGATTGATGGAGGGATTGCGCTGCACCACCCGGCCCACCACATCAAGCCCCGCGGTGCGACACAGTTCCGCCAGCTCCGCCAACGAGGCCTCCGCCACGGCTCGGGGCTCCGGCCCCACGTGCACCAGCACGGCCCGCTCTTCGGAAAGGCTGGCGGCGATACTTTCTCCTGCCCGATCCAGCTCTTCCTCCACCCCGGCCACGACGGCCGCCAGGTCCACGGCATGCCGCTCCACCCGACAGGAATCCAGCACCCGGTACGCGCCTTCCGCCGCCCCAGGGGGAAGCAGATGTGCGGTTTGGGCCTGGAGGGGCTCACCTTGCGCCGAAACCGTCACCACGGTGACGGCGTCGAGGCGCAGGAAGACCATGTCCATGAGGTCTTCCTCGGAAAGCAGGCCGTCCCCCAAATGCGTATGGAGCAGACGCACCCCCGCCAGGCGGGAGCCGGCATGGCGGATGCGGGAGAGCTCCGGAATGACGAGGCCGTGGGCATCGCCCACCACCACCATCTCCGGGATGCCTTTGCGGGAGATGAGCAGGCCGATCTGTCGGCCCATGTCCGCGGAAAGCAACGCCACTTCCCGGGCCTGATCCAGGGTGAAGCCCCCCAGGCTCGGAAAACGGCGATGGAACAAACGGGAAAGGGCCTTGAGCTGTCCGGGACGCAGCCCGGTGAGATTGCCGACCGGAGAAGAGGCGATGGGGAATTCTCCTTGAGGATCAGGCCCGCTGCAAATACTCGGCGATCATGGCGTCGTAGGCGGCGGTGGCGGCAAAGGTCTCCACGCACATGCGCCGACGAAAGGCCAACGAGACGCCGCCATGGGCCGCAACCTCGGCCATGAAGTCCGAATACACCCGCGGATGTGGGAGCACGCACACGGAATGGAAATTTTTGGCTGCCGCCCGCAGCATGGTGGGGCCGCCGATGTCGATCTGTTCGATGGCCCGGCGATCATCCAAAGCCTGCTCCACGGCCTGGGCGAAATTGTAGAGATTGACACACACCACATCAAACGGGGCCAAACCCAAATCCTTGAGCACGGCCAGGTGGGACGGATCGTCCTTGTCCGCCAAGATCCCGGCATGCACCGCCGGGTGCAGGGTCTTCACGCGGCCGCCCAAGATCTCCGGAAATCCTGTGACCTCGCGCACCGAGCGCACCGCAAGTCCCTCGGCCACCAAAAGCCGCCGGGTCCCCCCGGTGGACACCAACTCCACTCCCTGATTCACCAAAAACCGGGCCAGGTCCACCAGCCCGCTTTTATCCGTCACGCTCAAGATCGCCCGGCGTACCGGCAAGATATCCATAGGCACCCCCGTATCCGAAGTGGGGCCTTCCTGCCAGCATCGCCGCGCCTTGGCAAGATCGGGCGGGCCGATCGGGCGGGCCGAAAGACCCGCCCGGGAGGACGCCAAGGCCAGTTACACCAGCTGGGCCAAAAGTTCCAATGCCGGCGCGTAGCTCGGGTCCTGGTCCAAAATATGACGGAGCTGCTCCTGGGCCTCGGCGCTGCGGCCGCACGCCACCAGACATCCGGCAAGAGAGTACCGCACCTCCACCTTGGCGGGATCCGCCTCCAGATAGCGCTGCAAATACTCCACCGCATCGGCGGTGCGGTTCAGACGATGGGCGGTCTGTACCAGCCCGAAGAGGGCGTACAAATTCTCGGGGTTGATTCCCAAGGCCTTGGAGTACGCCTCGTGCGCCCGCTCCAGATCCCCCTGCTCCATGGCAATGAGCCCAATGCCCGTGAGCGACTTGTCCGAAGAGGCGATGGATTCGGCGCGCTCGTAGAGGTGCAGGGCCCGCTCCAAGTCACCCCGATGCACCGCGATGGTGGCCAGCCCCAGATACGGATCCGGGTGGATGCCGTTACTGCCGGCGGCCTTGAGGTAATACGACTCTGCCTTGTCGTAATCCCCCATGAACAAATAACATTCACCCAATTCCTTGTTGATTTCATAGTCCAGATGGGAACTCATGGCATCCTCCTTACGGAAAAAATGGAATCCTGCCCGAAAGAAAAGCAAGGGTGATGCCAACTTCTCCTGAGACGGCCGCCCACCTACATTCTGCAGGACTGGAACGACCATTGCAATCATCTTTGGCGAAACGGCCCACATGCAGCCGCGTCAAGGAGATGCCCTCTATGAAGACACTATTTCCCCGTCACCTCGAAGTCAGCGCCGCGGTCATGGACCTGCAGCTCGAACGTCAAAATCTCGTCAG
>DPEO01000037.1 GCA_003530935.1 Desulfomicrobiaceae bacterium | reverse complement strand
ATATCACCTCCCGCCGACACTCCAAACAGCAGAAAGCTCCGCAACGGACATCCAGCTTTCTTTTGGAGAGGCCGTAGCCAAATTCGAGCAGGAGATATTGATCGAAGCTCTACAAAGATGCAGCGGAAACATGTTGCAAGTTGCAAGAGATTTGCGTGCAAGTTACCGCATCATTCACTATAAGATCAAAAAATATAATATTGATCCCAAAAAATACGCCAAGCGATCCCGCGGACATCATAACAAACATTCGTCATGAAACGTCTTTTGGTCGTGGATGACGATCCCCTCTTCCGCGCCGCTGTTGCCCACTGGCTCACCGAAGAAGGGTATTGCGTATCCGAGGCAGCAGATGCGGCCTCCGCCTTGCAGTGCTTTACCGAAACCCCTCCACATGGGGTACTTCTCGACCTCATTCTCGGAGAAGACGACACACTTTCCCTCCTGCAGACCATGCACGATCTGCGCCCCTATGTCCCCGTACTCGTCATCTCGGCCAAAAACTATGCCCAAAGCGCTGCTCAGGCATTCAAAGCCGGAGCGTGGGACTATATCATCAAGCCCATCGCCAGCCTCGAAATCCTCGCCCAAACCATCCGCAACTGCCTGGAGCAAAGCCAACTCCAAGAGCGCATGCGCGCCACGCAGGCGCGCCTCCATACACTCATTCACAACCTTCCCATTATCCTTTTCAGCTTCACCAAAGATCTCGATTTTACATTCCTTACCCACAAAACCGAACACGTTCTCGGCTACAGCGTATCGGAACTCCAAAACTATCCCCTCAAGTTTCTCCATCTTATCCATAAAGATGACCGAAAAATATTTCTAAACAATATCAGCAAGATATTCGATGGGACCCATTTTACGTCCAAGCTGGACTTCCGATTCACCCATAAACAGGGCTACCCACTGGTACTCCAAGTGCATTTCATCGCCAACCGCTACGAAAGCGAACCCCGACGGGTGGAAGGAATCCTGCTCGACATCACGCACCACACCTATTTAGATCGCATGTTTCTCTCCAACGAGCGTCAGATGGCGCTCCACACCCTGGCGCAAGAACTGGCCCATGAAGTCCGCAACCCACTCGTGGCCTTGGGCGGGCTTACGCGCATTCTTGAGGAACGCTACCCCGACGACGCGGAATGTGCGCTTTTACGCCATGAGTGTCGTCGCCTCGACAGTATCTGGGAGCGCCTGGAGCCGCTCTTGGACCCTCCGCCTGCGGCCATTGAAACCATCTCCATTGCCAGCGCCGTGACTTTCATCTTCCGCATCCTCAGCCACCACCTGGAACGCATGGGCATTACCTGGGAGGTCCGTGAGGATGCAGCCCCCCTGGTGCAGGCCAACACCGAGCTCACCCACCGGGCACTGCTCTCCGTCATCCAGTATGCCCAAGACAGCCTCGCCGCTGGCGGTCATATCCTTGCACGAATCCTCCGTGAGGGAAAAACCGCTGGTGTGAACCTCGAGATCTCTCCTGCCCCGCTTCCGCACGTGAGACACCACCATCTGGATGTGTGCCGCCGTCTCATGGCCCGCCAAAACGGAGACATGGAGTCGCATATCACCGACCAGACCCTCATTGTGCAACTGCACCTGCCGTGCGCCCATCCCGGCCTTGTGTCCGCGGCCACTTTTTCCTAAGGCTTCGCTTGCTTGTACCGCCGTTATCAAGGAGTCCCCATGAGTAACTCCCTTTCCTGCGTCACCCTTGCTGATCAAGAGCTCACGGAACTCTTTCGGCCCTTTGCCCTGAAGATGGAAGAACAGGGCATGCCCGCCATCGTCATCAACACCTTCAAGTGTTACTTCAACCAATTTCTCTACGGCGCCCAAGGCAAGCTCTCGGACCGGGAAATCCTCCCCGTGGAGGACCGGGAGCTGCCGGACTACGAACAATTGGAGGAATACAAAGAAGACGGCGAAAAGGCCCTGCGCCACACCGTAGTCATCAAGCTCAACGGCGGGCTGGGCACGAGCATGGGACTCGAAGGCCCCAAAAGCCTGATCCCGGTCAAAGATGGCTTCACCTTCCTCGACCTCATCCTCATGCAGGCCCAAAAAATCCGCCAACGCTACGGCGTGGAGTTCCCGCAGGTCTTTATGAACAGCTTTCGGACCCACACCGAAACCATGCTCGCCATCCAAGGATTCTCCAATGGCGGCACCGGTATTCCCTTGGCGTTCTTACAGCACCGTTTCCCCAAGATCCTCGCCCAGGACCTCACTCCAGCTAAATGGCCGAAGAATCCAGAACTCGAGTGGAATCCCCCAGGGCACGGCGATATCTACACCGCCCTCGTCACCTCGGGCATGCTCGATGCATTGCTGGAAAACGATTACTACTACGCCTTTATCTCCAACGCCGACAACCTCGGCGCCATTATGAATCGTCGCCTTTTGGGCTATATGGTGCGGCACAATCTCCCGTTCCTCATGGAAGTGGCTCGACGCACGGAGCAGGACAAAAAAGGCGGCCATCTTTGCCGGCTGCTCAAGACCAATCGGTTGGCGTTGCGGGAAGTGGCCCAGTGCCCGGACTGCGAAATGGATTCGTTCTCGGACATCGAAAAGTTCCGCTTCTTCAACACCAACTCCATCTGGGTGGATCTGCGGGTGCTCCAGTCCGTGTTCGTCTCGCACCGGCTCATGCCGCTGGACCTCATTATCAATCCCAAGACCCTGGACCCCCGTGACCCTGATTCGCCGGCAGTATTCCAATTGGAAACCGCCATGGGGTCGGCCATTAGCAGCTTCTACAACGCCCAGGCCGTGGTCGTGCCGCGCAAACGCTTTGCTCCGGTCAAGACCACCGCAGATCTGCTTTTGGTCATGTCGGACCTTTTTTTGCGCACCGAACACGACACCATCGTGCCCAATCCCAAGCGGACCCATCCCCTGCCCACCATCCGTTTGGATGAAAAATTTTACAAAAAGATCGACATGTTTCTGCAACGCTTTCCAAACGGCGCCCCAAGCCTCATGGAGTGCGACTCTCTTCGGGTGGAGGGCGACGTCACCTTCGAGGCCGGCGTCCGGCTCTCCGGGCATGTGCACATCGTCAACGCCACCCCCCTGCCGCGAAGCATCCCCCCAGGGACGCATTTGACCGGCGAGGTCCACCTCTAAACCCACAACCCCCACTGCGGAGCCCGTATGCGATCTTCCTCCCGAACCGCACTCTGTACCCTGGCCATCGTCGCCACGGCGACCCTGCTCGCCTTGTGCTTCAACCAGTGGCGCCCCACTCCCTTGGCATGGGTGCGCACCGAGGCCTTCGTGCCCGCTCCGGCACCAGCACCCGCGCAGCCAAGTCCCCAGGCGCCAAGCACCGCGGCGCCCGAGACACCAACTTCCCCCGCGGCGGAGGCCCCGACACCAGCGCCTGCAGAAGACCAAACACCTCCGCATGCAGAGCCCGCCCCGGCCATGCAGTCTCCTGCCCCAATGATGGAAAACGCCCCCCAGACGGAACCAGCCGAAGCACAGACGACACCCGAAGCCCCGGTCTCGGATGCGTCCCAGCAGCCGCAAGAGGCGGCCCAGGCAGCGCCACCAGAGACGCCCGTCGCCCAGGAAACGGCGTCTGCCCAGGCAGAAGAGCCCGCTGCGGCGCTCTCCGTGGCCGACGCCCTGCAGCTCCATCTTTCAGGCCAGGCGGTGTTTCTCGATGCCCGAGATCCCGACACCTATGCCCAAGGGCACATCCCCGGAGCGCTGTGCGTACCGCCTACGGAGCTCGACCGCCTCTGGCCGCAAATCGCCCCGCATATCGAAGGCAAGACGGTGGTGACGTACTGCGACGGCGAGCTCTGTCCGCTCTCGGAGGAACTGGCCGAGGCCCTTCGGGCCCGCGGGGTGTCCACCGTCCTGGTCTTCGTCAATGGCTGGAGCCTGTGGCAGGACGAGCACCTGCCCACGACCACTGGCCTCAACCCCTAAGGAGCTCCCATGTCCGCGTTGTCCGCCTACCGCTATCTTCGCTATTTCCTGGCCGTGGTGCTCATTGCCGCGGTACCGCACAAATTGCTCGACCCCGCAGGCTTCGCCCTGGCCATCGCCCGCTACGACCTGGTGCCCACTGCCGCCGTCAACGCCATCGCCCTGGTGCTCCCATGGCTCGAGGCCCTGCTTGCGATACTCTTGGTGTGTGACGTCCTCATAGGTCCGGCCCTCTGGCTCGCCAATCTCCTCTTCGCCGGTTTTGCCACGAGCATCGCCATCGCCATGGCTCGAGGCATCGACATCGATTGCGGATGCTTCACCACCGGCACCACCGGATCCATGCTCTTCGCCCTCGTGCGCGACGTGATTTTCCTGGTGGCTGGAATCATTCTAGCCCTCATCTACGCCCGAGTCATCGCTCCCAGCCGTGCGGTCACCCCAGCCGAGACGTCAGAAGAATCCGATCCAGGAGAGTCCAAGCCCGAGGATGCCCCGGCAACCGCCCAAGATCCCGAAGCCCCTTCGGCATCCTAGCGGTCATGGCGCCTCCATCCCGGAAGATGCCAGCACTTCGGGGGAGGAAAGTATTCGGCGCGGACCTCTTACAACACGCCAACTGCTCCGGGCCAGGCGGCATCACCCACCTGGCCCGCCTTCGTGGACGACCACGGCCGGCCACGCCCCACGCACAGCATTCACCAGGAGCACGCGCTGGGCGCAGCAAAGTGTTTCGGGGGTGAGCGTCGCCTCCCGCACCACGGCGCGGGCCAAAAGCCGCTGCCGCAACACGCCGGGCACGAGCCCAGAGCTTCGCGGCGGCGTGATCCACTGCCCCTGAAAGAGCACCAAAATAGAGGCGATGGTGGTTTCCGTGACTTGGCCCTGGCGGTTCACCAAAATGGCGTCATGCGCCCCCAATGCACTGGCTCGGGAGCGCTCGGCATCCAAATGCCGACGCACGGTGGTCTTGTGACAGACACGGGGATCGCGCTCATCCACAGCATGTTCGGCGAAAACCAGCCGGTACGGCCGAACGGGGCGCGGCAGCGGTCGGATGCTCCAATGTCGGCGCCCATCAGGCCAAAGTTCCAAGCGGAGCACTGCGGGGTGTGCCAGGCCTCGGCAATGCTGCGTGCATTCTTCCTCCAGCGTGGACCACGGGACGCGGAAGCCAAAATACTGCGCCGACTCCGCCAAACGTTTCCGGTGCCATGGCCACAAGGGGACGCCCCAAGGCGTGGCACGCATGGTTTCCACCAGCCCGAAGGCCGGGGGCCGAGGCCCCAACACCCGCGCCTTGAGAAGGGTTTCCCTCCACTCGGAGGGGGCCGCGGAATCCCAAACAATACCCCCGCCCACTCCATACTCTGCTTCGCTGCGCAAGCGGTCCACCAACACCGTCCGGATGGCGACGTTGAAGTGGGCGCGACGGCCCGGCCGCACCCATCCCAAGGCGCCTGTGTACACGCGGCGAGCGGAAGGCTCGATTTCCTGAATGATCTGAGCGGTTCGCACCTTCGGAGCTCCGGTGATGGAGGCCGCCGGGAAGAGCGCTTGAAAGACCTGGGGCAGGCCTGCATCGGTACGCCCCCACACGAGCGAAGTCATCTGCCACACCGTGGGATAACGCTCCACACACCAAAGGCGAGGCACCCGCACACTCGCAGGCAGGCACACCCTCCCCAGGTCGTGGCGCACCATGTCCACGACCATGACGTTTTCCGCCCGCTCTTTGGTGGATTCCCGCAGCGCTGCCGCCTGGAGTGCATCTTCCTCCCGAAAGCGCCCCCGCGGGGCAGTACCCTTCATGGGACGGGAGATCAGGCTCCCGCCCACGCGGCGGAAAAAAAGCTCTGGCGAAGCACTGCACACGGCCCAATGCTCTGTCTCGAGATACACCGCGTGCGGGGAGGGTTGGTACAAGAAAAGATGGCAAAAAAGCGACCACGGATCCCCCGCAAACGGAGCGCGCAGCCGGTATGTCATGTTGACCTGGTAGGTTTCCCCGGCAGCAAGAAATTCACGGATGCGGTCAATGGCCCGGCCATAGGCCCCGGGCCCCAGTTCAGGCGTCCAGACAGGCAGCGTGAGGCCCTCGGGTTCGGGACACAACACTTCGCGACAGCGTGGCGCAAAAAGACCAAACCACACCAGTGGCCACGGCCCAGGGTCGCGCCATGGCAAAGCCGAATCCATGGCCGCGGCCGCCTCATAGCTCACCATGCCCACGGCATGCAGTCCGTGGTTTTCTACCGCGGCCTCCACCCGAGAGAGCACGGGCAACACTTCGTCTGGCCCAAATGCCGCCTCTACGGCGCAAGGGTTCTCGTACAGCAAAAGCTTACGCCCGCTGCCATGGGCGATCGCTGCGCGGATCACGAGGACTGCTCCTCGGATGCCTGGAGACGGGCCGCCTCCAGAATGGCCTGGGCGCGCCGCCGTCCAATGCCGAGGGCCACCACATCCTCCTCGGTGGCGTGCGCGAGCTCGGACACCCGGGCGAAACGTTGACGCAGCAGCGCCGCGGTCTTGGTCCCCACCCCAGGAAGAGACTCCAACTCGGAAGCCAAACGCCTGCGGCGGCTTGCCCGCTGGCCGGCAAGGACGAAACGGTGGGCGGCGTCCCGCACCCGCTGCAGAAAAAGGAGTTCCGGCGAGCCCGGACGCAAGGGCAAGGGGTTCTTACGGCCGGGCACGACGGCGCGGTCCTCCAGTTCGCCGGCCCGGCGGCTCGGCCCTTTAGCCACCCCCACGATGGCGCATCCCACCTCGCCCAAAACGCGGGCCACCGCCCCCACCTGCCCCTGGCCGCCATCCACCACCACAAGATCCGGCCAGGGCGGCCCTGCGGCCAAACGGCGCTGCGCCCACAGCGTGAGCGCCTGCAGATCGTCGCCCGTTCCTTCGGCTTCCGGCAGAGCGTAGTGCCGGTAGTGCTGAGGCACCGGGGCGCCGTCCTCGAACACCACCATGCCAGCCCGCACCCCCTGCCCCTGAAGGTGCGAGACATCCACCGCCTCCACCCGGCGTACCTGGCGACCAGGACCGACCACCGCCTCCCACGCAAGCTGCCGCGGTGCCGCAGTGGCTTCCCGGGCATTGGCCTGGGCCATGCGGACAAGCCCCCGAAGCCGCGTCCCCCGCACAGAACGCAGCCGCACCGGGTGCCCGGCGAGCTCTGCCACGGCCTCCAGCACCGTGACCGGCAGCGCAGGCTGCGCCATCACGGCCGGAGGAATAAGACGGCCTGCAGCGTAAAATTGCACCACCGCCGCCTGGAGTGCCTCGTCGGCCGCCGGAGCCGCCACCCGAAAACGGTTTGCCCCCAGCACCCGACCTTGGCGCACGTACACCACGGCCACGCCGACACCCTCGTCAGTCTTCACCGCGCTCCACACGTCCAAGTCCTCGGCCTCACCCGGAGCCACCACGGCCTGCCCTTCCACCGTGGCCTCAATCGCCCGAATCTGGTCGCGCAACTCCGCCGCCCGTTCAAAAGCCAAGGCTTGAGAGGCGTCGTGCATCTCCTGGCGCAACCGGGACAGCAGCTCAGCGCTTTTGCCGCTGAGAAAGAGTTCCACCTGGCGCACCAAGGCGGCATATTCTTCCCGAGAGACTTGCAAACAGCATGGCGCCAAGCACCGCCCGATATGGTATTGAAGGCACGGGCGTACTCGATTGGCAAATACCGTGTCCCGGCATTTGCGCAGTAGAAAAATACGGTCGATGATGCGGCGTGTATTTCTGGCAGAAAGCGCCGACGTATATGGACCAAAATAGGAAGTAGTGGAAGATTTGCGCATCCTGCGTACGATACGGAGGGCAGGATAGGGATGCTGGTGGTCGATGGCAAAAAGAAGATAATTTTTATCGTCCCGTAGGACGATGTTGTATTTGGGACGATGTGTTTTGATGAGGCTTGCTTCGAGCAGCAGGGCCTCTTTTTCCGTAGCAGTGCAGATGGTCTCCAAACTTTCCGCACGCCGCAGCATGGCCTGTGTCTTGATAGGAAGGCGCGCAGAAGCAGTGTACGAAGCCAACCGACGGCGCAGGTCCTTGGCCTTGCCGACATAGAGCACTTCCTGCCCTGGGCCCCGGAAGAGATATACGCCAGGCTGCGAAGGATATTGACTGGGATCCACCAAATACATCGAGTCCCCCTGTCTGGATGGCAAGACCGGGGGACTTGTGCCTGGGGGAGGCAAAGGGGGTCAAGGCCCAAGAGGAGTCTAACCGCGACGATCCACGGCCACGGCTGCGCCGGTCACCAGACCGGCGCCCACACGGTAGCCACGCACCCGCCGGCTCTGCTGCCGCGCCTCGGCAAGGCGCTGTTCCAACGTGCAGCGCAGGGCCTGGGCTTGAGCCCGGAGACGCTCCTGGGTGCGGGCCATGGCCACAAAAGGCAGGACTTCGCCGCGGGCCAAGGCGGCCTCCAAGAGGTGGAGGCGCTGCCGGGCCAAGGACGCGGCCACGGCCTCTTCTCCTTGGGCCAAGGCCTTTTCTTCGGCCCGGACCAACTCCTCCCAGCGCGCTCGAGTGTCAGCCATGGACCACAGCCTTCATGCTCTCCCGCAGCTGTGCCACCACAGTCTTGGTCTTTTCCACCAAGGGGAGGAATTCGTACTCCAAAAGGTCTGCGAGCAGAATCCAGTCCTCGTTTTCCTGGATCTCGATCATCTCGGAAAACAAGGCCGAGAGATCCGCCACAGATTGCTCAAACGCGGACAAATTTTGCAGGGAAAACTCGGCTCGCAGTACGCCGACCATATTGAGAAAATCACGGCACACTTCCGTGAGGTCCGAATACATCTCCAGGGCAGCGCCATCATCGGCCAAGCGGAAAAGCTCGGCCGTACGTTTCGCCGCCTTTTGCATCAAGGAAATGACCTTGTAGAGTTCCCGGGCGATGCTCATCCCCATTTCCGCCACAGAAACCGAGACGACTTCCACTTTGTCCACAAACGAGATGTCCACGTCTTCGGCCTGATGCGGATAAATTTCTGAAAATGCTTCACCATTGACCAAGACGTCGGTGACGATGCGATCCTGCATGCGGCCATCTTCCATGACCCGCTCCAGGACCTGCTCCAGATTCGCAAACTGCTTCAGTTCCAAGGACGACTGCTGGCCATCCACAATAATCATGGCTTCCTCCAGGCGGAAAAAGGTTCTGGGATCGGCTGGTGCTATTCAAACTTGATGCCAATCACATCCGCCATGGCCGCCGTCATGTCGCGAAAACGTTGGGCCAGGGCTGCCAAGGCACGCAAATCCTGTTGGCCGCGCCAGGTCAGCTGCCAAAGCACCCCCAAGGGAGCCAGCTCCGGCACCGCCAGCAAGGCGTCCTCCACCCGCTGACAATGGGGCATGAGCTTGCGGCCCAGAAGGGGGCCGCCCCCCAGGGCCAAGGCCTCGGCTTGGGCGGCCACGACGGCGAGAAAACCCGCGACCACCGGCAAGCCCTCACGCAGCCGCGTTGGCGCCTGCTCCATGAACTGGCCCGTGGTGCAAAGGGGGAGATCGTCAAGAAATTGGCGATACAGGGGTCGTATCTGCGCGATCCACTGCGAGCGCCACAAAGCGCCGTGCCCGGAGAGAGATTCTAGATCCCAAAAGCCGGCGTCGTCCCGGGCAACCCGCCATACCCGGACTCCAGACAAACCCGACGCCGGCCAGTGGCCATGTTCCAACCACTGGGCCATGGCCATACCCAGCGCTCCCCCCGGAATATGGCCGCGGCAGGCGCGCTCGCGAGGGCACGTGGTTCCGAAGGCACATGGGTGGCAGGCCATGTCCGGCTCCAGACAAATGGCCCCGTCCTGGGCGGGGCCGGTATCCCACGGCTGGGCTGTAGCCAAAAAAATCGCCACCACCGGCACACCTAAGCCGGCAGCCAGATGCATGGTCCCGGTGTCGTTGGTCAAAAGCGCCTGGCACTGGGCAAGGACTGCCGCCAGTTGACCAAGGTCTGTCTGGCCGACCAGGCTCACGCACGGAAAATCCGCCAAGGCCAAAAACTTCTCCGCCAATGGGCTCTCACCCCCAGAGCCCACGAGGACCACCATGCGGCCGGTCTCAGCATGCAGGCTGCGCGCCGCAGCCACGAAACCCGCCACCGGGTAGCGCCGGGAAGGATGGCTGGCTCCCAACTGAATGGCCACCCGCCCTGCGCTCCACGCAGGAAGCTCCGGCGCGTCGCGCAGAGGCGCGGCAAGGTGCGAATGCACCGGAGGCGCAACCCCGCTCATGCGCGCCATGATGTCCACGAGGTTGAATGGACTGCAGCCGCGATGAGCGGAGACCGCCTGAAGAAAGTCCGCCCACCGGGTGGTGGCGGAGCCAAAGCCCTGGCTGTCCACCACAAAGCCGTCTTGGGCCGCCCCTGTGGATCCGGCCAAAAAGCGGGAAAGCAGACGGGAAGCTACCGTAGGCGTCAGATTGATGACCCGTTGCGGGGCAAAGTCCCGCACCGCCTCCCGCAAGCGCCCGAGTCGCCGCAAGGCGTCTGGCCAACATCGATCCATCTGTGCCAAAAGCCCTGCTCCGGGCAGGACGAACACCGCATCCAATCCCGCAAGAAGCCGCGCGGCATCGGCGAAGGCGTCCACACACACCAACCCCACCGCATCCCCCTGGTTCCGCAAACCATGAATGACTCCCTGCGTCTGAATGAGGTCGCCAAAACGGGTGAGATTGAGCAGCAGGACGCGAGCAGTCGATGTCATTTTCCCCTCAATACCGCGTCCCGGTACGTCTCGAAGCGGCTGGATGCACGCAAGGCCGTGAGCACCACGGCCACGAAACTGAAAATCAGAATACACACGTTGAGCACTTGCCAGCGATCTGCATGGATCAATTGCCCCAAGGCCGTGCCCGGCGGGACCAACAGCGCCAGACCAAAGGCCACCGCCGCCGCCACCAGCAGGGCGACGAGCTCGAACACCAAGAGATACCGGCCTGCCAAGAGCAGAAAGAGCGCCCCATTGCGCACGCCCTGCAGCCAAAGCAACTGGCGCTCCAAAAAATCCAATCCTTCTGCCGCCCGCTCCAATGCTTCGTGCCCCTGATGAAATTTTTCCGGGACGTGGAGGTCCAATTGATTGACCAGATCGAGGTCACTTGCGCACTTGTTGAATACTTTCGTAAACTTGGAAAGCATGGACGGAAATGGGAACCACGACGCCTCGCGGTGGATTTGATGCAGTCGTTCCAGTATGGATTCGCGCTTTTGATACATCTCTTCGATATCTTTTTTGACTCTCTCCTGAATATCATTTTTTACTGCAATCGCTCCATTGATAATTTTAGAAAAAGCAACGTAGTTATTGATTCCAACATAAGAAGAAAGCGTTTGGATGCGATCATAAAAAGTTTTATATGCAGGATGATTTTCAGGAAGCCACTGCCTTAGAAGTTCATTTATGTTTTGAACACTCCCAACGATATCTTCTTTCTTTGATTGCGCATCACTCCATAAATCCCACAACATCGCGTGCAGATGTGTTCTCCCTGATTCGAGCTCTGGATCCAAAAGCAGCATGGAAAATATGTCTGGATCTTGGGAAACGATTTCCCGAAAAAATCCGAGAGCCTCGTTGATAAAACCACTTTTGAGCATACATACCGACTGGCGATATTTCGCCGCGAAAAATCTCGGCGATTCCCGGTGGGCGCGGGAATAGAACCGAACGGCATCGGTATGGTCTCCGGCGACCTCGCGTAACCGCCCCAAAAGCAGTAAAATATAGGAACGTTGCAGGGAGGTGTAGGCCAAGGAGAGGGCTTCGTCCCAAAATTCCGCCGCCCGTTTGGGTTCATCGCGCTCCATGGACAGAAAGCCCAGCAGCACCCGCGGCTGGTAGTTCCGCCGGGCGCGCATCAACGCCTGATCCAGCCGCTCCAACGCACGATCGGGATTGCCAGTACGCAGACTCTCCAGGGCTTGCACCACGGATTCATCCACCGCGCCTCCGGAGTCCTCGATGCCGCGCGGCCAGTCCTTGCCCCGAGCCCGCCACACCATCTGGGCCATGCGCAGCTGCAGATGCACGGACACGTCGAACACGGCTTGCGCTACAATGGCCTCCGGGGTTCGATCCTCTAAAAGGTCCGGCAATGTCTGCAGCGGGTCCTCACCCAATGCCTTTTCCAACCGCTCCATGATGGCCGGCATCTCCATCAAATCCATGCGCGCCACCCGCGCCAACGCAGATACTTGAAGATTAGTGGGAAAAAGCCGCTTGCTCGGGCACTGGCTCGGACCATGGCTGCGCATGCCGCAGTAAAAGCATGGTCTCCGGCCGCCCACCACCAGGCTTGCCGGCAGGAAGATGTTCAGGGTGCCATGCACCCGGCTGGATCCCCGCGACAACAGCACCACTTGGAACAAATCCGTGATCTTGGTGTTTTTCAGGGAGTAGCGACAGTCCACCGCCTGGATGCGGGAGTCGGCCAATTGGAAGACCGTCACCAAAGGCGCGTGCACCGCGTTGGGCTCGAGCTGCTCCCAAATGTGCCGAATACGTCGCGGCAAGTCCGGCGCAAAGCTTAAATCCGTGGATTCCACGAAAAGATACACGCACGGCCACAGGGCTTGCTGATTGTCCTCCAACAGCGCCAAGATGTCGAAGAGCACAGAACGCATCTTCTCCAAAGAAGAGATGCGCAGCACCAAAGCGAGGTCTTCACCCTGGAGATAGGCCACCTTGTTCTTAGAAAGGATAGGCTCCAAACGCTCGAAATGCGCACGCCAGCCTTTGCCCGTCTGCTTGTCCTCGCGAGGACCCAAGGGCCGGATCAGGCCCAACCACTGGAGATTCACCGTAGGCGTGAGTTGATCACTGGCCCCAAGATCGAACCACTCGCCCGGCAAGCCATCGGTAGAGGCGGTCTGCTTGAAGGCCACTCCGGGCAGACTGCGGCCTTGGTCCCGCAGCCGGGCATTGACCCGGATGAGCATGCGCTTGGGAAAATCGAAGGAAATGCCCGTGAATTCCGGTTTAATATTAATGGATTGACTGAGGTTCTCATCTACCACCAAGCTGGCGTCAAAGACGATGAGGGCCGTGGACGCCGCATGAAGCCGGGACCAATTGTGCAGCCGAATGAGCCCAAAGAGCACACTGATATTGGGGAAAAACCACAGCGCTTGCTGGGGCTCCTCCACCAGCGACCAACCGCCGGCCTCGGAGAGGGATTGAAAAAACGTCGAGGCAAGTTCTTGCCCGTGCACCACCCAGCAGGCAAAGCCATTACATACCAGGCGGGGTCGACCAGGTTGGGGGATCTTCTCGAGCAAGGCGGCAAGACGAGGCATGGCTCCTCCGGATAGGCATTCATGCAAGGCGCACCTGCCGCGTTCCATGACACGGGACCCATGGCCTGGGCAAGCTTGACGCCCCGGCCCATCCCGCCTACCCGCCCTCCATGACTACCATCGAGGTACGCTGATGTTCCCTACATTCCCGGATGTTGCCCAAAAACACCTGCAGCAACTCATCGCCATCGCCCTCGAAGAAGACGGTCCCGATGCCACGAGCCAGGCGGTGTTCCATCCCCAAGACACGCTCACCGCCAGCCTGGTGGCCAAAGCAGATGCGGTGATTGCGGGACTGCCTCTCGTGGATCTGGTGTTGGGCGCCACCGGCGCTCCCTACCACCTGACGCTTTTTGCCCGCGACGGCGAGCGCGTCTCTTCCGGCACCGAGCTCGCCCGCATCCACGGCCAAGCCCGAGGCATCCTCAAGGCCGAGCGGGTGATGCTCAATTTTCTGTGCCACCTCTGCGGAGTCGCCACGCTTACCCGCGCCTTTGTCGACGCCGTGGCCGGGACCGGGGTGCGTATCCTCGACACCCGCAAGACCACGCCGGGCATGCGTTTTCTCGAAAAATACGCCGTACGCATGGGCGGCGGCTGCAACCATCGCATGGGTCTTGGCGACATGCTCATGCTCAAAGACAACCATATCGACCGTGCCGGATCCATCACTGCAGCGGCCAGGGCGCTCCGCGCCGCCTACGGCCACAGCCTGCCCTTGGAAATCGAATGCCGCACCCTGGCCCATGTGGAAGAAGCCCTGGCCATGGCTCCGGAACGCATCATGCTCGACAACATGGACCGCGCCACGCTGAAGCAAGCCATTGCTCGCATCGCCGGCCAGGTGGAGACGGAAGTGAGCGGCAACGTCACCCTCGCCACGGTGCGCGCCATCGCCGAACTGGGCCCCACCTACATTTCCGTGGGCGCCCTCACCCATTCCGCGCCAGCCGCAGACCTGTCGCTTCGTATCTCGCTCCCCAAGGAGGACGCATGACGAGTCTTGCCCAACAGATCGCCCGCCGCCAGCACCAGCTGGCCATCCTCGCCCACCACTACCAGGCGGACGCCATCGTAGAGCACGCCCATTTCGTGGGCGATTCCCTGGAACTCGCCCGCAGGGTCACCGAACTTTCCGCCGAGCATATCGTGTTCTGCGGAGTGCACTTCATGGCCGAAAGCGCGGCCATCCTCGCCCGGCCGGAGCAAAAAGTCCACGCGCCGGTGCTTGAAGCTGGCTGCGTCATGGCCAACATGGCGCC
>DPEO01000006.1:8086-8424 GCA_003530935.1 Desulfomicrobiaceae bacterium | reverse complement strand
ACCACCGAGGTGGCGGTCATCTCCCTCAGCGCCGTGGCCTATGCCGAGAGTGTGCGCATTGCCGGCGATGAGATCAACGATGCCATCCAGCGCTACGTGCAGGACCAATTCCAGGTCCTCATCGGCGAAAACATGGCCGAGGCCGCCAAGATCGCCATTGCCTCGGCCGTGCCTTTGCCGGAGCCGTTGGAGTACCGCGTCACGGGCAAGAACATGGTGGACGGGACGCCCAAGTCCATAGTGCTCACGGACAGCCACGTGCGGGAGGCCATCCGGGAGCCGGTGGGGGCCATTGTGGCCGCGGTGCGTCGGGCACTGGAAAAGACTCCGCCGGAGTT
>DPEO01000006.1:0-7967 GCA_003530935.1 Desulfomicrobiaceae bacterium | reverse complement strand
GCTCTTCCGATCTCTGGAAAAGACTCCGCCGGAGTTGGTGGCGGATATCGCGACCAATGGACTCCTTTTGGCCGGCGGCGGCGCCCTCCTCAAGGGCCTTGCCACCCTCATCTCCCAGCAAAGCGCCCTGGCCGTGCACGTGGACGAGGATCCGCTCACCACCGTGGTGCGGGGCACGGGCCGGGCCTTGGAATCGATGTCCCGGTTCGGGCAGGTGTTTATCAGTTAGAAGGAAACGGTCGTGCGCTGGGATGCCCGGCGGGGGCAAGCGGCGTTGTCTCTATTTTCCGGGTCCTTGGCACAGAGGTCTTCCGATACTGAAGAATCGATACTCCGCATTTTACATTGTCGTAATTCGAAATTTACGGCAACACTGTAACGTTGTGCCGCTCATGCGGCCGCGTTACAGGATTCCGGTTTGTTGGCGGCGCTGCTCGATCTGAGCCCGGAAGCGGCACCGCGGGTCGATGGCGTTTGGGCCAGGTGCTTGAGGCCTTCACGAGGAGCGCGTGGGCATCTTTTTCCGGCCATTGGAGGAGACGAAGCGCTCCGATTAGGCCTTGAGGAGCAGGGCTCCGGCCTCCCAGGCATGCTTGAGTTCTGGAGCCACCTGGTCCGGGTAGCGTTCCACCAGAGCAGTCATTTCCTCATGGTCCACGGCCACGGCGTCCGCCACGGCGGCTTCTGCGTGGACCACAAAGACCCAGACAAAAGCTCGCAGACTTGCGGAGGGTGGAAGTATGGTGAGCAGGTGGATGGGCGCATCCGTGGCGTGGAGAAGCCGCTCCACGGCCTCTTCTGCGCCCTCCATGGCCTTGACCATGCCTGCTGCGGCGGGGAACCAAACACCCTGATGTCGGCGCAAAAGGAGGCGGCCGTCCGCCTGGATGGAGACCGCGAGGACCCGGCGGTGAAGGAGCCCCTGGGCGAGCACGGCGTCGGCGGGCAGGGCGGCCAAGGGGCGGTCCGCAGTATCCACGACAAGGACAAGAGTATGGGGCATAGGGATTCCTGGCGTATCGTCCGGCTCCGGGAGGACGAGGCGGCGGCGGTGGCCGCGCTGGAGCAGATGGTGTTCCCCTCGGCCTGGAGTGCGGATACCTACGGTCGGTTTTTAGCCCAGCCCAGCTCATGGGCCGCCGGGGCGGTGGTCCGTGAGCTCGTGGGCTTCGTGGTGGGCACGGTTTTGGGGCAGGAGGCGGAAATCGTCAATCTGGCGGTGCATCCTTCCTGGCGGCGTCGCGGCATCGGTGGGGCGTTGGTGCAGGCGGCCCTGGAGGCGTGGGGGCGCTCGGGGGTGGTGCGGGTGATGCTCGAGGTGCGGGAAGGCAACGCCGCGGCGCTTGGGCTGTATGCGCGCTGCGGATTTGTGCCGTGCGGCCGCCGGCCTCGGTACTATACCGATCCTGTGGAAGACGCCTTGGTGCTGATATGGGGCGAGGCGCAGCAGCGCTGCGGGTAAGCAGGGCTTGTGGTTGCCAGGCGGCGGAAAATGGTTAGAGGTGGTTCCATCGTTCGTCCGTACCGAAATAACCGAAGGAGGACCGGATATGCGTGCATGGAGATACGGCCTGGGCTTTTTGGTGTGCTGGATCTGGGCTGTGGCGGCCATCGCGGCGGACGTGCCGGACTTTGTGCGTTTGGCGGAGAAGGCCGGACCTGCGGTGGTGAACATCAGCACCCGCAAGGTGGTGGAAAATCCTATGGGGCAATTTTTACGCCGCCTTCCCCGGGGAGGACAGGGCGATCCTTTCCAGGATTTTTTCGATCAGTTTGAGCGGTTTTTCGGGGATCAGATGCCCAATCGGGAGCAGCGTTCCTTGGGATCGGGCTTCATCATCTCTGCAGACGGTTATATCGTGACCAATAATCACGTCGTGGAGGGCGCGGACTCCATCACCGTGAACATCCAGCGCCGGGAAGGCAAAGAAGAGAGTTACGACGCTGAAGTGGTCGGGACGGATCCGGAGACGGATTTGGCCCTGATCAAGATCAACGCCACGGCACCGTTGCCGGTCCTTGAGTTTGGCGATTCCGACCGCCTGCGGGTGGGGGAATGGGTGATGGCCATCGGCAATCCCTTTGGGCTGGACCATACAGTCACGGCCGGCATTGTCAGCGCCAAGGGGCGGAACATCGGCTCCGGGCCGTACGACAGTTTCATCCAGACCGACGCCTCCATCAACCCGGGCAACAGCGGGGGGCCGCTCATCAACGGAAGCGGCGAGGTGATTGGCATCAACACGGCCATTATCGCCTCTGGCCAAGGCATCGGTTTTGCCATCCCCAGCAATTGGGCCCGTCAGGTGATCGACCAATTGCGGCAGTACAAAACCGTGCGCCGCGGCTGGCTGGGGGTCTCCATTCAGGACGTGGATGAGAAGGTCGCCCGCACCTTGGGGCTCTCCAAGGCCGCAGGTGCGCTGGTGGCTTCGGTGACGCCCGGGGATCCGGCGGATAAGGCGGGGATTCATGCCGGGGACGTAATCATTGCCCTGGACGGGGAGCCGATCTCCAGTTCGTCGGACCTCACCCGCCGGGTGGGGGCCATGGCCCCGGGCGAGAAAGTGGAGGTCTCGCTGTGGCGCAAGGGCAAGGTGGAAAAAGTCACCGTGACCTTGGAGGAGCGCAACGCCCGGCGTGTGGCCGCCAGTGACGGCGCAAACGTGGAAGAGACCCTGGGCATGAAGGTCCGCCCCGTGACCCGTCGGGAGGTCAAGGGGCTGCAGGGGAGCAGCGGACTCATCGTGGAAGAAGTCGCCCGCAGGTCCGTGGCGGCCCAGGCCGGGATCCGCCCTGGTGACGTACTCTTGGAAGCCAACGGTCAGGCGCTCACCTCAGTGGAGGACTTGGCTCAGGTCATTGCTGCGCAAAGCCAAGACAAGGGAGTGCTCATGCTCTTGGTGCAGCGCGGGCGCCGCGTGGTCCTGCACACCATCCCGCTCTCGTAAAGACATGACGACGGCAACGCTGCGGGCCGGCTGCAAGGTCAATCTCTATCTGCGTATTACCGGGAGACGCCCCGATGGCATGCATACCATCGAGAGCCTCTTCTACCCCATGCCCGTGCCCGCAGACACGCTGCATGTGGAAGTACGGCGGGAGCCCGGCATTACTGTCTCCTGCCGTCTTCCGTTCTTGCGGGGGCAGAAGAACATCTTGGCCAAAGCGTACCATGCCTACGTGGCTGCCGCAGGTAGCGCTCCGGGGCTCGTGGTGCGTCTGGAAAAGCGGATTCCGGTGGGAGCGGGTCTCGGCGGCGGGAGCAGCAATGCGGCGGCGCTCCTTTCCTGGCTTGACCAGCAGACCCAGGCCCTTGGTCCGCAGCGGCTACGGAGTGTGGCCGCTCAAGTGGGCGCGGACGTGCCATTTTTTCTTTTGGGGCGGCCTGCATGGATCACGGGGATCGGCGAGTGCATGGAGCCGGTGGATCTGCACTTGGATGATTATGCGCGGGTGATCATCAGCCCCCGGGTGCGGGTCAATACCGCTTGGGCCTACCGGCGCTGGGACGAGGCGGCTTCGCTCTTGACACCCAGGTCCGCCCCCGATAAAGAGGCCGCCTTGGCCAAGCCACCTGTCTTGTGGAATGACTTCGAGGAGGTGGTCTTTGCGCGCTTCCCGGTCATCGGCCGCATCAAGGCGGCGGTGCTGGAGTCTGGAGCGATCTCCTGCGTCATGAGCGGGTCGGGCTCCAACCTTTTTGCCCTGTTTGCCTCTGCCAAGGCCAGCGCTGCGGCGCGGCGCTGGGTGGAGAAGTGGCAGGCAGGGTGGCACGAGGTGCCTCCGGGGGCGTCGGCATATACATAGGTGCTGGGGTGTCGCCAAGCTGGCAAGGCAACGGGTTTTGGGTCCGTCATTCGGAGGTTCGAATCCTCCCGCCCCAGCCAATTATTTTTTCGCTCTTCTGCATGCACACTTAGCCGATATTTTCAAGGAAACGTCCTATGCCGCATCGAGGCGAGCTCAAAATCCTCACCGGTACGGCCAATCCGGCCTTGGCGGAAAAGATTTGTGACCATCTTGGATGCAAGTTGACGCCGGCGCTGGTGAGTACCTTCAGTGACGGCGAGATTCGGGTGGAGATCAGCGACAACGTCCGCGGTGACGACGTGTACGTGGTGCAACCCACTTGTTCGCCGGTGAATCACAACCTCATGGAGCTCTGTCTCATGCTGGACGCGTTGAAGCGTGCCAGCGCGAGCCGGGTGACCGCGGTGATTCCTTATTTCGGGTATGCCCGCCAGGACCGCAAGGTGGTCCCTCGGGTGCCCATCAGCGCCAAGATGGTGGCGGACTTCATCTCTGTGGCTGGGGTGCATCGGGTGCTCACCGTGGACCTCCATTCCGGTCAGATCCAGGGGTTTTTCGATTGTCCAGTGGACAATCTCTACGCCGCCCAGGTGCTGTTGGAGACCCTGCGGGGTCTTGGACCCAACTTGGTCATCGTTTCCCCGGATGCCGGCGGGACCGAGCGTGCTCGGGCGTATGCCAAGCGTTTGGGCGTGGGGCTGGCCATCGTGGACAAGCGCCGTGACTCTCCCAACCAGGCCCATGCCATGCACGTCATCGGTGACGTCAAAGGGAAAATCGCCGTGGTGCTTGACGACATGATCGACACCGCGGGCACCATGACCGAGGCTGGGAGTCTTTTGGCGGAGCAAGGGGCCGAGGATGTGGTGGCATGTGCGACCCATCCCGTGCTCTCTGGTCCGGCCGTGGACCGCTTGCTGGCCTCTTCGTTTTCTAAAGTCATTGTTACGGATACCATTCCGCTCAATCCCAAGGCCGCTGAGAGCGACAAATTCGTCGTGGTCTCCGTGGGGAGCCTGCTCGCCAAGGCGATCCATAACATCCACTCGGAATCGTCGGTGAGCGTGCTTTTTCAGTAGGCTTGGGGAAGAGCTAATCAAGGAGCTTATCAATGGAACTTACACGTTTGCAGGTTGCCCGCCGCACCGAGTTGGGGAAGGGTGCGTGTGCCCGACTGCGGGCTCAGGGGGCAGTTCCTGGGGTGTTTTACTCTCCTTCTGGGGAGAATATCCCCCTGGTGGTGGATGCCAAGGCCCTGGCCAAGGCGTTTGAGGCGGTGCGTTATTCCAAACCGTTGGCCATGACCCTGGAGGATGGCACGGAGCGGCCGGTGATCATCAAGGAGCTCAAGACGCATCCCTATAAGCGGGTTTATGTCCATGTGGATCTTTGGGGTATTGACCTGGACAAGCCGGTGGATGTGATGGTGCCGCTGGTCGTGGTGGGCCGTGCCAAAGGTGTGGTGTTGGGCGGTAAGCTGGCCGTGTACCGGGAGAAAGTGGCTGTTCGTTGTCTGCCCCATCTCATCCCTGACGCCATCACTGTGGATGTCACGGAAATGAATATCGGTGACAAACTCATGGTGGATCAATTGCCTGTGCCGGAAGGCGTACAGGTGCTCTTTGACCGTTCTTTCGCCGTCTTGGCCATTGCTGGTGGCCGTGGGGTCGTCAAGGAAGAAAAAGAAGAAGCGGCGGCCTAGTTCTTCTTGCGCATTGTCGTGCCGTTATGGCGTATACTGGTATTATAGCAGGCCTCGGGAACCCGGGGCCTCGCTATGTAACAACGCGTCACAATTGTGGATTTTTAGTGGTGGACGCGCTGGTGGCGTACTGGCTCCATGCCCCGGGGGCGGCATGTTCGTTTCGGGATGGGCAGCTTGCGCAGGCGTGGGACGTCAGCGAGGATCATGGTGCTCGGCGGTGGCTGGTTCTCAAGCCCATGACCTACATGAATTTGAGTGGTCAGGCTCTTGCCCGTCCAGTGCGCAAACATGGAGTTTCCCCGCAGCAGGTCCTCGTGCTTCACGACGAACTCGATCTGCCTTTGGGGACGGTGCGCTTCAAGGCCGGCGGAGGACTGGCCGGACATAATGGCCTCAAATCCGTGGCCGAGACTCTGGGCAGTCGCGATTTTATCCGGCTTCGTATCGGCATCGGCCGACCGCCTGCGGGGATGTCTGGGGCGGATTACGTGCTGCAGACGTTTTCCCCTGGGGAGCGAGAGGTGCTCCAGGAAAGTGTCGCCTTGGCGCGGGACGCGGTGCTGCGGTACTGCGCCGATGGCCTTGAGGCAGCGACCCGTTGGCTGCATAGTCGCTGAAGGCGGTAGACTCCGCCTGCTGTTTAGGATATCAAAAATACACATCGTGTGTTTTCCGGTAAGCCATCCCGTGTGGAGGTGCCTGTGTTTGGCGTTGGTGAATTCGTTGTATATCCCGCCCAGGGTGTGGGGCGGGTGGAGCGCATTGAGACGCAGGAGATCGGGGGGGTACCCACCGAACTCATCATTGTGCGCATTTTGAGTAACAACGTCACCCTCATGGTGCCGGTGAAGAATGCCGCCAACGTGGGGTTGCGAGAAGTGTATTCCGCGGAGCAGGCCGAGGCCATCTTCGATTTCCTGCGGGATCGTTCGGACTTTACTGGGTACACGGGACAGAATTGGAATCGTCGTTATCGGGAATACTCGGAGAAGCTCAAGAGTAGTGTCCTGCAAGACGTGGCCTACGTGCTCAAGGAATTGATCCTGATCAGCAAGGACAAGGAACTCTCCTTTGGTGAGCGCCGCCTTCTGGAACAGGCCATGAACCTTGTGTCTTTGGAACTCGCTTTTGCCTTGGGTAAAGAGCAGTCCGAGATTAAAAGGGCTATTGAGGAATTGTTTGCCGATATTCTGCAGGCGGGCAAAGACGATCCTGCCGAAGACGACGAAGCCGCGGATTAGCCCCCTTTCTGTTTTTTTGCATCGCTTCACGATTTTTTCCCCTTGTCTCGTTCCTCTTTTTTCCAACCCGACGCTGCTGCCCCAGCGCCCCGTAGGGGGCGCCGTGTGGCGCATGAGGCCAGCATGAATCTTTCGGAACTCAAAACCAAATCCATGTCTGAGTTGGCGGAGATCGCGCGCCGTTACAATATCGACAACATGGGCGGCATGCGCAAGCAGGAGCTCATTTTTGCGATTCTCCAAGCATGTTGCGCCCAAAACGGCGCCATCTTCAGTGAAGGTGTCTTGGAGATCCTTCCGGAAGGATACGGATTTTTGCGCTCCCCCATGTACAGTTACATGCCTGGCCCGGACGATATCTATGTCTCTCCGTCGCAGATTCGGCGCCTGGGTCTGCGTACTGGAGATGTGGTCTCGGGGCAGATCCGCCAACCCAAGGATGGAGAAAAGTATTTCGCGCTGCTCAAGGTCAAGGAGATCTGCTTTCGGCCGCCGGAAGAGACAAAAAAAGTAGTTCTTTTTGACAACCTCAAGCCCATTTATCCCAACCAGCAGTTTCGCCTGGAAAACGGGGATAAAAACTACTCCACGCGTATCCTCGACCTCATGACCCCCATCGGTAAAGGCCAGCGTGGGCTCATCGTGGCTCCGCCGCGCACGGGCAAGACCATGCTCCTGCAGGCCATCGCCAATGCCATCAGCGCCAATCACCCCGAAGTCTACCTCATCGTGCTGCTTATCGACGAGCGGCCGGAAGAGGTCACGGACATGGAACGCACCGTGCGCGGCGAGGTGGTGAGCTCCACCTTCGACGAGCCGCCCCAACGGCACGTCCAGGTGGCGGAGATGGTGCTGGAGAAGGCCAAGCGTTTGGTGGAGCGCAAGTTCGATGTGGTCATCCTGCTCGACTCCATCACGCGTCTGGGTCGCGCCTATAATACCATCACGCCGTCTTCGGGCCGGGTCCTTTCGGGCGGCCTCGAGGCCAACGCCCTGCAGCGGCCCAAACGCTTTTTCGGCGCGGCCCGCAATCTGGAGGAAGGCGGCAGCCTGACCATCATTTCCACGGCCCTCATCGATACCGGCTCGCGTATGGACGAAGTGATCTTTGAGGAGTTCAAAGGCACGGGCAACGCCGACATATACCTGGATCGCCATTTGGCGGACAAACGCATCTTCCCGGCCATTGATCTCAACCGTTCCGAGAG